>UQMC01000042.1 GCA_900542115.1 uncultured Oscillibacter sp. | reverse complement strand
AGCGATTCCAAAATGGATTGCAAGCATTTTTTTCCGACGCAAACCCTTGCAATTAAGCCATTTCTTTCCAAAAATCTGAGAAACCGCGCATTTTAGAACAGACGTTCCATCTCGTTTCAGCGGTTTACGTAAAATAAGGAAAGCCCATCGGCACAATATCTTGTGCCGATGGGCCTTCCTTTGCATTTATCGCGCTATATATTGGTTGTCTCAAAAATGTTGCACGACATTTTTCGTGATTTTTAACAAAATTTCAACAAATTCCGTTCTCTTTCTTGTCTGCCGGCCTCGGTTACGGTCAACCGAACACTGTCCGCCTTTAGAATACGGCGTCAGCTCTCCGGCTGCTCCGCATTTTTCTTCTCTGCGTCCAGCTTTTCCCGCTGCTCCTGGAGCTTGGCGGCGGAGGCGGCCCGGAACGCGGACCGGGACTGCTTCACCTCGGTCAGAGCGGCCTGTACAGCTTCCTCTGTCCGGGCCAGTGCATCCTCGGCGTACTCATTGGCCACCTGACAGAGCTGGCGGGAGCGGTCCTCGGCATCCGCGATGATCTTCCGGGCCTTTTCCTTGGCAGCATAGAGCACCTCGCTGTCGGAAATCTTGCTCTTGGCCTCCAGGTCCGCCTGACGCATCATGCGCTCTACATCCCGCTTGGCCTCATCCACAAATTTTTCCCGGGCGGCCAGCAGCTCCTGCGCCCGCTTCAGCTCCACGGGAAGCTGGCTGCGCAGCTCGTCCAGCAGATCCAGAATCTCGTCCCGGTCCACCATGCTCAAATTAGGCTTCAGGGCTGGGGACTTGGCGTCCTCCACCCGTTCATACAGCATATCGATCAAGCGGTTGACATCATTTTCAGCCATAACGCACTCTCCTTATCTTTCCTCTGTCCAGTCCCGAATCAGGGGCAGGACCGCCTTCGGCAAATATTTTTCCAACGGCTGGCGGTAGTGAATCATTTCCCGCGCCACCGTAGAGCTCAAATATACGTAAGCCGGGTCCGCCGGCAGCAGCAGTGTCTCAAGTCCCGGGTGCAGTCCCCGGTTCACCATGGCCTGCTGGTACTCCGTGTCAAAGTCCCCGGCGCTGCGAATGCCCCGGACAATGGCCGTGGCCCTATGCTCCGCCGCGTAGTCCGACAGCAACCCGCCGTACAACTCCGCTGTGACGTTGGGCAGCTCCGCCACCGCCGCCTCCACCAATTTCAGCTTTTGCTTCGGCGTGAACATCTGGCCCCGCTTTTCAGTGTTAGGGCTGACACATACATACACCTGATCGAAGCAGGCCGCCGTGCGGCGGATAATGTCCATGTGCCCCAGCGTGATGGGGTCAAAGCTGCGGGAGCAGACTGCGATTCTCATGTCTCTGCCTCCCCGTCCCGGTGATAGATGGTCACGGCGATCTTGCCGTAGCGGTACGTCCGGCCCATGCGATAGGGTGCGGACAGCGCCGGCAGAGTTTTATCCGCCGGGTGCTCCGCCGCCATCATACCGTGGGGCGTCAGCAGATCGTGCCGCGCAATATGAGCGATGGCCGCCTCCAAAAGCTCCGCCTGATAAGGCGGGTCCAGCAGCACCAGATCAAATTTTTCCCGGACGGACTTCAAAAACTCCATGGAGTCCCCGGCCACAACGCGGGCCCGGTCCGTCAGGTCGCAGAGCTTCAAATTTTCCCGAATCAGCTTCACGGCGTCAGGTCGCTTGTCCACAAATACAGCGGAGGCCGCTCCGCGGCTGAGACACTCGATTCCAAGCTGCCCCGTCCCCGCGAACAGGTCCAGCACCCGCCGCCCCTCAATATCGAATTGCAGGACGTTGAACAGTCCCTCCTTCACTCGATCCGTTGTCGGGCGGGTCTCCATTCCCTCCAGCTCTTTTAAGCGGCGGCCCCGAGCGGAGCCGGTGATCACACGCATGGCGCGTCCTCCTCTGAATTCAACAGGATTCCAGTTTTATTTTACGGCAACATTGCCCATATTTCAATAGGCTTTCCCATTTTTCATCCGAATTATATAGCTGCCGCGTCCGGGTCTTAATAGCTGCTGATGTCCAGACTCTCATCGTCGGTTCCCTTTTCGATGCTCCGAATCTCCACGGTGTACTTCAGCTCCGGACTGACCGCCACCTGTACCCGGTCGCCGACCCTATGGCCCATGAGCGCCTGTCCCACCGGGGACTCCTTGCTGATGAGGCCCTTCAGCGCGTCCTGCCGCAGCGTGGTGACAATGCGGACAGTCATTTCCTTTTTCAGCATTTCGTTGTAGATCGTCACCGTGTCGAAAAGGCCCACGGCATCCGCCTGCTCCTGTACCTTGATGACCTTCGCCGTGCGAATCATCCGCTCCAGATAGCGGATGCGGCTATCGTTGCGGTTTTTGGCCTGCTTGGCGCATTTATATTCATAGTTCTCGCTGAGGTCTCCGAATGCCCGGGCGGTCTGGACCTCCTCGATGAGCTGCGGCCGCAGCTCCCGGATTCGGTAGTCCATTTCCTCCTGCATCTTGCGGATGTCCACTTCCGTCAATTCATCGTACATGGTCTGTGCCTCCATTGCTTTTCATATTGCAATGCAGTATAGCACAAAAATACCCGCAGGACAATGCCCCGTCACTGTCCCGCAGGCTTTCGCGGTTTATATTTTCAGCACTTCCGCTGCCCGAGGCACCGCTCCAGCAAGCCCCGAATCCGCTCCGCATGGCGGTATTCCGCGGCGCTGAGACCGTTCAGCAGCTCCGCAAGGCAGTGGTCCGGGGTGGAATCCGCCGTGCGGGCATAATTCATGCCGCCGCAGACCTCACTGTGATACCGCTGCCGCAGCAGCGCGCACCAATCCCCGGCGGACACCAGTTCCAGCGGCAGCGCCTCCGGCTGCCGGCATTGGCCGGTAATGAGGTACCGGGCGGTCATAAGCTGCCGGGCATGATCGCCCTCATCCTCCGCCAGCTCCCGCATAGTCTGCCGCGCCCAGACCGGCGCTCGCTGGGCCAGTGCCAGATACAGCCGCCGCTCCGCCAGTTCATCGGCGATATAGCCCTCCAAAACCGTCAGCAGCTCCGCCGCCTCCGTCCCCATGCAGCAGGGGTTTTGCTCCGCTCCGGGCAGGCGGCTCTCCTGCGCCAATGTCATACCCGCGTCGGATGTCTGCGCTTGATTTCCTCCGGATGTATCCGCCTCCGGGTAAGGTTCCAGCCCCGGCTGCACCCGCCGCCAGAGCCGGTCATGCTGCCTGAAATCATAAACCTCCGGGAGTACCTGTGCCATATGCTCCCCTCCTTTTCCCTCCAGCCTATGCCGACAGGCCGAAAAGGTACCGGATTTTCCAAAAAAAGCCGCGGCAGCCTTTGACAATCCTTTCCAAATATGGTATGGTGAGTACTCAGGCGATTTTCATGGAATTTCGCCTTTTTCTGTTGCTTCTGCAACCCATAATCCCGCCATTTTTTGGTATACTAAGGAAAATAAACGATCAGTTTCCTTTTCAAAAGGAGGATATTCCATGCTGGAACTCAAGCACATCAGCTACTCCGTTCAGGAGCCGGAGGGAACGCTGGACATTCTGAAGGACATCTCCCTGTGCATCGACGAGCACCGTCTGGTGGTCTTTACCGGCCCCAACGGCGGCGGAAAGACCACGCTGGCAAAAATCATCATGGGCCTCGTCACCCCCACGGCCGGCCAGATCATCTGGAACGGTCAGGACGTTACCCACATGACTATTACGGAACGGGCCAAGCTTGGCATCAGCTACGGCTTTCAGCAGCCTCCCCGCTTCAAGGGGCTGACGGTCCGGGACCTTCTGACCATCGCCTCCGGCGATGAAAAGCTCTCCAAGGACAAATGCTGCCAGTACCTCACCAAGGTGGGGCTCTGCGCCAATGACTATCTGGACCGTGAAGTGGATGTGTCCCTCTCCGGCGGCGAGGTCAAGCGCATTGAGATCGCCTCCATTCTGGCCCGGAACGCCGACCTGATGATCTTCGACGAGCCGGAGGCAGGCATCGACCTGTGGTCCTTCGCCCGGCTGACGGAGACCTTCGAGCAGATCCACAGTCAGGGCAGCGCCACCATGATCATCATTTCCCATCAGGAGCGTATTATTTCACTGGCGGATGAGGTCATCGTTGTGGGCGACGGTGCCATCCGGCACCGGGGTCTGCCGCAGGACATCCTGCCGCAAATTCTGTCTGATACGCTGGGCTCCTGCCCGGTACTGAACAAGGAGGTACACGCCTTATGATGGAATCTCAGGTAGATCGGGAGCTTTTGGAAAAAATCGCCGATCTTGTCGGCAAGCCCATAGGCGCCTTCAACATCCGCAAGGACTCCGGCTGCGATGGCCGCCAGTCCACGGAGCACATTGAGATCACTGGAAAGACCGATGGCAAAAGCGGCATTGACATCCGCATCAAGGACGGGACCAAGGGCGAGCAGTGCCACATTCCCGTCATCATCACAAAGCCCGGCATTCAGGAAATGGTCTATAATGACTTCTACATCGGTGAGGACTGCGATGTGGACATTGTAGCGGGCTGCGGTATCCACAACTGCGGCGCCGAGGCCAGCCGCCATGACGGTCTGCACACCTTCTATGTCGGCAAAAATTCCCATGTAAAGTACACGGAGAAGCACTACGGCGAGGGCGACGGCACCGGCGGCCGCATCATGAATCCCCAAACGGTAGTCTATCTGGAGGAGGGCGCCTCCATTCAAATGGAGACCGTGCAGATTCGCGGCATCGACTCCACAAAGCGGGAAACAAAGATCGTCTGCGGCAAAAATGCCGAGGCGGTGGTCACGGAGCGGCTCATGACCCATGGTGATCAGGTGGCCGAAAGCGATATGGAAATCGTTCTTGACGGTGAAAATTCCAAGGGCCGGGTCATTTCCCGTTCCGTTGCCAAAAACACCTCCCGCCAGACCTTCTATCCAAAAATGGTGGGTAACAGCGCCTGCTTCGGCCATGTTCAGTGCGACTCCATTATCATGGACGAGGCCCATATCCAGTCCATTCCCGCCATCGTAGCCAACAGCACAGAGGCACAACTGGTCCACGAGGCCGCTATCGGCAAAATCGCCGGAGACCAGCTTTTGAAGCTGGAAACGCTGGGCCTGACCCCGGAGGAGGCCGAGGAGTGCATCCTCAAGGGCTTCCTTGCATAAATCAAAAAAGAGACCGCATCGGTACCACCGCTGCGGTCTCTCTTTTGACAGCAAAGCAGCGCCCCGCCTTTCGGCAGGGCGCTATTTTACTTAAAGCTCCGGGGGCTGGTGTGGAACGTGCTCTGGAACGCCCGCAGAAACGAGGAATATTCCGGGAAGCCCGCCTGCTCCGCCGCCTTCATCACCGGCACGCCCTCGCGAATCAGCTCTCCCGCCCGAAGCAGGCGCTTTTGTACCGTGTACTGGTGGACGGTAGAGCCCGTCACCTCCTTGAAGCGATGCATCAGGTAGTACCGGCTCATAAAGAACCGTCCCGCCAGCGCGTCCACCGATAGATCCTCCTCCAGATGGGAGGCGATATAGCGCAGAACCTCCTCCATTTTGGGGTCCACCCGGTAGCTGTCCGTTTCCGATTGGGCCGTATTGGCCCGCAGCAGGTCCCGGTTCACATGGATGAGAATCTGCTGGCACAGGGTATCCGCCATACGACGGGCGCCGAATTCCTCGGAGCGCAGGGAATCCTCCAGATGGCCGATGGCCCGTGCATAGCCCAGCCGGCGCTCCTCTGCTGTCCGCAACAGATGGAAGCCCGCTTCCCGGCTGTGGTCAAGACAGGCGTCCAACGGCTCGCCGGGGTCGCTGCGGCGCGCCAGCCAGTCCCGTCCCAGCCACAGCACCACCCGCTCATAGGGCTCTGAGGCATCGATGATGGGCCGGTGGATGAGGTTATGCTGAATTAGCAGGATGTCCCACGGCCGGAGGAAATACGTCACGCCCTCCACCACATAGGTCACCCTGCCGCCGAGGAAAAATACCAGCTTGTCAAACTCATGGTAGTGATAGTCGATGCGCGGCGCTAAAGAATCCTTCAGGTGCACCAGCCGGAAATCCCGGTCCAAGTAGCCCCGCTTGCCTACCTCGCTGCGGTCCAGCACAAAACCACCTCCCTTTTTCTCTATGCTACCGCACTTTTTGCGCGTTTTCAAGGTGAATTTTCTGTTTTCATCCGAAAATTGCTATAAAATATGCTGAAATTCACAGTGAAATTTTGGATTGCCGAAGCGCTCCGCTTCTGCTATGCTGAAGAAAAACTGTCGAAGGCGCTGTCACATGAGCTACGCGGATACCGTATTCATTCAAAACATCCGGGAGATTCTGGACCACGGCGTCTGGGACACCGACCAGAACGTCCGCCCGCACTGGGAGGACGGCACGCCCGCCCACACCATCAAAAAATTCGGCATCGTCAACCGCTACGATCTGCAAAAGGAGTTTCCTATTCTGACCCTCCGCCGGACCTACTGGAAAACAGCTGTGGACGAGCTGCTGTGGATCTGGCAGAAAAAGTCCAACAACGTCCATGACCTCAACGCCCGGATCTGGGACCAGTGGGCGGATGAAACCGGCTCCATCGGCAAGGCTTACGGCTATCAGCTGGCCGTCAAGCACCACTATCCCGAGGGGGATATGGATCAGGTGGACCGGGTGCTCTACGACTTGAAGCACAATCCTGCCAGCCGCCGCATCCTCACGAATATCTATAACTTTGCCGACCTCCACGAGATGAACCTCTACCCCTGCGCCTACTCCATGACCTTCAACGTCTCCGGCAATGTCCTCAACGCCATTTTGAACCAGCGCAGCCAGGATATGCTGGCCGCCAACAACTGGAACGTGGTGCAGTACGCCGTGCTGGTGTACATGATGGCTCAGGTCAGCGGCCTTGTGCCCGGCGAGCTGGTCCACGTCATCGCCGACGCCCATATTTATGACCGCCATGTGCCCATCGTGGAGAAGATGCTGACCCAGACCCCCGCCCCCGCGCCGAAGTTCGCCATAGACCCCTCCGTGACGGATTTCTATGCCTTCACCCGGAACAGCTTTACGATGGAGGGCTACACCCCCGCCCCCTTCGAGGATAAAATTCCCATTGCCATTTAAGGAGCCATACCATGAACGCCATCGTTGTCACAGATAAACAGTGGGCCATTGGCCGGAGCGGTGATCTGCTGTTCTCCTTGCCGGGGGACATGAAGCATTTTCGCGCGCTGACCACCGGCGGCACCGTCATCATGGGCCGCAAGACCCTGGATTCCTTCCCCGGCGGCAGACCGTTGCCCAAGCGGCGAAACATCGTCATCACCCGTGACCCGGACTTTTCCCGGGAGGGCTGTGAGATCGTCCACACACCGGAGGACGCGCTGCGGCTGGCTGGGGACGGAGAGGACGTCTGGCTCATCGGCGGCGGCAGTATTTACACCGCTCTGCTGGGCCGGTGCCGCCGCGCCTGCGTCACCCGCGTGGACGCCGCCGCTGAAAACGCCGATACGTTTTTTCCAAATTTAGATGCTCTGCCGGAGTGGACAGTGGAGCGCACTGAAGCGCCGGTCACGGAAAACGGCCTGACCTACCGCTTTGTAGACTATGTGAACACCGCGCTGTAACAATCAAAACGCAGATGCCGTTTCCCAAATTCCCCGGCCCCGCCGATTTTGGCAGGGCCGGATTTTTCGTTCCTTTCCATTTTTCGGCAGGATTCCCTTTTCAAATCTCCCGCCGCCGTTTATAATAGCCTTGTTCTATTTTGCCTGAAAGGGGGCGGCAGCATGGCGGACCTGAATACCGATGTGCGCTATATCAAGGGCATCGGCGAGGCCAAGGCCAAGGCGCTGGGAAAGCTGGGCATTTTCACGCTGGGCGACCTTGTCGGCTGGTTCCCCCGCCGCTATGAAGACCGCCGGGAGACAAGGCCCATCAGCAGTCTCATTCCCGGCGAGACCGCCTGTGTCTCCGCCATGATCGCCTCGGAGCCAAAGGTATCCCACATTCGCAAGGGCATGGATCTGGTGAAGGTCCGGGCTGTGGACGATACCGGCGCGCTGGACGTCACCTTTTTCAATCAGTCATGGCTGAAAGACCAGCTCCGGGTGGGCGAAACCTACATTTTCTACGGCCGGGCCGAGGGTTCCCTCCTGCGGAAGACCATGGCCGGCCCCGTGGTGGAGCCGGAGGGCCGCCGGGAGTTCACCGGCCGCATCGTGCCGGTCTACCCCCTCACTGCCGGAGTGAGCCAGCTTTTGCTGTCCCGGGCCATCCGGCAGGGCTTGGACGAATGCGCCGACATTCTGCCGGACTGCCTGCCGGACTCCGTGCGGCAGACCCACGGCCTCTGCCGGGTAAACTATGCCTATGAGAATATCCACTTCCCGGAATCTCCCGAGGCGCTGGACATCGCCCGACGGCGGCTGGCCTTTGAGGAGCTGTTCTTCTTCGCCATCGGGCTGAAGCTGCTGCGTTCCCGGCGGGAAACCGTGTCCGTGGAGCCGTTCCGCCCTGTGGATATGGCGCCGTTTTATGATGCCCTCCCCTTTATCCTGACAGGTGCCCAGCGCCGCTGCGTGGACGAGGCCATTGCCGACATGACCGCCGGGAAGCCCATGAACCGGCTCTGTCAGGGGGATGTCGGCTCCGGCAAGACCATGGTGGCCGCCGCCTGCGTCTATTTCTGCGTGAAAAACGGACGTCAGGCAGCGCTGATGGCCCCTACGGAGCTTTTGGCGGAGCAGCACTATCGGGGCCTTGCCCCGCTGCTGGAACAGTTAGGGCTTCGCTGTGCCCTGCTTACCGGCTCCACTCCCGCCAAAACAAAGCGTTCCGTTACGGCACAACTTGCCTCCGGCGAGCTGGACTTTGCCATCGGCACCCACGCCCTCATCTCCGGCGGCGTGGCCTATGCCAACCTCGGCCTTGTGGTAACGGACGAGCAGCACCGCTTCGGCGTGGCCCAACGGACAGCGCTGGCAGAAAAGGGCGAGCACCCCCACACGCTGGTCATGTCCGCCACGCCCATTCCCCGGACGCTGGCGCTGATTCTCTACGGTGATCTGGATGTTTCCGTTATTGACCAGCTCCCCCCGGGCCGCAAGCCCATTGAGACCTACGCCGTTACCTCCGCCTATTATCCCAGACTGTACGCCTTTATCCGCAAGCAGGTGGAGGCCGGGCGGCAGGTGTATATCGTCTGCCCCATGGTATCCGAAAATGATGATCTCCCCGATGAGCGCAAGGCTGTGACGGAATACGCCCAAAAGCTGCAATCCGAAATTTTCCCGGATTTAAGGGTTGCCTATGTCCACGGCAAAATGAAGTCCAGGGAAAAAGACACTGTAATGTCCGCCTTTGCCGCAGGAGAAACGAATATTTTGGTGTCCACCACCGTCATTGAAGTGGGCGTGGACGTTCCCAACGCCAGTCTGATGGTGGTGGAAAACGCGGAGCGCTTCGGCCTCAGCCAGCTCCACCAGCTTCGGGGCCGGGTGGGCCGGGGGCAGCACCAGTCCTACTGCGTGCTGGTGTCCGACAACAAAAATGACGAGACCCGTCAGCGGCTCCGCGCCATGACGAAAACCGCCGACGGCTTCAAAATTGCCGAGGAGGACCTGCGGCTCCGGGGCCCCGGCGACTTCTTCGGCCTTCGGCAGCACGGCCTGCCGGGGCTGCGGGTGGCAGACATCGGCTGCGATACCCGCCTTTTGACCGAGGCCCAGACCGCCGCTGAGGAGCTGCTGGCCCATGACCCCTCCCTTGCCCGTCACCCGGACACGGCGGAGCGGGTGCAAAAGCTGTTCCGACAAAGTGAAAACAGCTTGAACTGATTCCCGGCGGGACGCGCAGAAAAAGCGCGTCCCGCCGCCATTCTCGCCCTCTTTGCATCAAATGGTCAAAACTTTGCAAAATCCGCCGCCATGGGTTGACATTGCCGTTTTTTTGGCATACTATAATCAAGTAGGAAATGACAACCGCATAATTCCGGTAGGTAAGGCTACCACAGGGATATGGATCGCTGCCGCAGAGTGATGGAGACATCATGAGAGGGTTTGAACAGGCGATATCGAACTTCAAGGTATCATCTAACGCGATTTCACCGCCCTGTGAAGCTAAAGCTTGAACGGTGGGATGCCCGCTCCGCAGAGCGAGGGGCATCCAAGGGCAGGACTTCACCGTACCGGGACCGGACGGCGGAGTCTTTTATTTTCCCATCCGCCATTGAGCGGAAATACCGGGCGGCGCCCGGAAAGGAGGTCACGCTATGTTTGAGTTGGAAAATCGCGGGGAACTGGTGGAAAAGATTGAGGATCTGGTGAACCGAAAACGATATACGGAGCTGCGGGACCTCCTGCTCCCCATGGAGCCTGCGGACATTGCCATTTTAGCGGACGATCTGGATGACGAGAAGACGCTGCCTCTGCTGTTCCGCCTGCTGCCGAAGGAGCAGGCCGCCGAGGTGTTCGTGGAGTTGGAGAGCGACCAGCAGGAGCTTTTGATTCGCGGCTTTTCCAACACGGAGCTGAAGGAGGTTCTGGACGAGCTGTATCTGGACGATACCGTGGACATCGTGGAGGAAATGCCCGCCAACGTAGTCAAGCGTATCCTGAAGCACTCCGACCCGGATATAAGAAAGAGCATCAACGAAATTCTCAAGTACCCCGAGGATTCCACCGGCTCCATCATGACCACGGAGTATGTGGATTTGAAGGCCACCATGACGGTGGAGGACGCCCTGAAGCGCATCCGCCGCACTGGCCCGGACAAGGAGACCATCAACGTCTGCTATGTCATTGACGATGGGCGCCATCTCATCGGCGTTCTCTCCATCCGCACGTTGCTGCTGGCGGAGGAAGACGATGTCATTGGGGACATCATGGAGCGGAACTTCGTCTGCGTTCAGACGCTGGACGATCAGGAGGAGACCGCCCGCGCCCTGAGTAAATATGACTTTCTGGCCCTCCCCGTGGTGGATACTGAAAACCGCCTCGTGGGTATTGTCACCGTGGATGACGCCATTGACGTTTTGCAGGAAGAGACCACGGAGGACATGGAGAAGATGGCGGCTATGCTGCCTACGGACAAGCCCTATCTTCGCACCAGTGCCTTTGAGACCTTTAAATCCCGCATCCCGTGGCTTCTGCTTTTGATGATCTCCGCCACGTTCACCGGCCAGATCATCTCCAGCTTTGAGGACGCTCTCAGCGCCTTTACCATTCTCACCGCCTATATCCCCATGCTGATGGACACCGGCGGCAACTGCGGCTCGCAGGCCAGCGTCACTGTCATCCGCGGCATTTCGCTGGGCGATATTGAGTTTTCCGATCTTCTTCAGGTGGTCTGGAAGGAGTGCCGGGTGGCGCTGCTGTGCGGCACAGCGCTGGCCGCCGCCAACTTTGTCAAGCTCATGCTGCTGGACCGGCTGGTGTTCCACAATCCCATCACCGTCGCCGTGGCCGCTGTCATCTGCCTGACGCTGATCTGCACGGTATTCGCCGCCAAGATCGTGGGCTGTATGCTGCCGCTACTGGCGAAAAAGCTGGGCTTTGACCCCGCCGTGATGGCCTCCCCCTTCATCACCACCATTGTGGATGCCCTCTCCCTGCTCATCTATTTCCGCTTTGCCACTGCCCTGCTGGGCCTGTGAGAAAGGGACTTGACAGTACCGCCGCTTTCTGCTATCCTACAAGGTGCAATAGCGTGTTGAACGGAAAGAGTACCGTGCATCCAAGGGTCAGAGAGGGCGCGTCACCGGCTGAAAGCGTGCCTGCGGCGGAGCATGGGAACGTGCGTCCGGGAGCGCGGGGGATTTTAGATGCCCTCCGGCCAGCCCACGTTACGGGCCTTTGAGTGAAAAATGAGAGTGGAACCGCGGTTTTTGATCGCCTCTCGTGCCGAAGCGGCACGGGAGGCGTTTTCGCGTCCTGTGTCCGAAATTGCTGAAAGGATGGATATTTATGTATCTCTACAACTCCGCTACCCACAAAAAGGCTGAATTTACCACCCACACCCCCGGCCACGTGGAAATGTACACCTGCGGCCCCACGGTGTATCACTTCGCCCATATCGGCAACCTCCGCAGCTACATCATGGAGGATGTGCTGGAAAAATTCCTGCGCTACACCGGCTACAGCGTCAACCGCGTCATGAACATCACGGATGTAGGCCATCTGACCTCCGATGCCGACGAGGGCGAGGATAAAATGCTCAAGGGCGCCCACCGGGAGCACAAGACCGTCATGGAGGTAGCCAAATACTACACCGACGCCTTCTTTGACGACTGCCGCAAGCTGAACATCAAGCGGCCGGACACCGTGCAGCCCGCTACCGGCCTTATTGATGACTATATCAAGATCATCACCAAGCTGCTGGACACCGGCTACGCCTACCTTGCCGGCGGCAACGTGTACTTCGACACCAGCAAGCTCAAGCGCTACTATGTGTTCAATGACCACAACGAGGAGGACTTGGCTGTCGGCGTCCGTGAGGGCGTGGAGGAGGACACCAACAAAAAGAACAAAAACGATTTCGTCCTCTGGTTCACCAAGTCCAAGTTCGAGGACCAGGCCCTGAAGTGGGACTCCCCGTGGGGCGTGGGCTATCCCGGTTGGCACATTGAGTGCTCCGGCATCTCCATGAAGTATAACGGCGAATACCTTGACCTCCACTGCGGCGGCATTGACAACGCCTTCCCCCACCACACCAACGAAATCGCCCAGTCCGAAAGCTATCTGGGCCATCCCTGGTGCCCCCAGTGGTTCCACGTGGCCCACCTGAACACCAGCCACGGCAAAATGAGTAAGTCCAAGGGTGAGTTCCTCACGGTCTCTTTGCTGGAGGAAAAGGGTTATGACCCGCTGGCCTACCGCTTCTTCTGCCTCCAGAGCCACTACCGCAAGGCGCTGGTGTTCTCTTGGGAAAATCTGGATAACGCTGCTGCGGCGTACAGCAAGCTCATCGCGAAGATCGCCGCTCTGGACCCGGCGGATGGCAGCGTGGACAGCGCCGTGCTTCAGGAGTACAAGGACAAATTCATTCAGCAGGTGGGCAACGATCTGAACACCTCCATGGGCGTTACCGCGCTGTATGACGCCCTGAAGGCCAAGGCCAATGACGCCACGAAACTGGCCATTCTCGATAGCTTCGATACCGTCCTGAGCCTGTCCCTGCTAAAAAGGGCGGCATCTGTCCGGGAGGCCAACGCCAAGGCCCAGAGCGCCAAGGCTGAGGGCGGCTACACCGTCACCGGCGAGGGCGACCCCGCCATTGACGCGCTGGTGCTGCAGCGCTATGAGGCCAAAAAGGCCAAAAACTTTGCCGAAGCCGACCGTATCCGGGACGAGCTGAAAGCACAGGGCATTGAGATCACCGACACTAAGGATGGTACCTCCTGGAAGCGGGTCTGAGGTCTGTCACTCTTAATCAAATAAAAATCGGAGGGCTGCTTTTGCAGTTCTCCGATTTTTACATTACCCTTGATCGCCTCTTGTTTTATTGTACCCCTTGTGATAAGCGTTATCACCGCTATTGTATTTCTTTCCAATTCATTCAGCGTTTGAAAAACGCTGTCCGCAAATCGAATTTATTTTTAAGGGCTCTGCATTCTGAATCCACGAGCAAAACGGAAGCACCGGCAACGCCGATGCTTCCGTTTTTCAGCACTCTGTATGCTCACACAGCTCCCGAACCTTGGTCTGAATGCTCTTTAAATCCAAAAACGTGTCCGGCCGCTTGCTCTCATCCCGCAGCAGCGCCGCCGGATGGTAAATGGCGGTCATCTGCACGCCGCCCCGCTGGAACCACTGTCCGTGCTCCTGCGTGATCTTAAAGTCCTCCTTGATGATGACCTTTGCCGCAATGCGCCCGAGGCACACGATGATCTTCGGCTGCACCAGCGCCGCCTGCCGCCGCAGATAGCCGATGCAGGCGTCCTGCTCCACGTTCAGCGGGTCCCGGTTCTGAGGCGGGCGGCACTTGACCACGTTGGCAATGTAGACCTTTGTCCGGTCCAGATGGATGATCTCCAGCATATCGTCCAAAAGCTGTCCCGCCCTGCCTACAAAGGGCACGCCCTCCTCATCCTCGTGCTGGCCGGGTCCCTCGCCGATGAGCATGATCTCCGCCGTTTCGCTTCCATCGCCGAAGACTACGTTCGTCCGGGTGTCCGCCAGCGCGCAGCCCCGGCAGGCGGCACATTCCGCCCTCAGCGCTTCCCAAGTATCCGCCACTGCTCTGCCCCCTCTCGTTTTTTCGAGTGTATCACAAATCAGCGCCCCATGCAAGGCGCATAGACTCCCGCCGCGTTGCTCATACTGAAAAAATCACAGCACAGGAGGGCGATAGATGGCAGATTTTTTTTGGAGCTTTTGGTTTTTCAGCCTTTTGGGCTGGCTGCTGGAGCGAATCTTTGCCGCGCTGACCCGCTCGCCCTTTCAGCGGCGGCGCTGCCTTTTGCTGGAGCCCCTCTGCCCGGTATACGGCCTCGGCCTCACGGCGGTGCTAACGCTGCCGCCGCCCCTTCTATCCGGCTGGCGGCTGTACCTCTCCGGTACGGTGGTGACAACGGCGGTGGAATATGCCTATCACTGGTGGGGCGAAACTTTCTTAGGCGTCTGCTTCTGGGATTATACCGGCCTCCCCGGCAATCTCCGGGGCCGGGTCTGCCTTCCCTTCTCTTTAAGTTGGGGACTGCTGACTGTCCCGGCGGTGACCCGTGTCGCTCCGCTGCTTGAACTGCTGGAGCGCCGGATTCCGGCGGGCATCACATGGCTGTGCCTCATGGCCTTTACCGCCGACGCGGTGTGCTCACTGTATTTTCTCTTCCGCACCCATGACCTCACGGCGCTGCGGCAGGCCGTGTGGCCCACCTGAAAGTCAAAACCTCCGGCTAAGCCGGAGGCTTGAGTAAGCCCTATAAGGGCTTTATG
>UQMC01000041.1 GCA_900542115.1 uncultured Oscillibacter sp. | reverse complement strand
CGTAAAACCGCAGCAGCCAATCCGCCTGATAGAGCCGGTGCTCCCGCAGAATGGGCGGTTTTGTCTCCCGGGAGGGCAGCAGCGCGCTTTCCACCACAGGTACATACGCCGAAAAGAAGACCCGCTTGAGGCGGTAGCGGTCATAGAGTCCTTGAGTCAGCCGCAGGATGTGCAGGTCGCTGTCCGGCGTGGCCCCCACGATCATCTGGGTGCTTTGGCCCGCCGGCGCGAACCTCGGCGTGTGGCGGTATTTGACCAGCTCCTCCCGGTTTTGGGCTGCCCGTACCTGAATCTGCCGCATGGGGGCCAGAATGGCAGTTTTCGTTTTTTCGGGGGCCAGCGTCCGCAATCCTGCCTCGGAGGGCAGCTCGATGTTGCAGCTCAGCCGGTCCGCCAGCAGTCCCAGTTGTTCCACCAGCTCCGGCGCAGCGCCGGGAATGGCCTTGGCATGGATATAGCCGTTGAAGCGGTACGTTTCCCGCAGAATCCGAATGGCGCGAATCATCTGCTCCATGGTGTAGTCCGGGTTCCTCAGAACGCCGGAGGAGAGGAACAGCCCCTCAATATAATTCCGTCGAAAAAAGTTGATGGTCAGGTCTGCCAGCTCCTCCGGGGTGAAGGAGGCCCGCCGGGTCTCGTTGCTCCGGCGATTGACGCAATAGGCGCAGTCATAGACACAGCGGTTGCTCATCAACACCTTCAGCAGCGTCACGCAGCGCCCGTCGGCGGAAAAGGTATGGCAGCAGCCAGTGGGACAGGACGAGGTGTTGCCGATATAGCCCGCCCGGAAGCCCCGGCGGCTGCCGCTGGAGGTGCAGGCTGCATCATACTTGGCGGCGTCCGTTAAAATCTCCAGCTTTTCTAAAACATCCATGCCTTACCGGGCAGCGGCCTGGCGGGGACGACGGGCCGGACGCTCCAGATAGTCCACCACCCGGAATACCTGTGCGGTTACAGCAGCGGCACCGAAAAGCGTGAAAAAGAGAGTCCAGCCTGTCATGATGAATTCCTCCAATCGAACAAATGTTCTTTATGCTGCTATGATACATCGAACAAACGTTCGTGTCAAGAGAAAACGCGGAAAAAATTAAAAAAAGAGTTGCCGCTCCTGCTTGAGCGGCAGCTCTTTTTTGATGAAGTACTATAATGCGGAAAAACTTTACTTGCACTGTGCCAGAGCGGCTAAAAGCTCGTCTACGGCGTGCTCCGGCGTGGCCCAGCTCGTCACAAAGCGGTAAACGCAGCGTTCACCGTCCAGCGGGTGATCCATCTGGAACTCAAAGCCCATGGCAGCCAGCTTTTCCGCGGCCTTGATTGTCATGACCGGGAACTGCTGATTAGAAGGGGAGGGCACCGGGAACTCATAGCCCTGGGCGAGAAAACCGTCCCGCAGGCGGAGCGCCATTTCGTTGGCGTGGCGGGCGATGTCGAAATAGAGATTATCCGTCAGCAGCGCCTTGAACTGGACGCCCAGCAGGCGGCCCTTGGCCAGCATACCGCCCCGCTGCTTGATGTGCCAGCGGAAGTGGTCACAGGGGACGGTCATGATGACCGCCTCGCCGAACAGCGCGCCGTTTTTCGTGCCGCCGATGGTGAATACGTCCGTCAGGGCGGCAAGGTCGGACAGCGTCAAATCGTTTTCCGGAGAGGTGAGGGCGGAGCCAAGCCGCGCACCGTCCAGAAACAGCAGCAGATCGTGAGCGTCGCAGCACTGCCGCAGGGCGGTCAGCTCGGCCTTGGTGTAGACTGTGCCGATCTCCGTGGTGTCGGAAATGTAGACCAGCTTCGGCGCGACCATGTGCTCCTCGCCGTCGGCATGGATGGCCAGCACGCTCTCCACCATTTCCGGCGTCACCTTTCCGTCCGGGGAGTAGGCGGTGCAGACCTTGTGGCCGGTGGCCTCGATGGCGCCGGTCTCATGGCAGTTGACATGGCCGGTGTGGGCGGCGATCACTGCCTCGTAGGAGGCCAGCAGCGCGGTGATGACCGTCATGTTCGTCTGGGTGCCGCCCACCAGAAAATGAACGGCGGCGTCGGGGGCAGCGCAGAGGGTGCGAATCAGTGCCCGGGCTTCGTCGCAGATGGGATCAACGCCGTAGCCGCAGGTCTGGACCAGATTGGTGTCCGTCAGAGCCTGAAGAACCTGGGGATGTGCGCCCTCGCTGTAATCGTTGCGGAAGCTGTACATGAAAAAAACCTCTTTTCTGTAATCGGATTGTTACCGCTTGTTTCTTGACTATTATAACGCAAATCGTGTATATTAGCAAGCAGAGAACACAATAGAAAGAAAATGAACGCCCTTGAGGGACGTTTATAAGGAGGTACTATGAAGAAATTGTTTGCGCTGGCGGCTGTGGCCCTGACCCTGTGCGGCCTGCTGACCGCCTGCGGCAGCAAAACGGAGACTGCCAATGACGTGGATCTGACTGGATTTTACAACGCTCTGGCGAAAAAATACGGCTGGGGCGACGATATGATGGACCTGGACGGCGAAATGCTGGAGATGTACTATCCCGGTTTGGGCGATATTGCGGCCAAGCAGCTTCTGGCCAAGGCTCCGGTGATGTCCTACGCCGTGAGTGAGTATGTGTTCCTGCAAGCCGACAGTGAGCAGGACGCTGCGCAGGCGGCGAAGATCCTCCAGACCCGGATCGACAGTCAGGCGGACGGGGACGCCTTCTATCCTGAGACCATCGACCAGTGGAAGGCTGCCAAGGTGCTGCAAAACGGCGCCTATGTGGCAATGATCGCCTCCGGCGAGCACCAGACGGAGATCGAGGACGCTTGGAACGCCCAGTTCGGCGCGTAACAGCCTGACGTGGAACGACCAGCCGTGACACCACGGCTGGTTTGCCATGTAAAAACGAAAAACTGTTATATTTCAACGCTATTCAAGCAGAATCACTTTATAGTGAAAAGGAGGTGAACAGCCCGTGCGCTTCAGCAGCCTGCCGTTTCTGTTCGGCTTTTTGCCCCTCACGCTGGCGCTGTATTTCGCGGCGCCGCCCCGTTGGCGCAATCTTGTCCTGCTGCTGACCAGTCTGGTGTTTTACGGCTGGGGTGAGCCGGTCTATCTCGGCATCATGGTGCTGTCCATCCTCATCGACTATACCCATGGCCTGCTGGTGGAGAGATACCGCAGCCGGGATAAGCTGGCCCGGTGGTTCGTGGCAGAGAGCGTGATTTTGAATCTGGGCCTGCTGGGCTTTTTCAAATACTGGGATTTCTTTGCGGAAAACCTCTCACGTCTGCCGGGAATCACGCTTCCGGCGCTGGGACTGCCGCTGCCCATCGGCATTTCCTTTTTCACGTTCCAAACTATGAGCTACACCATTGACGTTTACCGCCGGGACGCCCCGGCCCAGCGGGATATTGTGGCCTTTGGGGCTTACGTCACCATGTTCCCTCAGCTGGTGGCGGGGCCTATCGTCCGCTATCGGGAGGTGGCGGCGGAGCTGAAGGAGCGGGTGAACACCACGGCGGACTTTGCCGCCGGTGCGGGCCGCTTTACGGTAGGCCTTGCGAAAAAGGTCCTGCTGGCCAACAGCATCGGCACCCTGTGGGACGCGGAGCTGGCGGCGCAGTCCGCCGGGATGCTGACAGCTCTCGGCGGCTGGCTGGGTATCGCGGCCTATGGATTTCAAATTTACTTTGATTTTTCCGGCTACTCCGATATGGCTATCGGCATGGGCCGGATGCTGGGCTTCCATTTCCCGGAAAACTTTGCTCGTCCCTATACCGCCGCCTCCGTAACGGAATTTTGGCGGCGGTGGCATATTTCCCTGACTACATGGTTCCGGGAATACCTCTATATTCCGCTGGGCGGCAGCCGGCGGGGAACGGCCCGGACGGTGCGGAATATTTTCATCGTCTGGCTGTGCACCGGCTTCTGGCACGGGGCAAGCTGGAACTTTATTCTCTGGGGGCTGCACTTTTTCCTGTGGCTCATGCTGGAAAAATATCTGCTGAAGGATTTTCTCCAAAGGCTGCCCCGCTGGCTGCGCCATGCCTATACGCTGCTGGTGGTGTTTGCCGGGTGGGGAATCTTCGCCATGGAGGATCTGTCCGTCTGCGGCGGGTATTTCCGCGTGTGCTTCGGCGGCGGGGCGCTGTGGAGCGCCGTCGACGGTTACTATCTCAGAACATATGCCGTTTTGCTGGTGCTGCTGACGGTAGGCTCTGCCAATACGGTAAAGGCCGTGTGGGAGCGCCTGCCGGAGCGGGCGCGGGAGGCGCTGGCCCCTGTGCTGATGCTTGCGGGACTGGTGCTCTGCACGGCCTATCTGGTAGATGGCAGCTACAATCCGTTTTTATATTTCAGATTTTGAAGGGGAGGGAAGCGGCATGGCGCATAAGGGCCGGATCATGACCGTCCTGTTCTGCGGCTTTTTAGCGGGACTGCTGGTATGGCACATCGCCCTGCCGGACCGGGCGCGGTCCGAAACGGAGAACCGGACGCTGGCGCAGCGTCCGTCCCTTTCCCGGGAAACGCTGCTCAATGGCAGCTTCACTGCGGATATGGAAACGTATTTTGCCGACCAGTTCCCCCTGCGGGACGACTGGACGGGACTGAAGGCCCGGTGTGAGCTGCTGCTGGGGAAGCGAGAATTTAACGGTGTCTATCTCTGCGGCGATACGCTCATCGCTAAGGTGGAGGAGCCGGAGGCGGCGCAGGTGGAGCAAAATCTGGCGGCGGTAAAAAAATTCGCCGAATTGACAGGCGGTCAGGTGCTGCTGGGACTGATTCCCACGGCGGCGGAGGTTTGGCGGGACAAGCTGCCGGCAGGCGCGCCCAGCCTTGACCAGCCGGTGCTGCTCCAAAGGGCGGCGGAGGAAACGGGACTTCCAACGGTGGATATGCTGGGGGCGCTGTCGGAGCACGCGGCGGAACCCATCTATTACCGCACGGACCACCACTGGACCACCCGGGGGGCCTTTTATGGGGCCAATGCCCTGCTGGAAGCCTTGGGGAGAGACCCGTTGGAGGAGAGCAGCTTTCGCCCGGAGACTGCCAGCACGGATTTCAACGGTACGCTGTACTCCACCTCCGGCATCCATTGGCTGATGCCGGATACCATAGAATATTGGGCGCCGGACTATTACCTGAATGTCACCACATGGAAATCCGGCAGGGCGGAGCCGGGGGAGCTGTATGACCGCAGCTATTTAGAGCACAAGGATCAATACAGCTCGTTTTTGGGCGGAAACCAGCCCCTGTGTGTCATTGAAAACCCGGCGATCACCGACGGCAGCAAGCTGCTACTGATCCGGGACTCCTATTCCGATTCGCTGGCGCCCTTTTTGGTCCAGCGCTTTTCCGAGGTGCATCTGGTGGACCTGCGGTACTACCACGCTTCTGTGGCGGAATATATGGCGCAGCACAGCATCAAAACTGCCGCAGTGCTTTACAGCACGGCAAATTTCATCTCCGACGGGAATTTGTTTTATCTGAGCCGGTGAGAACCACCGAATTGCGGGGAACGCGCCCCAGCCCTTGCGCCGCAGCGCTTTCAGCAGACGCGGGCCGCCCCGGAGCGGCAGTATTTCCAAAAATGTCCGCGCAAAACGAAAGCGATTTACATAAAGCACCGACACTCCGCAGGGAGCGCCGGTGCTTTTCATCCTTTAATTTCACTTGTAGTATCAATGAAAATGGAATATGCGGAGCCACACATCAATGGAATTTACATAACTTTGAAACTAAAAATGCACCTACTTCCCGAGGACCTCCCGCCGCACATAGTCAAAGGCGGCGTCCTCCCCCTCGTCCCGGAGAACAAGGAGAATTTTTTCCAGCAGCGCCGAGGTGGCGGGGTGCATAAGCAGCCGCTTCTGCTTGCCGTACAGGAAAAAGTCATAGGGGTCTCCCTGCCGGAAGTCCTTGCCCCGGTAGACCTTGCTTGCGGCCAGCCGGTCGCAGAACATCTCCGCCACGTATTTTTTTGGCATTTCCACGCCGACGATTCCCTCGCCGTGCATGCCGTAATCCGTCCAGTATTCAAAGTGGTGGCGGTTGCGGCCCTTGTGGTGCAGCCACGAGGCACTGTAGCCGATGTCCCGGCGCTGAGCGTCATTGGGGCTGCGGTCGCCCTGAAAATATTTGACCCCGGCCCAGAACTCCACCGGGGAAAATTTGGACAGGTCATGGGTCAGGCCCTGCCAGTACAGCCCCAGCCGAAAGCAGTATTGCCGCACCAGGCGCCGGTGATGCTGAACGGTTTTCAAATGCTGCCAGAAATGCACACGCTTCACCTCGGGAACAGAATGGAACTATGATAGCATATTCCAGCGGAAAAAACGAGTGCCTGCATGAAATTTTTCCCGCGGTCCAAACTATCCGTGAGGTGGTATGATGGATGGAGGCATTTTCGCCTGCCCGGATGGGTGGGAATTTCTGTTGCCGGAGGGCGTGGCGCATCTGCGGGACATGGGGGCGGTCTGCGTCCACCGCTGGCGCTTACTGGGACTGACTCCCACCGGCTGCCGCATTTTAGCGGGGGAGCGGGTGGAGGCCGAATTGCTGCTGGCACCGGGGGACTGTTCTCTTGCGGGCTTTTCGGCGGGGACGGTGGTGACCTACGGCCTCTCGCCCCGGGACAGCATTACCCTTTCCAGCCTGACGGAGCCGGTGCTGTGCGTCCAGCGGGCGCTGCCGCTGGCCTGCGGCGGCGTGCTGGAGCCGCAGGAATTTCCCATGCCCGGTGTGTCGGCGCTGCAAACGCTCCTGCCGTGGGTGGGCGTGCGGCTGTTGTAGACCGGCTCACCCTATCCTCTGTGAGAAACGGGGCGTTTACCGGGAGCTTTTGGCGGCGGCCTGTAAGATCCACACGAAAACCGCCATGACCGCAAGCTGCGTCAGTGTGAATAGGAGGGCGAGGCTGCGGGCCTCGTAATAGCAAAAGCTGTCCCAATTCAGGAGTACCTCCGCCAGTGCGGTCAACGGGAGAGTGAGCCAGATGTATTTGCGGGCGATCAAGCGGAACAGGAGCGGGAGCAGGAAGGTCAGCGTGAAGGGGATCGGCTGGAGCAGGTATTGCCCGAACAGCTTTGCCAGCGCAGTCACAGTGGATAGGGTCATGGTTATCACACCTCCGTCAGTTCCGATTTTTGTTGATTCTATCCTGTATAATAAAGGATACCAGATTTCTCCGGATGCTTCAAGATGATTGAAAATCCGGGGATGGGCTGCCGCCCCTTCAAAATCCGGGACAGGACATGGGGAAAAACCTTGACAACAGTCGGAAAAACGGTATAATGACTTCTGTATTCAATCTTTAAAAACGCTTGGATGAAGTCAGCTTTCCGAAACCGGATCAGCGAGAGGGAGATTTGGTGCAAGTCCCTTACCTACGCCGGGAAGCAGCCGCTTCGGAGCGGCCCGCGGTGAGCGGGACGGGTCACGCCGTTACCGGTGGCTAAGATGTCCCCAAGGATGGGGGATAATTAGGGTGGTACCGTGAAGCAATGCTTCGCCCCTATGTCCGGGGCGGAGCATTTTATTTTTCGGTAAGAAAGCCGCCGTGGAACGTTGCCAACGGTTCCATTCCGGCCGGAAATCCGGTTTACAGTCAAAAATCAAGAAATTTACATAAAAATGGAGGAAATGAATATGTCTGAACCCAAGTACTATGGCCTCAACGAACTGCGGGAGATGTTCCTGCACTTTTTCGAGACCAAGGGCCATCTGCGCCTGCCCAGCTTTTCCCTGATTCCCCAGAGTGATGCCAGCCTGCTGCTCATCAACTCCGGTATGGCGCCTATGAAGCCCTATTTCACCGGCGAGCAGGAGCCGCCCCGGCACCGGGTCACTACCTGCCAGAAGTGCATCCGCACCGGCGATATTGAAAACATCGGCCACACGGCCCGCCACGGCACCTATTTTGAGATGCTGGGCAACTTCTCCTTTGGAGATTACTTTAAGAAAGAGGCCATTCGGTGGGCTTGGGAATTTCTGACCTCTCCCGAGTGGGTGGGACTGGATCCCAATCGCCTGTATCCCTCTGTATTTGCAGGTAATGAGACAACACCTGTTGATGAAGAGGCTTTCCGCATCTGGCACGAGGATATTGGCATTCCCGAAGACCGTATCTTCAAATTCGGCAAGGAGGACAACTTCTGGGAGCATGGCTCCGGCCCCTGCGGTCCCTGCTCTGAGATATACTATGACCGCGGTGAGAAGTACGGCTGCGGCAAGCCCGGCTGCACTGTGGGTTGCGACTGCGACCGCTATATGGAAGTTTGGAATCTGGTGTTCTCTCAGTTTGACAACGATGGTCATGACCACTACACTGTGCTGAAGCAGAAGAACATCGATACCGGTATGGGCCTTGAGCGTCTGGCTGTTGTCTGCCAGAATGTGAACTCTCTGTTCGATGTGGACACCGTGATGAACATTACCAATAAGGTTACGGAGATCACCGGCGCCAGCTACGGCCAGAGCCAGGAGAAGGACGTATCCCTCCGGGTCATCACCGACCATATCCGTTCTGCCAGCTTCATGATCTGCGACGGTGTGCTGCCCTCCAATGAGGGCCGGGGCTACGTGCTGCGCCGCCTGCTGCGCCGGGCCGCCCGCCACGGCAAGCTGCTGGGCGTCAACAAGCCCTTCCTGTATGAGGTGGTGGACACCGTTGTTCACGAAAACGAGGGCCACTATCCCGAACTGCGGGAGCGTCAGGCCTATATCACCAAGGTCATCCGGGTGGAGGAGGAGAACTTCTCCAAGACCATTGACGGCGGCATGAGAATCTTCGCCGACCTGCTGGCAGAGCACAAGGCCAAGGGCGAGACCACGTTCTCCGGCGCGGACGCTTTCAAGCTGTACGATACCTACGGCTTCCCCATTGACCTGACGGTGGAGATGGTGGAGGACGAGGGCATGACGCTGGACCGCGCCGCTTTCGACCGGGAGATGCAGGAACAGAAGACCCGCGCCCGTGAGGCCCGGAAAGCTCTGGGCGATCTGGGCTGGGCCGGTGTGGAGTTCGGCAAGGACATTCCCTCCACGGAGTTTGTGGGCTATGACCATGATACCGTAGACGATGCTAAAATCGTTGCGCTGGTAGTGGAAAACGAGCAGGCCGAGGAGCTGATGAGCGGCGTGGAGGGCATTGTGGTGCTGGACAAGACGCCGTTCTACGCTGAAATGGGCGGTCAGGTGGCCGACCACGGCGTCATCACCTGCGGCAATGCCAGATTTGAGGTCAATAACGTCCAGAAGAACAAGGGCGGCAAGTTCATGCACTACGGCAAGGTGGTCTCCGGCGAGTTCAAGGTGGGGGAGACTGTAACGGCCTCCATCGATACCGAACGCCGCAAGGGCGTCCGGCGTGCCCACAGCGCCACGCACCTGTTGGACGCTGCGCTGAAGAAGGTGCTGGGCGACCATGTGCATCAGGCCGGCTCTCTGGTGGAGCCCGACCGGCTGCGGTTTGACTTCACCCACTTTGAGGCCATTACCCCGGAGCAGCTTGCGCAGGTGGATCAGATCGTCAACGATGCCATTCTGGAGGGCATCCCCGTGGTGACGGAGGTCCTTCCCATTGAGGAGGCCAAGAAGAAGGGCGCTGTGGCCATGTTCGGCGAGAAGTATAGCGACGTGGTCCGCGTGGTGGAAATGGGCGGCGTGTCCATGGAATTCTGCGGCGGCACCCATGTGGATAACACCGCTAAGGTGGGTCCCTTCCGCATCAAGAGCGAGGCATCCGTTGCCTCCGGCGTCCGCCGGATCGAGGCTACCGTGGGCCAGCTGACGCTGGACACCGTGAACCGCAACCAGCAGGTGCTGTTCCACATCGCCCAGATGTTCAAGACGAACCCCGGCGAGCTGGAGAGCCGTCTGGAGCAGCAGATGAATGAAATGAAGGAACTGCGCCACGCGCTGGAGAAGTTCAAGGAGGAGGCGTCTCTGGGCGAGGCCCGGAGCTTCCTGATGTCCGCCAAGGATGTGGGCGGCCTGAAGGTCATCACCGCCCAGCGGGACGGTCTGGACGCTGCCGCCATGCGCAAGCAGGGCGATTTCCTCCGGGACAAGGAGCCCGGTGTGGTAGGCGTTCTGGCCTCTGTCAACGAGGGCAAGGTAACGCTGCTGGCGGTCTGCGGCAAGGACGCCGTGGCCCGGGGCATTAAGGCCGGCGATATCATCAAGGCCATTGCGCCCATCTGCGGCGGCAAGGGCGGCGGCAAGCCAGACTCCGCCATGGGCGGCGGCACGGAGCCCAGCAAGGTGGACGATGCGCTGGCGGCCGTGGACGATTTCGTGGCCGGTAAGCTGTAAGAGGAGCGCGTATGCTGATTCGTTTTGACGAGCTTGCGCGCACCGTTGTGCCCCACATGAAGGGCGGCGAGGGCGAGGCCCAATTACAGTCCGTGACCGACGCGGACAATAAAATCATGCGAAGCGTCCTGACACCGGGGGCTTCCATCGGCCTGCACACCCATGAGACCAGCAGCGAGATCATGTATTTCCTCTCCGGCACGGGCAAGGTGCTCTGTGACGGAGTGTGGGAGCGGGTAACGCCCGGCACCTGTCATTACTGCCCCAGAGGCTCCAGCCACACGCTCATCAACGATGGGACGGAGGATCTGGTGACCTTTGCCGTGGTGCCGGAGCATACGAAATAAGAACGAACTGCGAAAGGAGTGAATGATATGAGCGATTGCCTGTTTTGTAAGATCAGCGCCGGGGAAATTCCCAGCAACAAGGTCTATGAGGACGAGCTGTGCTATGCCTTTTATGACATCGCACCCCAGGCCCCTGTACACTTTCTGGTGATTCCCAAGGCCCACATTGCCTCTGTTTCCGCTGTCACGGCGGAAAACAGCGCCGTAGTGGCCCACATTTTTGAGGTCATTGCCAAGCTGGCGAAGGAGCTGGGTCTGGAGAGCTACCGCGTGGTGTCCAACATCGGGGAGCAGGCGGGACAGAGCGTGTTCCACCTGCACTTCCATGTGCTGTCCGGCCGGGATATGACTTGGCCTCCGGGCTGATTTCGCAATAGCGGCGGCGTCGTTTTTACGGCAGTCTAAAGCGGCATGGCATTTGCCATGCCGCTTTTTCTTGGGCACAGAAAGCGGGTGGCTTTCGGGTGGGAGAGCTTTCAACACGGCGTAGGAGTGACAGAGACAGGCGGTTTCCGAAAAAATGACGGAAAACAGACGAAAAAACGCCGGAAACTTGCGAAAAGTGAAGAAAGGCACAAAAAGCAAAGATTATTTTTGAAAAATGCTTGACGAGCTTGGACACCCATGCTATAATTTCAAACTGCGTGGACTATGATTCCACGGATTTTGCCATGTATTTTCAGGAGGTCTCCCCTGTGTTGACAGCACTTGCGTCCCGGGAAAGGGTAGTCGGCGTGAAGCAGTCCGCCAGAGCGATCCGGGACGGGCGGGCAGAGGAAATATTCTTAGCCTGCGATGCCGATACGGCGGTGACGGACCGCATCCGCCAATGCTGCGGCGCGCTGCCGGTCAACGAGACCTATACCATGGCGCAGCTCGGGCGTCTGTGCGGCATCGCGGTGGGCGCGTCCGTTGTGACCCTGCTGAAAAAATAACGGTTTTTTCGGAATAGGCTTTGGCCGTTCCGCAAAAAATAAAGGCTGCCGATTGTCAGCGGCCGTATTTTCAAAGAAAGGAGAACTATCCATGCCTACTTTTAACCAGCTGGTCCGTAAGGGCAGAGAGCAGGTGACTTCCAAGTCCACTTCTCCCGCTCTGCAGTTTGGTCTGAACACGCTGAAGACCAAGACCACCGATCTCCCTTCTCCCCAGAAGAGAGGCGTCTGCACCGCCGTGAGAACCGCGACCCCCAAGAAGCCGAACTCCGCACTGCGTAAGATCGCCCGTGTGCGTCTGACCAACGGCTACGAGGTCACCGCTTACATTCCCGGCGTCGGCCACTCCCTGCAGGAGCACTCCGTTGTTATGATCCGCGGCGGCCGTGTCAAGGACCTCCCCGGCGTTCGTTATCACATTATCCGTGGTACTCTGGATGCACAGGGTGTTCAGGGCCGTATGCAGAGCCGTTCCAAGTACGGTGCCAAGCGTCCCAAGCAGAAGTAAGTTCTGCCATTAAATTGAGCTTTGCCGAAAAGGTTTTATATATAACTACCTCTTTGGCAGGCCGTACAGCGGCTTATGAAACCGCTGAGTACCTATGATTTCTATTATAATAAGAAGGAGGGAAGCAAAGTGCCCAGAAGAGGTAATGTTCCCAAGAGAGAAGTTCTGCCCGATCCTATGTACGGCAGTGTGCTGGTGACGAAGCTGGTCAACAGTGTCATGCTGGACGGCAAGAAGGGTGTGGCTCAGAAGGTGGTTTACGCTGCTTTCGATCAGATCAAGGAGAAGACCGAGAAGGACCCCGTTGAGGTGTTCCAGCAGGCTATGGAGAATGTCATGCCCAGCTTGGAGGTCAAGGCCCGCCGTGTCGGCGGCGCCAACTATCAGGTGCCTATGGAGGTCCGTCCCGCCCGTCGGCAGACTCTGGCTCTGCGCTGGCTGACCGCGTATTCCCGCGCCCGCAGCGAGCGTACCATGGCCGAGCGTCTGGCCGGTGAGCTGATGGACGCCGCCAACAACACCGGCGCATCTGTGAAGAAGCGCGAGGAAATGCACAAGCAGGCTGAAGCCAACAAGGCGTTCGCCCACTTCCGCTGGTAAGGCAAGGAGTAGAGTATGCCGAGAAAAACACCGCTGAAAGACGTTCGCAATATCGGTATCATGGCACACATCGATGCCGGTAAGACCACCACGACCGAGCGTATTCTGTACTACACCGGCGTGAACTACAAGATCGGTGAGACCCATGACGGTACCGCCACCATGGACTGGATGGCGCAGGAGCAGGAGCGCGGCATCACCATTACGTCCGCTGCTACCACCTGCTTCTGGAAGGGTTCCAAGAATCAGTTCCCTTCCACCCGTATCAACATCATCGACACCCCGGGCCACGTGGACTTCACCGTTGAGGTCCAGCGTTCCCTGCGCGTGCTGGACGGTTCTGTGACCGTTCTGTGCGCCAAGGGCGGCGTGGAGCCCCAGTCTGAGACCGTGTGGCGTCAGGCCGACCACTACAAGGTCCCCCGCATGATCTACGTCAACAAGATGGACATCATGGGCGCGGACTTCTACAACGTTCTGCACATGATTCATGACCGTCTCAAGTGCAACGCTGTCCCCATCCAGCTGCCTATCGGCGCCGAGGATACCTTCAAGGGTATCATCGACCTGGTGGAGATGGATGCCGACATCTATTATGATGAGATGGGCAAGGATATGCGCGTTGAGGCCATTCCCGCCGATATGGTGGATCTGGCCAACGAGTACCGCGAAAAGCTCCTGGACGCTGTCTCCATGTTCGATGACTCCATTATGGAGGACTATCTGGAGGGCAAGGAGATCGCGCAGGACCGCATCCGCAAGGCCATCCGTCAGGCGACCATCGCCAACGAGATGGTGCCCATCACCTGCGGTACCTCCTACCGCAACAAGGGCGTTCAGAAGCTGCTGGACGCTATCGTGGACTATATGCCCGCACCCAATGACGTTCCCGCTATCAAGGGCGTCAACCCCAAGACCGATGAGGAGGAGGACCGTCATCCCAGCGATGATGAGCCGTTCTCCGCTCTGGCCTTCAAGATCATGACTGACCCCTATGTGGGCCGTCTGAGCTTCTTCCGTGTGTACTCCGGTCACCTGACCACCGGTTCCTCCGTGCTCAACAGCGTGAAGAACCAGAAGGAGCGCATGGGCCGTATTCTGCAGATGCACGCCAATCACCGTGAGGACATCGAAGAGGTCTGGGCCGGCGATATCGCCGCTGCCGTGGGCCTGAAGAATACCACCACCGGCGATACGCTGTGCGATGAGAAGGCTCCTGTGATTCTGGAGTCCATGGACTTCCCCGAGCCCGTTATCCGCGTTGCCATCGAGCCCAAGACCAAGGCCGGTCAGGAGAAGATGGGCCTTGCGCTGGTGAAGCTGGCTGAGGAGGACCCCACGTTCAAGACCTACACCGATGAGGAGACGGGCCAGACCATCATCGCCGGCATGGGCGAGCTGCATCTGGAGATCATCGTTGACCGTCTGCTCCGTGAATTCAAGGTGGAGGCCAATGTCGGCGCACCGCAGGTCGCTTACAAAGAGACTGTCCGCAAGAAGGTGGATCAGGATACCAAGTACAAGCGCCAGAGCGGTGGTTCCGGTCAGTACGGCCATGTCAAGATCACCGTGGAGCCCAACGAGTCCGGCAAGGGCTACGAGTTTGTCAATGCCGTTGTCGGCGGTGCCATCCCCAAGGAGTTCATTCCCGCTGTCGATGCCGGTATTCAGGGTGCCCTGCAGTCCGGCGTTGTGGCAGGCTTCCCCGTGGTGGATGTCAAGGTCACGCTGTACGATGGCTCCTATCACGAGGTCGACTCCTCTGAAATGGCGTTTAAGATCGCCGGTTCCATGGCCTTCAAGGAGGCTATGCGCAAGGCGGATCCCGTTCTGCTGGAGCCCATCATGAAGGTCTCCGTCATTGTGCCTGATGAGTATTTGGGCACCGTTATCGGCGATCTGACCTCTCGCCGCGGCCAGATTCAGGGTCAGGAGGCTCGTCCCGGCGCACAGCAGGTGGACGCTCTGGTGCCTCTGGCCAATATGTTCGGTTACGCCACCGATCTGCGTTCCAACACGCAGGGCCGTGGTCAGTACACCATGGAGCCTCACAGCTATGCTGAAATTCCCAAGAGCATTCGCGACAAGATCGTTGAGGAGCGCGGCAAGAAGGCTGAATAATTCAGGTCTTGCTTTTCCTTGCAAAGTATTGTAAAATAAACGGTGCTATGAAATGCACCGCTAACAACAACCATTTTATCAACATGAATTAGGAGGATTTTCAAATGGCTAAGCAGAAATTTGAAAGAACCAAGCCCCATGTTAACATCGGCACCATCGGCCATGTTGACCACGGCAAGACCACTCTGACCGCCGCTATCACCAA
>UQMC01000040.1 GCA_900542115.1 uncultured Oscillibacter sp. | reverse complement strand
ATACGAGATGTAGCCGTGACTGGAGTTCAGACGTGTGCTCTTCCGATCTCCTGTCCGCCGATCTCAATCGCGGCGATCTCCGTGCGGTCCACCGGCAGGGCAAATTCATAGCCGACCTCGCAGTCAGCCGCGCTGACGCCGGCCTGAAAGCCCACGGTTTTCAGCGTTTTCCCGTCCTTCATCCGCAGTGTCGCCTCCCGCAGCAGGTCAAACAGCGCATCGGTATCCGCTTCCTCTCCGCCGCAGATGCTCATGCTCAGAGACAGGGCGGAGATCCGCACCTCTTTCACGGTGAGCGTCATTTCCGGCAGCCGGAGCGTCTGATTTTCCGCCGCGACGATACCTCCGTCAAAGTGCAGCGTCATCCGCAGCGTCCACGGCCCGGAAAGCAGCACCGTTTCCTGCCGCACAGACTCATTTTCCCCGGTATATTCCACAAGGCCCAAATCCCGGAACGTGATGTCGCACTCCCGCTTCGTGTCCGCCTCATTCTGGCTGCTGCCGATGATCATAAGATACTGGTTATTGTCAAGGCTGTGATCGTCCACCGGGTATGTCCATGAAACGCTGCTGGAGCCGGAAGCGAAAAAGCTGCCCTCGATATTCAAAAAGGCAAGGCGCTCCAGACCGTATTTTTCCAGCAGCTCCGTATCCTTCACCGTCACCCGTACCGCCGCCAGCGCGTTTTCCCCTTCGGAAATGGCGTCCAGCAGCTCCAGCCGGAGATGCTCGTCCTCCGCCACGGCGCCGATGCCCGTGCCGCCCAGCTCTGTGAGCTGCTCCGTGTCCGCCGTTCCCGCGTAGTCCTCCGCCCAGGGGCTCTTTTCAAAAAAGCTCTGGAAGAACGCGCCGCCCCGCAGTGCGTAGCCGGTAACGGAGACCGTCAGCAGCAAAACTGCCGCCGCCAGCACCGGCCAGCGCAGGTGCCGCACAGGCGTTTTGACCTGCATTTTCTGCTGCGCCTCCATCTGCTTTGCCGCGCGGCTGCGCCGCTCATAGCCCCATGGGTCCGCCAGCATCCGCCGCATCCGGCGGCGCTGCCGCAGGGAGGTGTGTCCGGTGTGCTTCTGCTCTGCCGGGGCCTCCCGGCAATCCTCCTCCAGCGCCTCCTCCAGGGCGGTGCGGAGCATGGCGTCAAACAGTTGCTCGTTCATCCAGATACCCCTCCTTTTTCAGTGTGTCAATGAGCAGCTTACGTCCCCGGAACGTTCGGGTCCGTACCGCGCTCTCCGTCAGCCCCAGCTCCCGGGCGATGTCGCTTATGCTCCATTCCGCCACGAACCGCAGCTCCAGCACCCGGCGGTAATCCTCCGGCATCCGGCGGATGATCTCCACCAGCGCCCGGAACTCCCCGCCGTCCGCCGGAACAGACTGCCCTTCCGGCAGCTCCTCGCAGGCGTTTTCCCATTTGTCCCGCCGCAGCATATCCAGCGCCGTGGTCTTGACCACCACCAGAAGCCACGAGGCCAGCCGCTCGTTCGAGCGGTCCCGCAGCTCGTCATAGTGGCGGATGAGCTTCATGAAGGTATCGTGGACCGCGTCCTCCGCCCGGTTTTGATCGCCTAAAAGCTGCCGTGCCAGCCGCTCCATCCGGGTGTGGTTCATCTGATACAGCGCGGCAAAGCGGTCCCTGTCCGGGTCCCGTTCAAAGCGCATGATAAAGGAAAGCACGGTCCATCCCTCCCATTCCCGCCGGAGCCGTGTCCGGCAGTGTTTCTTTCGATTTTACAGTCCTGCCAGCAGGCTGTCAAACAAAACGCCCGCGCTCTCATTCACGCCGCCAAGATCAAAGGCGCTCATGAGCAAAATCGCCAGCAGAGCCGCGTTGACAAGGCACAGCACCGCAGCGGCGGCCTTTACGGAGTCTCTGATTCCATAACCCATATTCTTCATACCATGATCTCCTTTCTCTCTTGGCGCATGGCGCGCGTCTTCTGTTTTCATTCATCGGCGGCCGCTTCCTCAGCGACCCCTCTGTCTTATAGACGCTTCAGGGCGCCGGTTTGTTGCAGGATTTTGAAAATTTTTTCAAAATATTTTTTCGCCGCTCCCGCCGCCCTGTTTTTCCCCTGCTTTTCCCTTGCTGTTTCCCGGCGCAATATGGTATACTGTGAACAAAGCAAGGTCCCTTTGCCTTTATTTTTTCAGGCACATGACGGTGCTTTATTTACGAAAGGGTGGTTTGTATGTTGGATGTTCAGCTCTTTGATCTGCAATCGTTCCTGCCCCTGCCCTATCAGGAAGCCCTGCTGCCCCGGCTGAAGGGTGCCCACGAGAAGCTGCAAAACGGCAGCGGCCTCGGCGGAGAATTCACCGGCTGGGTGCACCTGCCCCGGACCTACGACCGGGCGGAATTTGCCCGAATCCAAGCCGCCGCCCGAAAGATTCAAAGCGACTCTCAAGCGCTGGTGGTCATCGGCATCGGCGGCAGCTACTTAGGCGCCCGGGGCGTCATCGACTGTCTGTGCTCCCCCAACTATAACCTGAAGCATAAATCCACGCCCAACATTTATTTCATCGGCAACGGCCTTTCCTCCGACGCTCTGGACGAGGTGCTGGAGCTGGTGGCGGATGTGGATTTCTCCGTCAATGTCATCTCCAAATCCGGCACCACCACAGAGCCCGCCGTGGCCTTCCGCTTTTTCCGGGATGCGCTGGAGAAAAAATACGGAAAAGAGGGCGCCCGCGGACGTATTTACGCCACCACCGACCGCGCCCGCGGCGCGCTGAAATCACTGGCGGACAGTGAGGGCTGGGAGACGTTTGTAGTGCCGGATGACATCGGCGGGCGATACTCCGTACTCACCGCCGTGGGGCTTCTCCCCATCGCGGCAGCCGGTGTGAACATTACCGCCTTGATGGAGGGCGCGGCGGACATGATGTCCCGCTGTGCCGACACCTCCTTTGGAAACCCCGCGTGGCAGTATGCCGCGCTGCGGCACGAGCTGTACCACAAAGGCTTTTCCGTGGAGCTGCTGGCCTGCTATGACCCGGCCTTTCGCTTCATGGCGGAGTGGTGGAAGCAACTCTTCGGCGAGAGCGAGGGCAAGGACGGAAAGGGTCTGTTCCCCGCCAGCGTGGAATTTACCGCCGACCTGCACTCCATGGGCCAATACATTCAGGCGGGCCGCCGCATTCTCTTTGAGACCGTGGTGCGCCTCGGCCCCTCGGCCCGGCAGCTCACCGTCCCCCGGGACGCGACGGACGGTGACGGGCTGAATTTCCTTGCCGGAGCCTCTATGGACCATATCCGGGACCGTGCCATGGAGGGTACGCTGCTGGCCCATAGTCAGGGCGGCGTCCCCAACATTATCATTGAGGCCGAGGGCAAAACGCCCCGGGCGCTGGGCGAACTCATTTACTTCTTTGAGTACGCCTGCGGCCTTTCCGGCTATCTGCTGGACGTGAACCCCTTTAACCAGCCCGGCGTAGAGGGGTACAAGAGCAATATGTTCGCCCTGCTGGGGAAGCCGGGCTATGAGACGCGGCGCGCCGAGCTGGAGGCAAGGCTGAACGCCCGCCGCTGATAAAAAGGAGGTCCTGCCATGAAGGATCAATATGGCCGGACCGTTGATTACCTTCGGCTCAGCGTCACCGACCTGTGCAATTACCGCTGCCGGTACTGTATGCCGCCGGAGGGAGTGGAAAAGCTGCCCCATTCCTCCATTCTTTCGCTGGAGGAATATGTGGAGATCGCCGCTGCCGCCGTGGGACTCGGCCTTACGAAGATCCGCGTCACCGGCGGTGAGCCGCTGGTGCGGCGGGGTATTGTGGAGCTCTGCCGGGCGCTTCGGGCCATTCCCGGCCTGCGGGAGCTCTGCCTCACCACCAACGGAAGTCAGCTCACCGCTCTGGCCGCCCCTCTGCGGGACGCCGGGGTGGACCGGCTGAACATCAGTCTCGACACCCTGCACCCGGAGCACTTCCGCGCCATGACCCGCACCGGCTCCTTGGAGGATGTCCTCTCCGGAATCCAAGCGGCGGAGCGGGCCGGCTTCAAGCAGCTCAAGCTGGACACCGTGCTCATCGGCGGCTTTAATGACAACGAAATCCGCCCGCTGGCGGAGCTGACCCTGACCCACCCGTGGGAGGTGCGGTTCATTGAGCTGATGCCCATGGGCCCCTGCGCCGGATGGGACAAGGCGTGCTTTCTCCCGGCGGACACCGTATTGGCGCGTCTGCCGGAGCTAAAGGCACTGCCGCCGGAGGGCGTAGCGCGGCGGTTCCGTCTGCCGGGGGCTGTTGGAACGGTGGGGTTGATCGCCCCCCTGAGCCACGAATTTTGCGGGGACTGCCGCCGAATCCGCGTCACGGCGGACGGGAGGCTGAAGGGCTGTCTCCACAGCCGGGAGGAAATTTCCCTCCGGGGGCTCCACGGCCCGGCGCTAAAAGACGCCCTTCGCCGGGGCATTTTTCAAAAGCCAAGGGGGCACTGCCTGACGGAGGGTCCCAGCGGGACGCCCCGCACTATGAACGAGATCGGAGGCTGAAGCATGGGAGAGCTGACCCATTTCAATGAACAGGGCCGCGCCCGGATGGTGGACGTGACGGAAAAGCCCGTCACCCACCGGCGGGCGGTGGCTGCCGGTGAGATTCACATTGCGCCGGAGACCATGGCCCACATTAAAAACGGCACACTGAAAAAGGGGGATGTGCTGGCCGTGGCACAGGTGGCGGGGATTCAGGCCGCTAAGCATAACTGGGAGCTGATTCCCATGTGCCACCCCCTGCCCCTGACAGGCATCGACATCACGTTCCGCCTGTGCGATGCGCCCTGTAGGGTGGAAATTCAGGCCGCCGTTGCCTGCACCGGCGTCACCGGTGTGGAAATAGAGGCGCTGACCGCCGTTTCCGTGGCCGCCCTGACCATTTACGATATGTGCAAGGCCGTGCAGAAGGACATGAAGATCACCAATCTCCGTCTGCTGGAAAAAACAGGCGGCAAGAGCGGTGATTACCGGGCGGAGGAATAGTCATGGCAAGGGTTCTGTCCGTCAACATCAGCGAGAAAAAGGGAACCATCAAAACGCCTGTAGCGGAAATTCAACTGAAGCTGCGCCACGGCATCGTGGGGGACGCCCACGCCGGGGACTGGCACCGGCAGATTTCCCTGCTGGCCTCGGAAAGCGTGGACACCATGCGCGCCGCCTCCCCTATCCCGCTGAACGCCGGTATCTTCGCGGAAAACATCAATACGGAGGGCATCGACCTCAAGGGCCTGCCCGTGGGAACCCACCTGCGGATCGGTGAGACGGAGGTGGAGGTGACGCAGATCGGCAAGGAGTGCCACAATGACTGCGCCATCAAAAAGGCGGTAGGCAAGTGCGTCATGCCCACGGAGGGCATCTTCGCCGTGGTGGTCAAGGAGGGCACAGTCCGTGCCGGAGATGAAATCGAGGTGCTGAAATGAAGCTGATTCGCACAGAGGACGCCGTGGGCCATGTGCTGTGCCATGACATGACCCAAATTATCAAGGATCAGTATAAGGACGCCCGGTTCCGTAAGGGCCACATCGTCACGGAGGCGGACATTCCCGTGCTGCTCTCCATGGGAAAGGAGCACCTTTACGTATGGGAAATGACCCCCGGCATGGTGCACGAAAATGACGCGGCGGAGCGGCTTCTGGCCCTGTGCGGCCAGGAAAACATGACCCGCAGCGAGGTCAAGGAGGGCAAGATTGAGCTGAAAGCCGCCTGCAACGGTTTGTTTCAGGTGGATTCCCGGCGGCTCATTGCTGTCAACAGCATTGAGGACATCATGATTGCCACGCGGAAGGGCAATACCGCCGTGAAAAAGGGGGACAAGCTGGCAGGAATGCGGGTGATTCCCCTCATCATTGAGGAAGAAAGGCTGCGCGCCGCCGAAGCAGCGGCGGGAACCGCCCCCCTGCTGAAGCTGCTGCCCTACGTAAAGAAAACCGCCGCCATTGTAGCCACCGGCAGTGAGGTAAAAAACGGCCTGATCCAAGATACCTTCACCCCGGTGGTGCGGGACAAGCTGGCCGCCTACGGCATTGAGACCGTTTCCGTCCTCTACTCCGGGGACGGGGTTGACAACGTGGCAAACGCCATTGCCGAGGCCCGGCAGACGGGCGCCGACCTCATTCTCTGCACCGGCGGCATGAGCGTGGACCCGGATGACAACACTCCCGGCGGAATCCGGCAAAGCGGCGCCCGCATCGTCACCTACGGCGCTCCGGTGCTGCCCGGTGCCATGTTCCTGCTGGGCTATTTCGAGGATGACACACCCATAATGGGTCTGCCCGGCTGCGTGATGTACGCCGGAGCCACTATTTTTGATCTGGCCCTGCCCCGCATCGCCGCTGGGGTGGAAATGCCCCGGACGGACTTCGCGGTGATGGGCGAGGGCGGACTATGCCTTGGGTGCAGGCCGTGCCACTGGCCTGACTGCCCCTTCGGAAAATAAAAGCAAGAGCGCCCAAGTGCGCTCTTGCTTTTCCGAACCGTTCATCTTAATTGAGTATCACGCTTTACTCCGTAAAGTCGAGATAAATTTTCCATCGAATCAAAAAGGAAGAACCAACATGAAAAAGTATTTGTCCCTGCTGCTGGCCCTGTGCCTGACCCTGTCCCTCGCCGCCTGCGGCTCCAAAACCGACAGCAATGCCGATGCCGCCGGCAATACCCAGACCGGGGACAACGCCACAGAGCAACCCGCGGATGAGCCTATAGAGCTGATCGTGTTTGCCGCCGCCTCCATGACGGAGACCATGAACACCCTCAAGGAGACCTATCAACAGGCCCACCCCAATGTCACCATCACCTATAACTTCGATTCCTCCGGCACACTGCTCAAGCAGCTCAAGGAGGGCGCGGACTGCGATCTGTTCGTTTCCGCCGCACTCAAGCAGATGGACGCCGTTGACGGAAGCCTGAAGGATGACACCGAGAAGAATCCCGACGGTCTGGACCTCATTGTCACCGACAGCCGCGTGGACCTGCTGGAAAACAAGGTCACGCTGACGGTGCCCGAGGGCAATCCCAAGGGCATTGAGAGCTTTGACCAGCTTGCCGAGCTGCTCAAGAGCGGCGATGTGCTGCTGGCCATGGGCAACAGCGATGTGCCCGTGGGTCAGTACACCATGAAAATTTTTGATTATTACGGCTTGGATGAAGCCGCATTGGCCGCCTCCGGCACTCTAACCTACGGCAGCAACGTCAAGGAGGTCACCTCTCAGGTCAGCGAGGCCGCCGCCGACTGCGGCATCATCTACGCAACGGATGCTTTCTCCGCCGGTTTGACGGTGGTGGACAGCGCCACGCCGGAAATGTGCGGTCAGATCATCTATCCCGCCGCCATTTTGAAGGGCGAACACGAGGAGGCCGCGCAGACCTTCCTCGACTTCCTCAAAACAGACGAGGCCATGCAGGTATTCGCGTCCGTGGGCTTCTCCGCCGCTTGACCGAGAACTATTTCTGAAAAGGCCGACGATAAATCGCTTGCCCGCCGCTGATACGGCGGCGGGCTGTCGGTCCTTCATCCCTTCCCCCTCAGGAGGTAACTTATGGACCTGTTTCCCCTATGGAACTCGCTGCGGATCGCGCTGATCTCCACGGTCCTCATTTTTTTCCTCGGCATCCTCGCCGCCTATTACATCGCCCGCCTGCCCCGCGTCCTCAAGGGGATTCTGGATGTGGTGCTGACGCTGCCGTTGGTGCTGCCCCCCACCGTGGTAGGCTATCTGCTGCTGCGGCTTTTAGGGCCGAAGCGCATCATCGGCGCGTGGCTGCTAAAGCAGTTCGGCATCAAGGTGGTAATGACCTGGTGGTCCGCCATCTTCGCTACCGCCGTGGTGATCTTCCCCCTGATGTACCGCACGGTCCGGGGGGCCTTCGAGGCCTTTGACGAGACGCTGGCTTACGCTGGCCAGACGCTGGGTCTTTCCAACACATGGATCTTCTGGCGGGTGCGGATGCCCTGCTGCCGGCAGGGCATTCTTGCCGGCACGGTGCTGGCCTTTGCCCGGGCACTGGGAGAATATGGCGCCACCAGTATGATTGCCGGGTACACCCCCGGCCGCACCGCTACCATCTCCACCACCGTTTACCAACTCTGGCAGACGAATGATGACGCACTGGCCATGAAATGGGTCATGGTGAACCTTGCCATTTCCACCGTGGTGCTGCTGGCGGTCAACCTGTTGGAGCGCCGGGACTTTCTGGTGAACACGGGAAGGAGGCGGCGGGGATGAGCCTGCTGATCGATATTGAAAAAAGGCTGGGCAGTTTTCACCTTCAGGTGCAGCTTCAGGCACAGGACGAGGTAACTGCCCTATCAGGTGCCTCCGGCTGCGGCAAAAGCATGACCCTCAAGTGCATTGCCGGCATCGTCACGCCGGACCGGGGCCGCATCGTGCTCAATGACCGGGTACTGTTTGACAGCGCGGCGCACATCGACCTGCCGCCCCAGCGGCGGCGGATGGGGTATCTGTTCCAGAATTATGCTCTGTTTCCCACGATGACCGTGGAAAAAAATATCCTCTGCGCCATCCCCGGCAGCAAGACGGAAAAGGGCGCCGCCCTATCGGATGCTGTCCGCCGGTTTCGGCTGGAGGGGCTGGAGCATCACTACCCCGCCCAACTCTCCGGCGGACAGCAGCAGCGGGTGGCGCTGGCCCGAATCCTCTGCGCCAAGCCGGAGGCTATTTTGCTGGATGAGCCCTTTTCCGCGCTGGACAGCTATCTGAAGTGGCAGCTTGAACTGGAACTTTCCGATTTGCTGGCCGCCTTTCGTGGGCCGATTCTCTGGGTGTCCCATGACCGGGGCGAGGTATTCCGCAGCTGCCGACAGATATGTGTGCTGGACCATGGGCACTCACAGGGGACGCTGACACCGGAGCAGCTGCTCCACCGGCCGGGAACGGAAAGCGCCGCCCGGCTGTCCGGCTGCGAAAATATCGTAGAGGCCCACCCCGCCGGGGACGCCGTGCTGCTGCCCCAGTGGGGGCTGACGCTCCCTTGCGGCCGCGCCGTGCCGCCGGACTGCGGCAAAATCGGAATCCGGGCGCATCAGGTCACGCCGGTGCCGCCGGAGACCCCCGGTGCGTTCCCCTGCCGCGTGGAGCGGACAATTCGGGACGCCTTCACCGTCACGGTGCTCCTTGTCCCAGAGGGCTCCCCCGACCATGCCGCCTGCCTGCGGATGGAGCTGCCCCAGAGCCGTTGGGAGAAATTGCAGGAGTCTCCGCGCCTTTGGGCCGCCGTGCAGCCCGAGGATATTCTGCTTTTGCAATAAGCCTCAAAAATTACAGACGGGATATGAACCGGGAGGGCCGCTGATACGGCCCTCCCGGTTTTGTTTTTTACTCGCGCCTCAGAATTTTTTCAAAATACTACCGCAGTCGTATTGACAGCAATATAAGACTGTGGTAGTATACGTTCACAGATACTACTGCAGTCTTATCTGGAGGTGCTTTTATGGATAATAAGCTGTTTGACTCAGAGCTGAAGGTCATGGACGTTCTCTGGCGCGAGGGAGATACCCCGGCCAAGGAAATCGCCAAAACACTATCACAAGAGGTGGGCTGGAATGTAAACACCACCTACACCCTTATCAAGCGCTGCATAAAAAAGGGCGCTGTTGCGCGCAGTGAACCGGGCTTTCTGTGCCACGCTTTAATTCCCAAGTCGGCGGTTCAGGAGGCGGAAACAAATGAACTGATCAACAAGGTCTATGATGGCTCTGCCGACAAGCTGTTTGCGGCGCTTCTCAGCAGAAAAAAGCTCTCTGCCGAACAAATAGAAAGGCTCAAGCAAATCGTCGGAGAGCTGGAATGAGGGACGCGATATGAGCTTGCTGCAAATGAGCCTCGCGGGCGGCGTCATGATTTTAGTCATCACAGTCATCCGCGCTCTTGCAATGGACCATGTGCCGAAAAGGACATTTCCGGTGCTTTGGGGCATCGCGCTTTTCCGGCTGCTGATCCCCCTTTCTCTCCCCTCCGCTCTGAGCATCTATTCCCTGCTGAAACGGACTCCGGCGCCGGCAACGGCGAATATCCCCGCCGCGGCAGTCTCCGCCGTTCTGGCAGGACAGGCCGCCGCTTTGCCCCAGTCCGTTTCCGTTTCTGAAGCGGCGCTTCCCGTAGGGAGCATTATCTGGGCGGTGGGCACGGCTCTTTGTGCGGTCACCTTCGCCGTGGCCTACCGGAACTGTTATCGGGAGTTCCAAATGTCCCTGCCGGTGGAAAATGACGCCTCCCGGCGTTGGCTTCAAGCGCATCCCCTGCGGCGCACAATTACGCTCCGCCAGACCGACCGCATTTCCTCCCCGCTGACCTTTGGCCTCCTGCACCCGGTCATTTTGATGCCGAAGGAAACGGACTGGGACGATGAAGCATCACTGCAATTCGTTCTGGAGCATGAATTTGTCCATATCCGACGGCTTGACACGGCCGCCAAGCTCCTGCTGATCACCGCTGTCTGCGTGCATTGGTTCAATCCGGCGGTGTGGGCGATGTATGCTCTCGCAAACAGAGACATAGAGCTATCCTGCGACGAAGCCGTTATCCGCCGCTTCGGCCATGACGCAAGGGCCTCCTACGCCCGCGTCCTCATTCGTATGGAGGAGGTCCAAAGCGGGCTGACGCCCCTTTGCAATCACTTCAGCAAAAACGTAATAGAAGAAAGGATCACAGCCATTATGAAAACGAAAAAAATTACGGTCATATCCCTGCTTCTGGCGGCGGTACTTGTTGCCGGAACGGTAACAGTCTTTGCCACCTCGGCCAAAGAGGATACTGCCAATACCGCACACGGCTCAATCTCCGGCAGAAATACGGAGGCTGTCGAGTCCGGTGAGCCACCGAAGCCAAGTGCGGAATACCTCGCCGCCGGAATCTCCTTGCAAAAGGACCATTGGTACTATCAGAAAAGTCCCATTGCCGGAATATACGATGACAATGGCGGCATCTACACAGATGATTCCGCTGCCAACGGCATTTATTTAAACGTCAGACGCGGCAGCGGCGATAAGCTTACCGAGCTTGCAGCAATCACCAAAAAGCAGTTTGTCGAGCTCGTTGACCGCCGCATGAACAGCGTGGAAACCGAGGCCGAAGACGGGTCACTTATGTCCTATGTGAATCCCGATGACGGAAGGACCTATTATAGCTTCGATGACGGAAAGACCTTCGAGCCGCTGACGGACGCGGAATTTGAGGCCCGCTTCCCCACACCGAATGTCGAATGGTGGACGTATGACGAATACAAGGCATGGCTGGACAAGGAAAAGGTGCAGCTGCAAAGCCTGCTGGGGGAGAGCGCGTGGACAGGCGGCAGCGGCAGCTTCGTCTGGACCCAGGAGAAGATTGATGAGACCATCGCCATGTACGAGGACATTCTGGCGGACATCAAAAACGGTGTCATGTACTCCAAATCCGTGGACGGGCAGGACCAGTTGATGATGAGCTACAACCCCGCCGACATCGGCACCTCAACGGACACAAAGGAGCTGTACGTCAAGTTAGACAACGGCGAGGAGCACACCTTCGGCCCCTATGAAACAAATGCGGAAATGCTGGCCGCCGTAAAGCCCTTTTGTACCGAACAGGTAAAGCTGGGGAACATGAAGCAGAGCGAAGCGGACGAAATTCTCAGCCGCTACGCCGCCGAATAAAGCGCTGCGATGAGGCCAATATGAAAAAGGAACAGGGCATCCGATTGGATACCCTGTTCCTTTTTTGGTGCGCGAGGCGGGACTTGAACCCGCACGTGCGTAATGCACACTAGAACCTGAATCTAGCGAGTCTGCCAATTCCACCACTCGCGCATTGATGAGCCTCACCCCAAAAGGGGACCCATCGGAGGATCACTCCGATGGGATTTGTGGCGGAGAAGGAGGGATTCGAACCCTCGAGACCCTTTAGGAGCCTACATGATTTCCAATCATGCGCCCTCGACCAACTAGGCGACTTCTCCATAGCTGTGTCCAGTTCACGAAAACTGATTCACTTGACTGTCCTGTGAGACAGCGTTATTAGTATATCAGAAACAGGCAAAAAGTCAAGCCCTTTTTGGAGTTTTTCAGAAAATTTTGCGTTTCCGATCAGAGCGCCTCACTGGAACTGCCATCCTGCCGGGGCGGAGATGTGAATGCCCTCTTGCGCCGCCGGGAAAAATAAGGTAGAATATAGCTTACAAACGTAGGCGAATAACGCTATGAAAATGGAGGAGTTCTTATGGAGTGGATCATTGTTCCCATCCTTATCATCCTGATTTTGCTGCTGATCGTCAGCAACATCGTCATCGTGCAGCAGTCCCGGGCCTATGTGGTGGAGCGCCTGGGCGCGTTCCGCACCGTATGGAATGTGGGCCTGCACCTGAAGGTGCCCTTTATTGAGCGCGTGGCCAAAAAGGTCAGCCTGAAAGAGCAGGTAGCGGACTTTGCGCCCCAGCCTGTGATCACCAAGGATAACGTCACCATGCAGATCGACACGGTCATTTATTTCCAGATCACCGACCCCAAGCTGTATACCTACGGCGTGGAGCACCCCATGAACGCCATTGAGAACCTGACAGCCACCACCCTCCGCAACATCATCGGCGATATGGAGCTGGACCAGTCCCTCACCAGCCGCGACACCATCAACTCCCGGATGCGCTCCATTCTGGACGAGGCCACGGACCCCTGGGGCATCAAGGTCAACCGCGTGGAGCTGAAGAACATCATCCCGCCCAAGGAAATTCAGAACGCCATGGAAAAGCAGATGAAGGCGGAGCGGGAGCGCCGGGAATCCATTTTGCAGGCCGAGGGCCAGAAGCAGAGCCAGATTCTGGTGGCCGAGGGTGAGAAGCAGTCCGCCATTCTCCGGGCTGACGCCGCCAAGCAGGCCAAGATCATGGAGGCCGAGGCGGAAAAGACCGCAAAGATTCTGGCGGCCGAGGCAGAGAGCGAGGCCATTATGAAGGTTCAGCAGGCCACGGCGGACGCCCTGAAGCTGCTGAACGAGGCGGCCCCCAACGATCAGGTGGTGAAGCTGAAAGCGCTGGAGACCATGACGAAGGTGGCGGACGGCAAGGCCACGAAGATCATCATCCCCAGTGAGCTTCAGGGTCTGGCGGGCTTGGCTGCCGGTGCCAAGACCGTATTTGAAACGGAAGACCCCAAGGCATAATATCGATAATCAGGCCCCGCAGTCCTCTGACTGCGGGGCTTTTTTCACAAGCACTGAACCTATTAAAAAATTCATATCTGGCATTTGAAATAGGTTCAGCTATCTGCTACCATGAGGGCATCTCAAAATTGGAAGTGTTTTTTATGGAACAGAACAAGCGAAATATCAACAAGCTGACCATGCTGGGCATGATGACCGCACTGGTCTTTGTCAGCAACTATCTCCGTGTGACCATGCCTATCGCCATCGGTGGGCGGACCTCCTTCACGCTGGCAAATATCATGTGCTGCCTGTCCGGCCTGCTGCTGGGACCTGTGGGCGGCGCGGCCTCCGGCGTGGGATCCGCCCTGTATGATCTGACGAACCCCGCCTACGCGCCGGAATGTTGGATCACCCTCATTACCAAGGGCGTGATGGGACTGGTGGCCGGTCTTGCCATGGCGGAGCGTGAAGAACCCAAGTATGGCCGCTGCACCGTGGCCGCCGCACTGGGCTGCGTGGCTTATTACATTCTCTATTTCTTCAAGTCCTTTGCCTATGACGGGCTGCTGATGGGCGGCCTCACCGCCGCCACGGCGGCTGCGGCCCTGCCTCTGAAAATTCCCGCCTCTCTTTTTAATGGCGCGGTGGCCATTCTTCTATCGCCCCCGCTGTGCCTCGCTCTGCGGCACGCGTTGAAGCGGGCGCATATCCAGCTCCCCTGATATACGGCCATCCCAAGCCCGGTCCTTGCGCGGCGGGTCCCCCTGCGGGCCGCCCGGAAAGACCGGGCTTGCTTTTTGCCGGAAAATAAGTATAATGAAAAAAGTTACATTTCCCAGTAAAGGAGCTTTATGCCTGTGAACGAATTTTTAGAGCTGTTTTTGACCTTCGCCAAAATCGGTGTCATGACCTTTGGCGGCGGCTACGCCATGCTGCCGATTCTTCAGCGGGAGGTTGTGGAAAATAAGCATTGGGCCACGGAGGAGGAACTGATGGACTATTACGCCATCAGCCAATGTACGCCGGGCGTCATCGCCGTGAACATCGGCACATTTATCGGCCAGAAGTACAAAGGGGTTCTGGGCGGCATTGTTGCCACGCTGGGCGTTGTGCTCCCCTCGCTGATCATCATCTCCATTTTAGCGGGCCTCATCACCAATTTCTCTCACCTTGCCTGGGTGCAGAACGCCTTTGCCGCAATTCAGGTGTGTGTGTGCGTGCTGATTTTCAATGCCGTTTTAAAGCTGCTGAAAAAATCCGTCATTGACAAGCGCACCACCGTGATTTTTCTGCTGGTAGCGGCAGGCAGTCTGTTTTTGACCATTTCCCCGGTGTGGTTCGTGCTGCTGGCGGCCATTGCAGGACTTGTGCTGAAGAATCTGGAAGAGAGGGCCGCGAAATGAGCATTTACATTCGTTTATTCTGGGAATTTTTCAAAACCGGCCTGTTCGCCATTGGCGGCGGCATGGCCACACTGCCCTTTCTGAAAAACATCGGTGCCGTCACCGGCTGGTACACCCAGACGGAACTGATGAATATGGTGGCAGTCTCGGAGTCTACTCCCGGCCCCATCGGCGTCAATATGGCAACCTATGTAGGCTTTACCGTGGCCGGTATCCCCGGCGCGGTCATCGCCACCATCGGTGAGATAACGCCCTCCATCATCGTGATTCTCATTGTGGCGGCCATGCTGACAAAATTCCGGGACAGCAAATATGTAGCCAACGCCTTTTACGGTCTGCGCCCCGCCTCCTCCGGCCTTATTGCCGCCGCCTGCACCGGTGTGGTGCTTCAGGTATTGCTCCGGGTCAACAGCTCTGCCACCGGTCTATGGAACAGCTTCCAGTGGGCCGGTTCTCTGAACTATATGGGCCTTGTCCTTGCGGCGGTGCTGCTGGTGCTGACCAACTGTGTCAAGGCCACTAAGGGCTGGCACCCCATCGTGTTCATCGGTATTTCCGCCGTGGCGGGCATTGTTCTGCGCTTTGGCGGCGTATAATTCACTGCTGCTTAAAAAGCGGGTCTGAGTAAAACTCAGACCCGCTTCAGCGTGTTGAAAAAGTCTTTTCTCCCCGCTGAACAAGTTTTCAGAACTTCATAAAAGTTCTGA
>UQMC01000039.1 GCA_900542115.1 uncultured Oscillibacter sp. | reverse complement strand
ATTTTGCTGTATCTGGACGAGATCCAGTATTTCAACAAAAAGCAGCAGCAAAGTCTTCTGGAATTTATGGAGAACGGGTCGCTGACCCTGATTGCCTCCACCACGGAAAACCCATTTTTTTACGTATATAACGCGCTGCTTTCCCGCAGCAGCGTGTTTGAGTTCAAGCCTGTCCCGGCGGAGGAGATTCGCCCCGCCGTGCTCCGGGCGCTGGAGATCATGAGAGGCCGCACGGCGCTGCCGCTGCGGTGGGAGGACGGTGTGCCGGAGCGCATCGCGCAGGGCTGCGGCGGCGATGTGCGGAAATCCATCAATGCCGTGGAGCTATTGTGCGAGGCGGCGGTGTCGGTAGACGGAGGGCTGCTGCTGACAGAGGCGGACGCGGAAGCGCTGGCCCAGCGCAGCGCCATGCGCTATGACCGGGGCGGCGACGCCATGTATGACGCCGCCTCCGCCCTCCACAAGTCCCTCCGGGGCAGTGACCCGGACGCGGCGCTGCACTATCTATCCCGTTTTTTAGAGGCCGGGGACCTCATCACTCCCTGCCGGCGGCTGCTGTGCGCCGCCAGCGAGGATGTGGGACTGGCCTACCCGCAGGCCATTTCCATTGTGAAGTCCTGTGTGGATACGGCCATGCAGTTGGGACTGCCGGAGGCGCAGCTCCCCTTGGCGCAGGCGGCGGTGCTCATTGCCACCGCGCCGAAATCCAACAGCGTTTCCGCCGGTATTATGGCGGCGTGGGCGGACGTCAGGGCTGGCCGCAGCGGCGATGTGCCCCGGGAATTGCAGAACGTCCACGCCGACTCCGCCGGTCTGGAGCGGGAGCAGGGGTATAGGTACCCCCATAACTATGGCCACCATTGGGTGCGGCAGCAATACCTGCCCGACGCCATCAAAAACGCCCATTATTATGACTACGGCGACAACAAGAACGAACAGGCCGCCAAAGCATACTGGGACAAAATCAAGGGACCGGGGTAAACACGGTCTCTGCGGCCTCCCCCTCAAAATTTGCCGGGGAATAGACCCAGCGCTCCAGCACGCCGTCGGTGATCCAGTACCGCAGCGGCTCCGGCGCCGGAAGGGGCGGCAGCCGCTCGATGACCTGCAGCTTTACCTTCATCCGTTCCGGGCGGAGGGAGCGAATGTTCACCGAGACCGCGTCCCCCTCGTGAAGATCGTCCCGCCGGTCCGTCAGGCCGGAGAGGTTGGGAGTCAGCTCAATAAAGGCACCGTAGTCCTGTATGCCGCGGACGATGCCCTGCACGGTGTCCCCCGGCGCAAACAGACTGGCGTTTTCCAGCCATGTCCCCAGCAGCTCCCGGTGGGTCAGGGTGATTCGGTGGGACGCGCGGTCAAGGCTCTTGACCACGGCGAGGATTTTCTGCCCTATCTGGAACCGCTCCCGGGGATGGCGGATGCGGGCGGCGGAGATGTACGCCGTAGGCAGCAGCGCCACGATGCCCCGGCCAATGTCCACAAAGGCACCGAAGGGCTCCATGCCGACAATTCGGCCGGTGACAACGGAGCCGGGGCGCAGCAGCGCCTCAAGTGCCGTGATGGCGTCCTCCTGCGCCTGCTTGCGGGACAGCAGCGCCACCGGCGCGCCCTTGGCGTCGGCGGAGAGGTCCGTCACGGTGAAACACACCGGCTTTCCCACACGGGAGAGCACGGCAATATCCCGCCCCGCGCCGGTGATCCATGGGGCGGTAACTTCCTCCCGGGGCATCCGGGCAGTGACGCTCCCAAATTGGAAGTGGAGGCACAGCGCCGCGTCGCACCGCAGCGCCGCGGCCTCTAAAACAGCGCCGCTGCTTTGAGCGTCCCGAAGGGCGGACAGCGTGAGAGGAACGGGGGCTGACAGCCCCTCGGGAGGATAGAGCTTGTTTTCCGGCATAGTAAATCATCCTTTACCATTTGATGCTTTAGCCTATGCAGCTTTGCAGGCACTGTGACAGGAGGAATCGTATGGATCTGCATATTAAGGACATTGTGGAGCTGAAAAAGACTCACCCTTGCGGCTCGAAGCAATGGGAGCTGACCCGGGTGGGAATGGATATTAAGCTGAGGTGCCTCGGCTGCGGCCACGAGCTGATGCTGCCGCGGTCCCGCGTGGAGAAAAGCATTAAAAAAATCATACCGGCCGCGGAGCGCGGCGAAGGAGGAACTGCGAAATGACCCCAAAAAAGACCCGCATCATTGCCCTGATCTTAGTGGGCGTGCTGATTTTCGGCCTGGCCGCCACCGGCCTGAGCGCACTGCTGCTATAAGAGGGTAGTAAATAGCTCGACGAAATACCGTTGCTTCTCTTGCTGAAGTATGCTAAAATGACCGTAGAAAAGCCGCCGGACCTCGGCGGAGATAAGGAGCGTGTACCATGAACAGAATCATTACCATCAGCCGGGAATACGGCGCGGGCGGACACTCCATCGGCCGGCGTGTAGCGGAGGAACTGGGAATCCCCTTCTATGACCGGGATATCGTCAAACAGACGGTGAAGGCCAGCGGCTATGATCTGGACATGGTGGAGCACGATGAGGAGGATGTGACCCGGACGGGCTTTTTCCTCAAGAGTCTCTGCTCTGTTTCTGACGCCTCGTTTTCCGACACGCAGGACGCCATCCATGAGGTGCAGAGCACGGTAATTTTGCATCTTGCCAAGGAGGGGCCGTGCGTGATTTTAGGCCGTTGCGCCGATGAGATTCTGCGGAAAGCGGACATCAAAAGCATGAATGTGTTCATCCGGGCGGACGCGGCCCACCGGGCAGCGCGGGTGCGGGAGCTCACCGGCTGCACCGACCCGGCGGAAATTCAGAAAATCATCGCACGGCGGGACGAGAGCCGCCACACCTATTACGCCCACTACACCGGCAAAAAGTGGGGCGACAGCCGGAACTATGACCTTGTGCTGGACAGCGGCACGCTGGGCTATGACCTCTGCATCCGGCTCATTACCGAGGCCGCACGGGCGGAATAACTGAATGAAGAACTAACTACGGCGGACAGTAAAAGCTGTCCGCCGTTTCCTTTTGCGACGTATTTCCCGGCGGAGGCGGGCTATAATGACCATGAGAGAGGGGGGAGCAGCATGACGGTGGTGTATTTGGACAGCGTATTTTTGTTCAACGCGCTGCTTGACTATCTGCTGGTCCTCTCTGCCGCCCGGCTGGCAGGGCTGACGCTCCGGCGGGGGCGGTATATTCTCTGCGGGCTTTTAGGCGGCGCATATGCCGCCGCCGTATTTTTACCGGGAGGCGCGTTTTTGACCGCCGCGCCGGTGAAGGCGGCGGCGGGGGTGCTGCTGGCGCTGGCGGCCTTCGGCGGGGAGCGGCATTTCTGGCGGCTGACACTGTTGACCTTCGCCATCGCCTGCGCGCTGGCGGGAAGCGTTCTGGCGCTGGGACTGCTGGCAGGACAGAACATCCCCAATGCCCGGGGTGTGTTCTATACGAATGTGGACAGCAGAACGCTGCTGGTGTCGGCGGCGGGGGTGTACCTTGTGCTAACGGTACTGTTCCGGGCGGCGGCGTCCCACGGCCTCCGGGGTGAACGGCTGGCGGTCACGGTGATGCTTTTGGGAAAGACCGCGTCCTTCACGGCGCTGCGGGATACCGGCAGCGGCCTGCGGGACAGCACCGGCACCCCGATTCTGACGGTGGAGCGGCGCTGCCTTCCCCAGCTTCCAAGAGAGCTGGAGAGGCTCCCGGCAGCAGAGGCGCTGCCGCTGCTGCGGCGGCTGGAACCGGCGCTTTGCCCGCAGCTTCTGCCGGTGCGGACAGCGGCGGGCGGGGGCCTGCTGCTCACCGTGCAGTGCGACTGGGCGGACATTGACGGACAGCGCCGCCCCGGCGTGCGAATCGCCCTGACGGACGCGGAGCTGGGGGACGGATATACCGCCCTATGGGGTGGAGAAGGGAGAAAACGCCATGCTCATGTGGCTTCGGAGACTGCTGGACCGTCTGGGTCTGCTGCCGAAACAGGACGTCCACTATATCGGCGGCAGCGATACGCTGCCCCCGCCCCTGACCCGGGAGCGGGAGGCGGAGCTGCTGGCGCGGCTGAGCGACGAGGACGCCCGGCAGGAGGTCATTGAACATAATCTGCGGCTGGTGGTGTACATCGCCCGCCGGTTTGAAAATACCGGCGTGAATATCGAGGACCTCATTTCCATCGGTACCATCGGGCTCATCAAGGCAGTCGGCACCTACCGCACGGATAAGAATATCAAGCTGGCTACCTACGCCTCCCGGTGCATTGAAAATGAAATTCTGATGTATCTTCGGAAGAACGCGGGCCGCAGGGCGGAGGTCTCCTTTGACGAGCCGCTGAACACGGACTATGACGGAAACGAGCTGCTGCTCTCCGATGTGCTGGGGACGGAGGCGGACACCGTGATGCGTCCCATTGAGGACGATGTGGATCTGAGCCTGCTGGCGGCGGCGCTGGACACCCTCACTCCCCGGGAGCGGGAGATCATCACGCTGCGCTTCGGCCTCGGCGGGCGGCGGGAGCAGACGCAGAAGGAGGTGGCCGACCAGATGGGAATTTCCCAGAGCTACATTTCCCGGCTGGAAAAGCGCATTATCCAGCGGCTGAAGAAGGAAATTCTGCGGCTGTCCTGAGCCTTGATATTGACTTTGCCCCGGTTCGGTGGTATAATGCCGACAATCAAACGCAAGGATGCGGAGCAGTAGCGGCCAGGGACAGTCAAGAGAGAGGGCGGTTGGGTGCAAGCCCCCCTGAACCGGCAGTGAAGTCGCCGCGGAGCGGCCGGACCGAACAGGAGAGTAAGCCCGGACGGAGACATCCCGTTAAAAGGTCGAGTGTCACGCGGAAATGCGTGAAATTCAGGTGGTACCACGGACTGTTTGTTCGCCCTGAGCCTTTTTGGCTCAGGGCTTTTTTATTTGAAAGTCGGAAATACCGTGAAATAAAGGAGAATCAACATGAACAAAGAACTGCCGAAGGTGTATGAGCCCCAGCAGGTGGAGTCCCGCATCTATCAGATGTGGGAGGACCATGACTGCTTCAAGGGCGTGGAGGACCCGGAGAAGAAGCCTTTCTCCATCGTCATGCCGCCCCCCAACGTCACCGGCCAGCTTCACATGGGTCACGCGCTGGACTGCACCTTACAGGATATCCTGACCCGCTTCAAGCGGATGCAGGGCTACGCCGCGCTGTGGCTCCCCGGCACCGACCATGCCGGCATCGCCACCCAGATCAAGGTGGAAGAGGAGCTACGGGTCAAGGAGGGCAAGACCCGCTATGATCTGGGCCGGGAGAAGTTCCTGGAGCGGGTCTGGAAGTGGAAAGAGGAGTACGGCAACCGCATCGTCCAGCAGCAGAAGAAGATGGGCGTTTCCTGCGACTGGAGCCGCGCCCGCTTCACCATGGATGAGGGCTGCTCCAAGGCCGTCCGGGAGACCTTCTGCGAACTCTATGACAAGGGCCTCATCTACAAGGGAAGCCGCATCATCAACTGGTGCCCCCACTGCGTCACCGCGTTGTCTGACGCCGAGGTGGAATATGTGGACAAGCCCGGCCACCTGTGGTATATCCGCTATCCTCTGGCGGACGGTTCCGGCGACATCGTGGTGGCTACCACCCGTCCCGAGACCATGATGGGCGACACCGGCGTGGCCGTGAACCCCAACGATGAGAAGTTCAAGCACCTCATCGGCAAGAAGTGCATCCTGCCTATTATGAACCGGGAGATTCCCATTGTGGGCGATGAATACTGCGAGATCGGCTTTGGCACCGGCGCCGTGAAGATGACCCCTGCCCATGACCCCAATGACTTTGAGGTGGGCCTGCGGCACAATCTGGAGGTCATCCGGGTCATTGCCGACGATGGTAGAATCAACGAAAACGGCGGCCCCTACAATGGTATGGACCGTTACGAGTGCCGCAAGGCCATCGTGAAGGATCTGGAGGAGCAGGGCTATCTGGTGAAGGTAGAGCCTTACAACCATAACGTGGGCACCTGCTACCGCTGCCATAACGATGTGGAGCCTCTGATCTCCGCCCAGTGGTTCGTGAAGATGGAGCCTTTGGCCAAGGAGGCCCTGCGGGTGGTGAACGAGGGCGAGGTAAAGTTCGTCCCCGAGCGCTTCTCCAAGACCTATACCAACTGGATGGAAAACTGCCATGACTGGTGCATTTCCCGCCAGCTCTGGTGGGGCCACCAGATTCCCGCGTGGACCTGTGATGACTGCGGCCACATCAACGTGAAGCGGGAGAACCCCACGGTCTGTGAAAAGTGCGGCAGCACCCATCTGACCCGTGAGGAGGATGTGCTGGATACGTGGTTCTCCTCCGCCCTGTGGCCCTTCTCCACGCTGGGCTGGCCGGAGCAGACCGCCGACCTGAACTACTGGTACCCCACCTCCGTCATGGTGACGGGCTATGACATCATCTTCTTCTGGGTGGCCCGGATGATCTTCTCCGGCTGCGAGCAGATGAAGAAAATTCCCTTCCACACCGTTTTGATTCACGGCCTTGTCCGGGATGATAAGGGCCGCAAGATGTCCAAGTCCCTCGGCAACGGCATCGACCCCCTGGAAATGGCGGAGAAATACGGCGCGGATGCGCTGCGCTTCAACCTCATCACCGGCAACTCCCCCGGCAACGATACCCGGTTCTACACCGAAAAGTGCGAGGCCATGCGGAACTTCGCCAATAAGATCTGGAACGCCAGCCGCTTCGTGATGATGAACCTGACCATCGACCATTACGCCCTGCCCGATGCCGACAAGCTGGAGCGGGAGGACAAGTGGGTGCTCAGCAAGCTGAACCGGCTGGTGAAGGAGGTCACCGAGAATCTGGACAGCTTCGAGATCGGTGTGGCCTCCGCCAAGGTCTATGACTTCATCTGGGACACCTACTGCGACTGGTATATCGAGCTGACCAAGACCCGGCTGAACGGCACGGACGAGGCCGCCAAGCTCACAGCGCAGAATGTGCTGTGCTATGTGCTGGTGACGCTTTTGAAGCTGCTGCACCCCTTCATGCCCTTCATCACGGAGGAGATCTATCAGGCGCTTCCCAAGTGTGACGGTGCCTCTGACATTCTGATGATGGCCCAGTGGCCGGAGTATACCGAGGCGCTGAATTTCCCGACGGAGGAAAACGCCATGGAGGCCGTCATGGACCTGATCCGGGCTATTCGCGCCCGTCGGGCCGAGATGAACGTGCCCCCCTCCAAGAAGGCGGAGCTGCGAATCGTCACCGGCCAGCCGGAGGCGTACCGGCAGGGCCTGCACTTCATCCAGCGTCTGGCCTACGCCAGCAACGTCACCTTCCCGGAGACCGCTCCGGCGGATGTGACCGGCCTTGTCAGCATCGTCACACACGATGCCACGGCCTATCTGCCCCTCAGTGAGCTGGTGGACCTTGCGGCGGAGCGGGAGCGCATTGCCAAGGAGCTTGAAAAGGCGAAAAACGGCCTGCGTATCACCGAGGGCAAGCTCTCCAATGAGAAGTTCGTGGCTCACGCCCCCGAAAACGTGGTAAACGCGGAGCGGGAGAAGGTTACCAAGTACAAGGAGCTCATTGCCAAGCTGGAGGAATCTGCCAAGGCCATGGCATAATTCCAGAAAAAGCAATCAAATCCCCCGGCGCTTTTGGCGTCCGGGGGATTTTTCTGCCCTTGACGGATGAATGTCCGGGGTATAAAATCAAACCAAATCAAAAAGGGAGGTGCCGGAATGGAATATCAGGCGGCAGTTATCACCGTCAGCGACGGGTGCAGTGCCGGGACACGGACGGACACCAGCGGCCCTGCGGTGCGGGCCATGCTGGAGAGGGCCGGGTATCGGGTTCTCCACACGGCTGTTGTGCCGGACGATAAGCTGACCATCAGCCGGGAGCTGTGCCGCTGCGCCGATGAGCTGGGATGCGATTTGGTGCTTACCACCGGCGGCACCGGCCTTTCGTCCCGGGATGTGACCCCGGAGGCCACCCGGGCGGTGGTGCACCGGGAAATTCCGGCCATCCCGCAGACCATGCTGTATGCAAGCCTTGCCATCACGCCCCGGGCCATGCTGTCCCGGGCCGCGGCGGGGACGCGGGGGAGCTGCCTCATCATCAATCTGCCGGGGTCGGAAAAGGCAGCAAGGGAAAATTTAGCGGCGGTGCTGGACACGCTGGGCCACGCGCTGGAGATGCTGCGCGGCGGCGGACACTGAGCCGCGCCAAATACGAAAAGAGGAAAATGTAATGCGAATCGTAGTCAAGGTCGGCACCTCCACGCTGGCCCACCCCACGGGGCGGCAGAACATTCAGCGGATGGAGCGGCTGTGCAAGGTTTTAAGCGATCTGAAAAACGCGGGCCATGAGGTGATTTTAGTTTCCTCCGGCGCTATTGCCATGGGCGTCGGCAAGCTGAACCTGCCGGGGCGTCCGGCGGATATGCCTACGAAGCAGGCGGCGGCTGCCATCGGCCAGTGCGAGCTGATGTATTTCTATGACAAGCTGTTCACCGAATACAATCATACGGTGGCCCAGTTGCTCATCACCGCGCCGGACATCGCCGAGGGCGGTGTCCGCAAGGAAAATTTCCATAATACACTGGAACGGCTGCTGGATTTGGGGGCGCTGCCGGTCATCAATGAAAACGATACCATCTCCACGGATGAAATCGTCATCGGGGACAACGATACCCTCTCCGCCACGGTGGCGGCCACTGTCCGGGCGGAGCTGCTGATTCTGCTGTCGGACATTGACGGACTGTATGACAGCGACCCCCATAAAAACCCGGACGCCAAGCTCATTTCCGTGGTGCCGGAGCTGACGGAGGATATTCTGCGCCTTGGCGGCGGGGCCGGCTCCGCGCTGGGGACCGGCGGCATGGCCACCAAGCTCCACGCGGCGCAGATTGCCACGGCGGCGGGCTGTGAAATGGTCATCGCCAACGGGCAGGCCCCGGAGCTGCTGTACGATATTGCGGCGGGTAAGCCGGTAGGCACCCGCTTTTTGACAGGGAGGGCAAATACATGACAACGCTGGAGCTGATTGAAAAAACAAAGGCGGCGTGGGGAAGCCTCCGGGATACGGACACAGACGCCCGGAACCGAATCCTCACCGAAATGGCGGCGTGCCTTGAGGCGGACAGCGCTGCGATCTTAGAGCAGAATCGGGCGGACATGGCGAACGCCCGGGGACATATTTCCGATGTGATGCTGGACCGTCTGCGGCTGGACGAGGGCCGCATTGCCGCCATGGCGGCGGGCATCCGGGCGGCAGCCGCGCTGCCGGACCATGTGGGGCGCATCCTGTCGGAATTTCACCATGCCAACGGCATGACCATTTACAAAAAGCAGGTGCCGCTGGGGCTGGTGGCCATTATTTACGAGAGCCGCCCCAACGTGACCTCCGATGCGGCGGCGCTGTGCGTCAAAAGTGGCAATGTCTGCGTGCTCCGCAGTGGGCGGGAGGCCATCCGAACCTCCACGGCCATTGTGGCGGCCCTGAAGCGGGGCATCCGGCAGGCTGGTGCGAACCCGGATATCGTGAATATTTTAGAGGACACCAGCCATGAAAGTGCCAACGTCCTCATGACAGTGGACGGTCTGGTGGATCTGCTGATTCCCCGGGGCGGCGCGGGGCTGATTCGGGCCTGCGTGGAGCACGCCACGGTGCCCTGCATCCAGACCGGTACCGGTATCTGCCATGTATATGTGGACGAATACGCCGATTTGGACATGGCCTTGAAGATCATTGTCAATGCCAAGACCAGCCGCCCCTCCGTGTGCAACGCTGAGGAGGTGTGTCTGGTGCACAGTGCCGTGGCGGAACGGTTTTTGCTGATGCTGCACGCGGCTCTGACAGGGAGTGTGCAGGTGTCTGTACAGGTGTCAAGCCCTGCGCCGGTGGAGCTGCGGCTGGATGAGCGGGCGGCGGCCATCATCCCCGGAACGCCGGCGGGGCCCATGGATTTCGACACGGAATTTCTGGACTACATTTTAGCGGTAAAGGTGGTGGACAGCGTGGACGAGGCGGTGGCCCACATCCTGAAGCACTCCACCCACCACAGCGAGGCCATCATTACGGAAAACGAGGAAAACGCGGAACGCTTTGTCAACGGGACGGACAGTGCGGCGGTATATGTCAACGCCTCCACCCGCTTTACGGACGGAGGGGAGTTCGGTCTCGGCTGCGAGATGGGGATTTCCACACAGAAGCTCCACGCCCGGGGCCCTATGGGGCTGGATGAGCTGAGTACCTATAAGTATATTATCCGCGGCAGCGGACAGATCAGATAAGGAGAGAGCAACATGGCAAGCTATGAGGCCGGTTTTATCGGCGCAGGCAATATGGGCGGCGCACTGGCGGTGGCCGCTGTTAAGCAGGTTGGCGGAGCGCGGGTCGCCGTGACCTGTTCCACCCCGGAGCACACTGCAAGCACGGCGGCTCGGCTGGACTGCCGCCCGGAAACGGCGGAAAACATTCTGGCAAACAGCCGGTTCGTTTTCCTCGGCGTAAAGCCGCAGGCGGTGAGCGGCGTTTTGGCGGGGCTGACAGAGGCGGTGGCGTCCTCAGAGGCGGTGCTTGTCTCCATGCTGGCGGGGGTCACGCTGGAAAGACTGGCAGACCTTCTGGGTGCGGACAAGAAAATCATCCGCATCATGCCCAACACCCCCTGTACCGTGGAGGAGGGACTGATTCTCTACGCCGCCAATGACCGCGTAAGCGGGGAGGAGCTGGACGCCTTCCGGGGACTGATGCGCGCGGCGGGCGTGCTGGACGAGCTGCCGGAGCACCTCATTGATGCGGCCAGCGCCGTGTCCGGCTGCGGGCCGGCCTATGCGTATCTCTTTATCGAGGCGCTGGCGGACGGAGGCGTGAAGTGCGGCCTGCCCCGGAGCAAGGCTATCCGCTACGCCGCGCAGATGCTTCGCGGCAGCGCGGCGCTGGTGCTCCAGTCCGGCAAGCACCCGGAGCTTTTGAAGGACGAGGTGTGCAGCCCCGGCGGCAGCACCATTGCCGGTGTGGCGGCACTGGAGGACCGTGGTTTCCGGGGGGCCTGCATCGCCGCCGTGGAGGCGGCCTGCAAGCGCACGAAGGAACTTGGCTGAAAAACGGGAGCAACAAAAATCGCGGCGCCGGAAATCTCCGGTGCCGCGATTTTTTGTGTACTTTTATACGGTACGAGCCTCCGGCCTCCACAGGAGCTCTTCAAAGCCGGTGATATAGACATCACAGAAGGCGCGCATTTCCTTTTCGTCTCCGGCGAAAAAGTCATCGTAAACGCCCACCACCCGCATTTTTGCGCTGCGGGCGCCCCGGCAGGCGGCAAGGCTGTCATCAAACAGCGTGCAGCTTTCCGGCTCCACACCAAGTTGCCGGGCCACGGTGAGCCAGAGCTGCTTGTCCTTTTTTTCGAGGCCAAGCTCCTGCGCGAAGGTGACGGACTCGAAATATTTCATCAGCCCCAGCTTTTCCATGGCGGTGCGGCAGTGCACCGGCACGCTGGAGGTCACCAGCGCCATCCGGCGGTTTTCCATGCGGCACTGCTTCAAAAATGCCCGAACACCGGGCTTTACCGTCACATGGGCGTAGGCGTCCTTGGCAAGCTCCATCCACTCCGCCATGATGGCCTCCTCGCTTTCCGGGAGATGGCAGAATTCCTTGGTGAACTTGGCGGCAAGGGGGAAAATGGTGTGGGCCACGCCCTCGTAGTAGGCGCGGGTATAGGGCAGACCCCGGCGGGCTAAAAATTCCCGGTCCACGTCCTTCCATACGCCGTTGGAGTCGATCAGCGTACCGTCCATATCGAATAAATACATATCATTGCTCCTTTTCAAGCCAGAACCGCCACGGGAAATCCTTTGCCTCCTCCGCGTAGTCCACACCGATGCGCGGCCCGGTGCAAAGCCGCTCCGGTTCGTGGGGCGGCTCCGCAAGGCTGATGTCTGCAAGGGAATCGCAGAGGAACAGCGTGTCCCCCGTCAGGTCCAGCCGGTTCTGCGCCGTGGTGAGGTCCAGCGCTTTGCAGATCTTGCCGGGGCCGTTGAGGAAGTTTTTCCGGCGGTAAGCGTTCATGGGGGCGTCCCCATAGCGCAGACGCCGCATGACGTCAACCCCTGCCGCGCCCTCCAGCGCCCGCAGCAAAACGGCGGCAGGCTCGCCCTCCGGCTCCGTGACGAAGTTCAGGCAGTGGTACATCCCGTAGATGAAATAGATATAGGCGTGGCCGGGGGCCATAAACAGCGTTTCCGTCCGGGCGGTGCGGCGGTAATTGTAGGCGTGGCACGCCTTGTCGCACCGACCGATGTACGCCTCCGTCTCCGTGATGCGGCCCGCCAGCAGCGTGCCGCCATAGCTTCGCACCAGATATTTTCCCAGCAGAGCAGGGGCCACCGTCAGGGTGTCCCGGTCAAAAAAATCGCGGGTCAGCTTTGCCATAGCGCATCTCCCAATAAAAAGCGGCAAAAATGTTGTAAAAATCCACAAAAGCGGCGGAAAATCCCCGGCGGCTTTTGCAGTCCGCAGAAAAGTGAGGACAGCCCCCTTGCGGAGCGGGCCGATTTTTACTATAATCGAACAATCAAATTTTTTTTATTTTATCATATCTTTTGAAGGGGAGCAAGTTTTATGAAGCACAATTCCCTGCGGCAGTCCTCCTACGCCGTTTTGGCGGCGCTGATCTGGGGAACGGCCTTTGTGGCGCAGAGTATGGCAGCGGGGGCCGTGCCCTCCTTTGCGTTCAACGCGTCCCGGGCGGTCATTGCCTTTGCCTTTTTGCTGGTGCTGTGCGTGGTTCTGCAGGCAGTCCGCAGGCGGCAGGGCAAGCCCGTCAGCACCACCCGGTCGAAAAAGGACCTGCTGCTGGGAGGCCTTTGCTGCGGCGTTGCCATGGGCCTTGCCACCTATCTTCAGCAAAAGGGCTTGGAGACCACTACCTCCGGCAAGGCGAGCTTTATTACAACGCTTTACATTGTGCTGATACCCATTGCCGGCCTTTTTATGAAAAAGCGGGTGCCCCGCACCATCTGGCTCAGCGTGGCGCTGGCGGTGGTGGGCTTGTACTGCCTGTGCGTTACGGAGAGCTTTACCATTTCCTCCGGCGATCTCTGCGTGCTGCTGTGCGCCTTTGTGTTCACGGGACAGATTCTCTTTGTGGATCACTTTGCAAAATATGTGGACGGAGTGGAGCTCTCCTGCGCCCAGTTTTTTTTCATGACCATTTTTTCGCTGGCAGGGACGCTGCTCTTTGAGACGCCCACATGGGCGGGGATTCAGGGTGCCATGGGGCAGATTTTGTATGTGGGAATTTTGTCCAGCGGCGTTGCCTACACGCTTCAGATCATGGCGCAGAAGGATTCCGACCCCGCGGTCATCTCGCTGCTGCTGAGCCTTGAATCCGTGTTTGCCGCCATCTCCGGCGCCGTGATTTTGGGGGACCGCCTCAGCGGCCGGGAGTATTTCGGCTGTGCGGTAATGCTGGCGGCAGTGGTGCTGGCCCAGCTCCCGGAAAAGAAAAAGGCGGCGGTGTGACCGCAAAGGACCATTTAGACAGCGAAGCCGAAGGGCTTCGCTGTTTTTCTGCGCGGTGAGGGGGACTGCCCTCTTGAAAAACGGTGTGGCGGTGTGGTATACTTTATCCTGTATTACTATGGTACTGGCTGCCATTCGGGAGTGCGGTATCATCTGTTGACAGGTGCATAGACACCTGTCAATGGACGGCATGAAAGGTGGAGCGTATGCGAATCAACGTATTGGGCGTTGGCTTTGATAATTTGACGCTGCGGGAGGCCATTGACCGGGGCGCGGCGCTGCTGGACGAGGCGGGCTGTCACTATGTGGTGACGCCCAACCCGGAGATCGTGGAGGTCTGCCGGGAAAACCCGGAGGCCATGCGGGCGGTCAACGGCGCGGCGCTGGTGCTGCCGGACGGAATCGGCGTCATCAAGGGCGCGGCCATGCTGGGAACGCCCCTGAAGGAAAAGACCCCCGGCATTGAATTTGCCATGGGCCTCATGGGTAAAATGGCGGAGCGGGGGAAATCCCTTTATCTGCTGGGAGCAAAGCCCGGCGTGGCGGAGCAGGCGGCAGCGCGTCTGAAGGCCCAATATTCCGGACTGAAAATTGCCGGGACCCATGATGGATACTTTAAAGAGGATGCGCCTGTTGTCGAAGCAATTCGGGAAAGCGGCGCGGACTGCGTGTTCGTGTGTCTTGGCGCGCCGAAGCAGGAGCTGTGGATGGAAAAGAACGGCCCCGCCACCGGGGCGCGGCTGCTGTGCGGCCTCGGCGGAAGCATGGATGTTTTCGCCGGCACCGTGGAGCGGGCGCCGAAGTTCTGGTCCGATCATGGGTTGGAGTGGTTCTACCGGCTGTGTAAGGAGCCCAAGCGCGTCGGACGGATGCTGCGCCTGCCGCTGTTCCTCGTCCATGTGCGGCAGGAGAAAAGGAGCAGAAAATGAAAGGGAAGCTCATCGTATTCGAGGGGACGGACGGTTCCGGCAAGGCCACGCAGTCCCGGCTGCTGTGCGAGCGGCTAACGCGTGAGGGTGTTGCCTATAAAAATATCGACTTTCCCCGGTACGGAAAGCCCTCTGCCGCTATGGTGCAGGAGTATCTGGACGGGAAGCTGGGCCGCCATCCCGGTGATGTGAACGCTTATGCGGCGTCACTGATGTTTTCCATGGACCGCTATGCCTCCTATAAGCAGGACTGGGGCGCATTTTACGAAAGCGGCGGGCTGGTGATCGCGGACCGCTATACCACCTCCAACGCGGTGCATCAGGCGTCCAAGCTGCCGGAGGGGGAGCGGGAGGCATTTTTGGACTGGCTGTTCGATTTGGAATACCGGCTGCTGGGACTGCCAGAGCCGGATCTGGTGCTGTATCTGGATATGCCAACGGAAATCACGGAGAAAATGCTGCGGCAGCGGGAGCAGGCCGCCGGGACACATGCCGATATTCATGAGCAGGATGAGGCGTATCTGAAGGCGTGCCGGGAGAATGCCCGGGCCATTGTGCGCCGCTGCGGCTGGCAGGTCATCGACTGCGCCGAAAACGGCGCGCCCCGGACGCCGGAGGACATCCATAATGAGGTATACCGGCGAGTGCGGGCCCTGCTGTAGGGCCTGTCCATGGCGGCGGGAGGTGCCCGCCGGAGCGTCAGCAACAGGAATTGCCGCAGCTGCAGTTGTTGCCGCAGCCGCTGCCGTTTCCGCAGCAGACTAAAAGCAAAATGACGATGAGGAAGATCGGAAGAGCGTCGTGTAGGGAAAGAGTGTAGATCTCGGT
>UQMC01000038.1 GCA_900542115.1 uncultured Oscillibacter sp. | reverse complement strand
CACCCTTCCTTACCGTTGCGGAGGATTTACCACTTTATCGACAGTCTCAAGCGGACCGCTGTGCGGTCCGCTTTTTTATCATGCAGCTTTCTTTACTTCTTGCTCTCCCACTTGGTCACACAGAGGGTGCAGGCAATATCACCGGTGACATTCAGGCAGGTACGGCCCATGTCGAACAGACGGTCCACCGCCACAATAAGGCCGATGTATGCCACAGGAATGCCGATGGCCTCCAGCACCATGGCCAGCATGATCATGCCGGCGCCGGACACGCCCGCCGTACCAATGGAGGCCAGAGTCGCCGTAACGACTACCAGAACCATCTGGCCCAGCGTCAGGTGCATACCGGCACAGGTGGCAAGGAACACCGTCGCCACACACTGATAGATGGCCGTACCATCCATGTTGATGGTCGCGCCCAGCGGCAGCACGAAGGCAGCAATGTCATCCTCCGCACCCATATCGGCAGCGCACTCCTTGGATACCGGCAGCGTTGCGGCAGAGGAGGTAGAGGTGAACGCGAAGATCATCGCGGCAGAAGCGCCCTTGAAAAAGGCCCACGGGCTGATGCCGGCAAACACGCGGGCGGAAACGGAATACACCACCACGGCGTGAATCATGTAGCCGATGTAAGCGCAGAGAATCACCAGCGCCAAAGAGCCGAGAATCGCCGCGCCCTGTGTGGCTACCACCCAGCTCATGTAGGCGAACACGCCGATGGGGGCAAGGGAAATCACGAAGGTCATCAGCTTGTCAATGACCGCGTAGAAGGAGGTAACAATATCCCGGCACAGCTTGGCCTTCTCGCCGGCCGCCATGATAGCGCCGCCAAACAGCAGGGCAATGACAATGACCTGCAGCATATTGGCCTCCGTGAAGGACTTCCACATATTCGTGGGGAAGATGGACACCAGCGTGCTCATGAAGCCCGCGTACTCCTTGGCCTCATACTCGGCGGACTGCGCCGCTTCGGAAAGGTTGGGGAACAGGCCTGCATTGTTGAACAGCGTAGCCAGCACAAGGCCGATGACGCAGGCGATGGCGGTGGTGACCATGAAGTAGGCCACTGTCTTCCAGCCCACGGAGCCGACCTTCTTCATGTCGCCCATGGAGATGATACCGTCGATCATGGAAAACAGCACCACCGGCACCACAATGAACTTCAGCAGGTTTACGAAAATATCACCGAACGGCTTGAGGTAACTGGTGGTGAACTCTGCGGCGCCTGCAAAATACAGCACCAAACCCACCACGATGCCCAAAATCAGGGCTAAGAATATCTGCATCGGCAGACCCATCTTTTTCTTTTCCATAAAGTCGCTCCCTCTAAAAAATTCGCAGAAATTTGGAACAATAGACTTATTATACAAAACAAGCCGCTGTTTGTAAAGATATTGCCAAAAATCTTGGTGATTTGACACAAATCGAAACAATATTTTTACATTGCTCCGTCAATTTAACTTGTGAAAGAGCGCTTCAGTTCTTATCTGTCCGCACGGAAAAGCCGCAAAAGCGAATGGCCGCCTTGGCAAGCTCCGCCGTGGGGTCAACGGTGGGGGCTGTCAGACCGGCGCCTGCCGCCGCCATCGGCAGCTCTGTGCAGCCCAGCAAAAATACCTCCGCACCCCGGGCTGCCATGCCCTCCGTCACAGCGCGGAACACCGGGCCGTAGACCTCCGGTCCCCGTCCGGCCTTTACCCCGTCATAGATAACGCGCATCAATGCGTCCTGCTCCGCTTCGTCCGGGACAAGGTATTCTACGCCCTGCACCGCCAGCGCCTGCTGATAGAGGCCAGCCGCCAGCGTACCCCGGGTCGCCAGAATTCCGACGGTCCTTCCGGGGAACTGCCGGGCGCAGGCTTCCGCCGCGGCGGTGAGGATGCTGAGAAACGGCAGCTTCGTCATGGCCTGAAGCCGGGGTAGAAAATAGTGAGCCGTGTTGCAGGGCATGATGACGCAGTCCGCGCCGCACTGCTCCAAATGCTTCAGCGCGTCCGCCATTTCCGGCACCGGGTCGGCGCCGCCGTTCAAAATAGCGGCGGTGCGGTCCGGGATATTGGTGTTGCTGTCGATATACACCCGGATGTGGTCTCGGTCCGTCTCCGCCTTCGTCAGCAGCGTGATCTTTTCAAACAGGTCTGCGGTAGCCAGAGGGCCCATGCCGCCCAAAATGCCGATGGTCTTTTTTCCGTTCATCGAAAGCGCCTCCATACTCAATTCCAAAATTCAGGGAACAGCAGCTCGCTCCCCACCTTTACCGTCAGCAGCAGCAAAACCAGAATCACCGTGGGCTTCACGATTTTGCTGCCGTTTTTAATGGCCAGCCCCGCGCCGATGTAATGGCCCAAAATCGCCGCCACGGCGGAGATCAGTCCCACGCCCACCAGTACATATCCGGCCCGCAGCGCCGTAAACAGGCTGCCGAGGTTGCTGGAAAGATTGATGACCTTCACGCCGCCGGCCGCATGGCGGGTATCCAGCCTGGCAAAGCGGACGAAAATGATCATCAGGAACGTCCCCGTTCCGGGACCGTAGTAGCCGTCATACCCGCCGATGACAAAGGCGGCGGCCCAGACAATGAGGCGGCGGAGCCTTGGGTCCAGCGGCTCCGGCTCGTCCGGCCATTTGCGGGTCCGCAGCGTGATGAACGCCACCACCGGCAGCACCAGCAGCAGCAAATACTTCAGCACCACCGCCGGAGTGTGGTGCTGGAGCCACGTTCCGCACACAGAGCCGCCCAGCGCCAGCACGATGGCCGGGGCGAACAGCGCCCAGTCCACATAGCCCTGCCGGATGAACCGCACTGTGGAAAAAACGGTGCCGATGCCGGAGGACAGCTTATTGGTCCCCAGCGCATTGTAAATAGGGAAGTCCGAAAGCCCCATCAGATAGGTGGGAACGGTGATGATACCTCCGCCCCCGGCGATGGCGTCCATAAATGACCCCAAAAACACGCCGCCGCAGATCAGCAGCACTACCCACAGCGCCACACCGTCCACGGTAAATTGCGTCAAAACTGTACCCATAGCTGCCTCCCGGCCTCCGGCGCCGTTGGCCGGAGGGAAATTTCACGGACATTTGTTTTCATCTTAACAGACCCGCAGGCGAATGTGCATTGGCGAAGCGCACAAGAAAATACAGGCCCCGGCAAAATCCGGTGACATATCCTCCAAATTCCTTCTATGCTTTTCGACAGCCTCCCGCCTTGACGCTTCCGACCCCCGGGCGGTATAATAAAGTATCAGAAATCAGGGCCCGCGGCGCGCGGTCAGTTCGCTGACGCAAACGTTTTGCGGCCTTGAGAACAGGAGGTCTGCCCATGGACCAGACACAGTTATACCACAGCGGCCGCCTGACGGATGGCTGGCAGCTGTTCGGCGCCCATCCCGCTACGGAGGGCGGCGTCCACGGCTGGTGGTTCAACGTCTGGGCTCCCCACGCCCGGGCCGTTTCCGTGGTGGGGGACTTCAACGGCTGGGACACGGGGGCCAACGCCCTTGCCCCCAAGGGGGAGTTCTGGCAGGGCTTTATCCCGGATCTGCCGGTCTATACCGCCTATAAATACGCCGTGACCGGCGCGGACGGGGCTGTGCGCTACAAGGCCGACCCCTACGGCTTCCACACGGAGACCCGCCCCGGCACCGCCAGCAAGCTCTATGACATTGAGCATTTTCACTGGACAGACGATGCCTTCCGCCGTGCCAAGCAGCCGGTGTACCACCGGCCGCTGAACATTTACGAGGTGCACCTCGGCTCGTGGCGCAGGCATGAAAACGGCGACTTTCTTGATTACCGGGACATGGCCCGGCAGCTGGCGGCCTATGTCTCCGACATGGGCTACAATGCCGTGGAGCTGCTGCCGGTGACGGAGCACCCGCTGGACGATTCCTGGGGCTATCAGTGCACGGGGTATTTTGCCCCCACCTCCCGTTTCGGTACGCCGGAGGACTTCATGTGGTTCGTGGACCATCTCCACAGTCAGGGCATTTCCGTGATTTTGGACTGGGTGCCGGCCCACTTCTGCAAGGATGAGCAGGGCCTGTACGAATTTGACGGTACGTGCTGCTACGAATATACCGACCCGAAAAAGCGGGAGCACAACGGCTGGGGCACCCGTGTCTTTGACTATGGCAGGCCGGAGGTGGTGAGCTTTCTCCTTTCCTCCGCCCGGTTCTGGCTGGAAATGTATCATATCGACGGCCTCCGGGTGGACGCCGTAGCCTCCATGCTGTATCTGGACTATGGCCGGGAAGCGGGGCAGTGGACGCCCAATCTCCACGGCGGCAAGGAAAATTTGGAGGCCATTGACTTTCTGCGAAGGCTCAACGCCACGGCGTTTTCTGTGGACCCCAACGTGCTGATGATCGCCGAGGAATCCACGGCGTGGCCGCTGGTGACAAAGCCCGCCGATATCGGCGGCCTCGGCTTCAACCTCAAGTGGAACATGGGGTGGATGAATGACATCTGCCACTATTTAAAGCTGGACCCGTGGTTCCGGCAGGACCACCACCGGGACCTGACGTTTTCCATGATGTACGCCTTTTCCGAAAACTACGTGCTGCCCATCTCCCATGACGAGGTGGTGCACATGAAAGGCAGCGTGGTAGGGAAGATGCCGGGCGACTATGAAAATCAGCTTCGCTGCACCCGGGGCTTCTATGCCTATCTTCTCTCTCACCCCGGCAAGAAGCTGCTGTTCATGGGGCCGGAGATCGGCCAGTGGCACGAATGGGATTCCGGCGGCCAACTGGACTGGTACTTATTGGAGCATGAGGAAAACCGGCAGCTCCACGCGTTTTTCAAGGCTGCCAACGCCTTTTATAAGGCGGAGAGTGCTCTGTGGGACATCGACTTTGACTGGCAGGGCTTTGAGTGGCTGGTGCCGGACGATAACCACAATAACGTCATCGTGTTCCTTCGCCGGGACCGGGCGGGAAACGAGCTGCTGTGCGCCGTGAACTTTTCCCCCAACGATTACGCCGATTACCGGGTGGGCGTTCCGCCCCGGCGGCAATACGTTCCCGTATTCACCACGGACGCGCCGGAATTCGGCGGCAGCGGCTTTACACCTGTCAAGACACCTGTCGCAGTGGAATCTGTGCCCTCCCACGGCAGGCCTCACTCCGCCCTTTTGAAAATCCCCGCCTTCGGCGCGGTGTTCCTCCGGGGGGAGGGGCAGCTCCCGGAAAAGCCGCAGAAAAAGGCAGCCTCTCACGCTGCGGCGGCGAAAAAGTCCAAGTGTTAGGCACAATTCTCGCGCTTCCCGGCGGCCCCTCTATCAGTGGGCTGTTTCTCCAAAATAAATTTGATTCGCAGAAAACAGGAAAAAGGAGCTGGTACACCCGTGAAAAAAGAATGTATCGCCATGCTGCTGGCCGGCGGACAGGGCAGCCGCCTCTATGTCCTCACCGGCGCCATGGCAAAGCCCGCCGTACCCTTCGGCGGCAAGTTCCGCATTATTGATTTTCCCCTGTCCAACTGCACAAATTCCGGTATTGACACCGTGGGCGTGCTGACCCAATACCGCCCGCTGGAGCTCAACAGCTACATCGGCTCCGGCCAGCCGTGGGACCTTGACAGCAGCAACGGCGGCGTTCACATCCTGCCGCCCTACATGGGCAGCAAGGGCGGTACGTGGTACAAGGGCACCGCCAATGCCATCTATCAGAACATGGGCTTCATCGACCAGTACCAGCCGGAGTATGTAGTGATTCTCTCCGGCGACCACATCTATAAAATGGATTACTCCGAAATGCTTCGCCGCCATAAGGAGGCCGAGGCCGCCTGCACCATCTCCGTCATGGAGGTTCCGTGGGAGGAGGCCAGCCGCTTTGGCATCATGGCGGTGGATGAAAACGATATGATCACCGAATTTGCCGAAAAGCCCCGGGAACCGAAAAGCAACCTCGCCTCCATGGGTATCTACGTCTTTTCGTGGAAGGCCCTCCGGCGCTATCTCACCGAGGACGAGGCCGATCCCGCCTCCGACAATGATTTCGGCAAAAACGTCATCCCGAAAATGCTTGCGGACGGACAGCGGATGGCAGCGTTCCGCTTCCAGGGCTATTGGAAGGACGTGGGAACACTGACCTCCCTGTGGGACGCCAACATGGATATGCTCTCCCCGGACTCCGGTCTGGACCTCAGCGACGAATCGTGGCCCATTTACGCCCGCAGCGTGGATGCGCCGCCTATCTACATGGGCGGGGACAGCCATGTGAGCCACAGTGCCATCAACCGGGGCTGCGACATTGAGGGAACGGTGGAAAACTCCGTGCTCTCGCCCCGCGTCACCATTGAAAAGGGGGCAAGGGTCAGCTACTCCGTGATTCTCCCCGGCGTCACCGTGGAGGCCGGGTCTGTCATCGAATACGCCATCATCGGCGAGGGCTGCCATATCGGCCGGGAATGCCGGGTGGGCGGCATGCCGGATTCCGCGCCCGGCGGAAAATGGGACCTGACCGTGCTGGCGCCGGACTGCGCGCTGGAGGATGGCCGTGAGATCGCCCCCGGCGTCATGCTGGACCGCTACGGCAAGGAGGTGCTGAAATGAACCGTCTGCATGGAATCATTTTCGCTTATGAGCAGCGTCCGGAGCTCCGTGAGCTGACAGAGCGCCGCACCGCGGCCTCCATCCCCTTCGGCGGCCGCTACCGGGCGGTGGACTTTACCCTTTCCAATCTGCTCAACGCCGGCGTCACCGATGTGGGGCTGGTGCTCCATGGCCGGTATCAGAGTATGCTGGACCATGTAGGCAGCGGAAAGGTGTGGGATATGTCCCGAAAGCGGGGCGGACTACACCTGCTGCCGCCGTTCAACTATCTCCATGACTGGGGCGTAACGCCGTTCCGGGGCAAAATGGAGGCGCTGGCCGGTGTCCGGGACTACTTGGACGAGATTCGGCAGGACTATGTGGTGCTCATGGAGGGGGACCTTGTGGCCAATCTCCCTATGGCGGATATTTTCGCCCACCATCTCCGCACCCATGCCGACATCACCGCTGTCTGCGGGGATGACAGCTTTGCCACGGAAAACGGCACCTACTTTGAAAAGGACCCGGACGGACATATCCAGGAGGTGCTCATCAATATGCACCGGCCCCGGGGCTACCGGAGCCTTGATGTGTTCATTCTCTCCACAGAGCTGCTGCGGTCACTGGTGGACGAATGTCAGGCCCATGACCAATACAGCTTCCGCCGAGACGTTTTGCAGGCAAAGCAGGCGCTTTTGAACCTGCAAAGCTACACATGGGGCGGCTTTGCCGCGCAGATTCGCTCCCTGCAGGAATACTATGACCGCTCCATGCAGCTTCTGGATAAAGACATCCGGGCGGACCTCTTTACGCCGGAACGGCCTATCCGGGCCAAGGGGGCCGACAAGGCCTCCACCTACATCGGTCCGGACGGTGTGTGCCTGAACTCTCTGGTGGCCGAGGGCTGCCGCATTGAGGGCACCGTGGTCAATTCCATTCTGTTCCCTGGCGTCACGGTGGAAAGGGGAGCGGAAGTGCAGGGCTGCATCCTGTTCCGGGGCACCTGCGTCCGGCGGAACGCACGGCTGGCCCATGTTATTACCGACAAACACGTAGAGCTGCTGCCGGGCCGCACCATGATGGGCCACGCCAATTATCCCATTGTTATTGCGAAAAACAGTGTTGTCTGATTTTTTCTTCCGAAAGGAGCATTTCATGAAGGTTTTATACGCAGCCAGCGAGGCGGTGCCCTTCTGCAAAACCGGCGGCCTTGCGGACGTTGCCGGGTCCCTGCCTCCGGCCCTTGCGGCGCAGGGGGTGGAAACGGCGGTGATTCTGCCGCTGTACCGGCGGGTGAAGGAGCGCTTCGCCGACCAGCTCACCTTTTTGTGCTACGATTATGTCGATCTTGCGTGGCGGCACGCCTACTGCGGCCTGTTCTCCTTGAAAAAGGACGGTGTCACGTGGTATTTTCTGGATAACGAGCAGTATTTCGGCCGCCCGGAGCTGTACGGCTGCGCGGATGACGGAGAACGCTTCGGCTTTTTTTCCCGGGCCGTTGTGAAAATGCTGGACCATCTGGATTTCTGGCCGGATGTGATTCACTGCAATGACTGGCAGACCGCCCTTATCCCCATTTATCTGAAGGATGACGGTGTCCGAGAGGAACGTTATCGTTCTGTCCGCACGGTACTGACCATTCACAACATCGAGTATCAGGGTCGCTATGACCCCTACTGCCTCGGCGACCTGTTCGGTCTGGACCGGGGCTGGGTGGACGATGGGACGCTGCTGCTGGATGGCGACCTCAATCTTCTCAAGGGCGCGATTCTCACGGCGGACGCAGTGAACGCCGTGTCTCCCACCTACGCTCAGGAGCTGAAAAATCCCTACTTTGCGCACCGCATGGAGGGGATTTTGACCCAGTGCGGCTATAAGCTCTCCGGCGTGCTCAACGGCATTGACATGAAGCTCTATGACCCGGCGGCGGACCCCCGCATCGCCGCGAATTACACGGCGGAGAACATTTCCGGCAAGGCCGCCGACAAGGCGGAACTGCAAAAGGCACTGGGGCTGCGGCCGGAGCCGGAAACGCCCATCATCGCCATGGTGAGCCGCCTTGTGACCCACAAGGGCCTCGACCTCATTCGGGAGGTCATGGGAGACATCATGGAGCTTCCGGTGCAGTTTGTGCTGCTGGGCAGCGGAGACGCGGCCTATGAAGATTTCTTCCGCCATGCGGCGGAGCGCTGGCCGGAGCGGATGGCCATTCGCCTCGGGTATGACGAGGCGCTGTCCATGGCCATTTACGCCGGAGCGGACCTATTCTTAATGCCCTCCCGCAGCGAGCCCTGCGGCCTTTCCCAGATGATTGCCATGCGCTACGGTACGGTCCCCATCGTCCGGGAGACCGGCGGGCTGAAGGATACCGTTCAGCCCTACGAGGCGTGGCGGGATGCCGGCACCGGCTTTACCTTCGCCAATTATTCCAGCGCCGATATGCTTCATGTCCTCCGGGAGGCGGCCTATCTTTATAAGGACTATCCGGACGCCTTTGCGCGGCTCCGCCGCCGGGCCATGGAGCGGGATTTCAGTTGGAACCGCAGCGCAGGGGACTATCTGAAAATTTATGCCGCCGTTACTGGTGCAGCGGCTGCCGCATCGGAGTCAGACGATACCGAAGCACTGAAAGCAGAGGTGCCGACAGCCGCGGCTGAACCGGCCAAAAAGCGGACCTCCGCCCGGAAAGCGGTGTCTGGAAAGGCCGCAAAGCCGGTCAAGGCGGCCTCCGCAAAAAAAGCGGTGCCCGCCGCGCCGGATGATGGTGCAAGAGTTCCAAAAACCGCCGAAAAGTCCACAAAAACGAGAAAAACGGCTGAACCGGCCGCGAAAAAGGCCGCTTCCGCCTCCAAACCCAAAAAGAAAGGCGCCGCCAAGAAGGCGGCGGAGTAATCCCTATGAGCATTCCATTTACCACGCAGACACTGCAAGAGGCCCTCACCGCCAAGCTGGCGCTGAACTTCGGCACGGAGCCGGGCGAGGCCACGAATCAGGAGATGCTGAAGGCCTGCGCCCTCGTTTTGCGGGATGTAATGGCCCTCCGGGGCGTGCAGACCGCCAAGGAAACGAAAAAAGAGCAGAAAAAGCAGGTCCACTATCTCTCCCTTGAATTTCTCATGGGCCGCAGCCTTATGAAAAACGCCTACAACTTGGGCGTTCTGCCCCAGTTAAAAGAAGCGCTGGAGGGCATGGGCTTCAAGGCGGCAGACCTCTTTGAGCTGGAGCCGGACGCGGGCCTCGGCAACGGCGGTCTCGGGCGGCTGGCCGCCTGCTATCTGGACTCCATGACCACACTGGAAATTCCCGCCACCGGCTATTCCATCTGCTACGAGCTGGGTATTTTCAAGCAGAAGATTGTGGAGGGCCAGCAGGTAGAGCTGCCGGACGACTGGAAGGGCGTCGGCTCGGCATGGCTGCTGCCAAAGCCCGACGAGGCCCAAATCGTCCGTTTCGGCGGCACGCTGCGGGAATTCTGGCAGGACGGTCATCTCCACATCGTCAACGAAAATGCCACGGCGGTGCAGGCCGTTCCCTGTGACATGGTAGTGGCGGGCTACAGTACGGACCATGTGAACACGCTGCGGCTGTGGGACGCCCGCTCCACCCGCCCGGTGGACATGGCGCTGTTCTCCCGGGGCGAGTACCTGAAGGCTTCCGAGGACGAGGCCATGGCGGAGACCATCGCCAAGGTGCTCTATCCCGAGGATAACCACATGGAGGGAAAGTCCCTTCGCTTAAAGCAGCAGTATTTCTTTGTCTCCGCCACGGTGCAGTCCATTATCACCAAGCATTTGGAAACCTACGGCACGCTGAAAAATTTCCACGAAAAGAACGTTCTTCAAATCAACGATACCCACCCGGCCCTTGTGATTCCGGAGCTGATGCGGATTTTCATGGACGAGGCCGGTATGAGCTGGGATGAGGCATGGGACATCACCACCCAGTCCGTGGCCTACACGAACCACACCGTTTTGTCCGAGGCGCTGGAGCGCTGGCCCCAGAGCCTTTTTGAAACACTGCTGCCCCGCATCTGGCAGATCGTGCTGGAGATTGCCCACCGCTGGCAGGAAAAGGTGGAGAGCTTCTACCATGACAACGGCAAAACAGAGAAAATGGCCATCGTCTGGGGCGGCGAGGTCCGTATGGCCAATCTGTGCATCGCCGGGGGAATGTCTGTCAACGGCGTGTCCGGCCTGCACTCCGAGATTTTGAAAAAAGATGTGTTCCATGACGCCTGCGTCATGGAGCCCTGGAAATTCACCAACGTCACCAACGGCATCGACCACCGCCGCTGGCTCAGCGAGATCAATCCCGGCCTTGACGCCCTTGTCCGGGACCTCACCGGCGGGGACGAGTACCTCCTGCACCCGCAGGCGCTGAAAAAGCTGGAGGACCATGCCGAAGACGCCGCCGTGCTTCAGCGGCTGGAGGACATCAAGCGGCAGAACAAGGAGGACTTTGCCGCATATATCAAAAAGGCGCAGGGCGTCACACTGTCGCCGGACGCTATCTTTGATGTGCAGGTCAAGCGGCTCCACGAATATAAGCGCCAGCTTTTGAACGTGCTCCACATCATCACGCTCTACCAGCGGCTTCAGGATGACCCGGGCTGCATCACCCGGCCCCACACGTTCCTGTTCGGTGCCAAGGCCGCACCGGGCTATGCCGTAGCCAAGCGGATCATCCACCTCATCAACTCCCTTGCGGACGATATTTCCCACGATCCCCGCTGCCGGGGCAAGCTGCAGGTGGTATTTCTTGAAAACTACCGGGTGTCCCTTGCCGAGCACCTGATGCCCGCCAGCGAGGTCTCTCAGCAGATTTCAACTGCCGGAAAGGAGGCCAGCGGCACCGGCAACATGAAATTCATGATGAACGGTGCTCTGACCGTCGGTACGCTGGACGGTGCCAATGTGGAGATGCACGATCTGCTGGGCGATGAGAATATGTTCCTGTTCGGCCTCCACGCCGATCAGGCCGCGCAGCTCCGGCGGGAGGGCTATGTGCCCCAGCGGTATGTCAGCCATGACCCGCAGTTGGAGCGCTGTCTGAGCTCCCTGCGCCGGGGCTTCCGGGACGGGGTGAGCTATGAGGACCTCTACCAGCGGCTCATCGGCAGCGACGAATATCTGCTGCTGGCGGATTACCGGGCCTATTGCGACGCCGAGCGCCGCATGGCCGAGACCTACGAAAACCGCGAGCAGTGGAACTGTATGAGCCTTTTCAACATCGCCCGCAGCGGCAGCTTTGCCGCCGACCGGGCTGTTGCGGAATATGCCGACAATATCTGGCACGTTCCCCATCGCTGAGGAAAAGCCGGACTTACGCGGAAACAGACCGCAAAAGCGGCCGGAATTTGTGCAGTTTACCGTTTGACAGGGCCTATCCGCCGTGCTACACTCTGACACATATTTTTCCATGTTTTTCTTGCGTTTGGCCCGATTTATGATAGGATAGACCTTGAGATTTCAATATCTTGAACGGAGGGACTGCTATGAGCGAACGAAAGCTGCCCGAGCTGTTCGGCAGCAGGGTATTCAACGAGGAGACCATGAAGGAGCGCCTGTCCGACGCCTGCTATCAGGCTTGGAAGCGCTGCGTCACTGACGGTGCGCCGCTGGAGCTGGCCACCGCCAATGAAATTGCCGGTGCCATGAAGACATGGGCCGTGGAGCAGGGCTGCACCCATTACACCCACTGGTTCCAGCCTATGACCGGCTTTACGGCGGAAAAGCACGAGGGCTTTATCGCTCAGGGCGAGCATGGCCGGGCCATTCTGGAATTTTCCGGCAAGAATCTGGTCCGCGGCGAGGCGGACGCCTCCTCGTTCCCCTCCGGCGGCCTGCGGGCCACCTTTGAGGCCCGTGGCTATACCGCGTGGGACCCCAGTTCCTTTGCCTTTGTGAAGGAGGGGACGCTGTGCATCCCCACCATCCTCTGCTCCTACGGCGGACATGCGCTGGACAAAAAGACGCCGCTGCTGCGCTCCATGGAGGATGTCAGCAGGCAGGCTGTCCGCATTCTGCGGCTGTTCGGGGACACAGAGACCCATAAGGTCATTCCCTGTGTCGGCCCGGAGCAGGAATATTTCCTTGTGGACAAAAAGCTCTACAACCAGCGTGAGGACCTGCGGATGACCGGCCGCACGCTGTTCGGCGCCAAGCCTCCCCGGGGACAGGAGCTGGACGATCACTACTACGGCGCCATCCGGCCCCGTGTGGCGTCCTTTATGAAGGATCTGGATGAAAACCTCTGGGCGCTGGGTATTTACAGCAAGACCAAGCACAACGAGGTCGCGCCCTCCCAGCACGAGATGGCCCCCATCTACACAGACGCCAACACCGCCTGTGACCATAACCAGCTTACCATGGAGATCATGAAAAAGACGGCCGACCGGCATGACATGGTCTGCCTGCTCCATGAAAAGCCCTTTGCCGGAGTCAACGGCTCCGGTAAGCACGATAACTGGTCCTTGAACACCGATACCGGCAAGAACCTGTTCAAGCCCGGCAAGACCCCCAGCCAGAACGCGCAGTTCTTGCTGTTTTTGGCGGCCTTTGTCAAGGGTGTGGACGAATATCAGGATTTCCTGCGGGCCACAGTGGCCTTCCCCGGAAACGATCACCGTCTGGGTGCCTCCGAAGCGCCTCCGGCCGTGATCTCCATCTTCCTCGGCGATGAGTTGGACGCCGTGGTGCAGTCCATCATCCGGGGCACGGAGTTCAAGGATTCCGGCAAGCGGACCCTCCAGATCGGCGTGGACGCCATGCCGCCCATCCCGCAGGACAACACGGACCGCAACCGTACCTCGCCCATGGCGTTCACCGGCAACAAGTTCGAGTTCCGGATGCTGGGCTCCAGCCAGTCCATCTCCGGCCCCAACATCGCCCTGAACACCATCATGGCTGAGGAGCTTCAGCAGTTCGCCGACCATCTGGAAAAGTCCAAGGATTTCCAGACCGACCTTGATAAGCTCATCAAAAAGGTCTTCACGGACCACCAGCGCATCATCTTCAACGGCAACGGCTATGATGACGCATGGCTGGCCGAGGCGGAAAAGCGCGGTCTTTGCAATCTGCCTACCACGGCGGACGCCCTGCCGGTCTACACCGCCAAGAAGAATGTGGACCTCTTTGTCAAGCACGGCATCTACACGAAAGAGGAAATCAACGCCCGGTCGGAGATTCACATTGAAAACTACGCCACTGTGATTTCGATTGAGGCCCGCACCATGGCGAATATGCTGCGGCGGCAGATTTTACCCGCTGTGTCTAAATACGCGGCAGAGCTGTGTGAGCGGAGCTGTAAAAAGGAGCAGATGGGTGTCATCCACAAGGCGGATGACACTGTGGCCCGGGACATGGGCCAGCTTACCGACAAGCTCTTTGCCGTAACAGAAAAGCTGGAGCGCGACCTCGCTAAAATTCCCGCTGATGCCAAAAAGGCCATGACCTACAGCCATACTACGCTGGTGCCGGATATGGAAAAGGCCCGCACGCTGGCCGACGAGCTGGAAACGCTGACACCGAAGGACTGTTGGCCCTTCCCGGTGTACAGCGACCTGCTGTTCTCTGTGTAACATCAGGATCGACGCAAAAACAGCAAGAAACGACCCCCTGCGGAATGGACGCATCCATTTCGCAGGGGGTTCTCGCTTTTATTCTGTGTCAGATGCCTTTTCTGTGAAGTGCGTAGGAATAGACGGTAGGGATCAGAACCATCACCGCCAGCAGCGCCCCAAACAGCCAGCCGCTCCACAGCCGCAGCAGGGAGAGGGGGATCATCACAAGACCGCACAGCACCCACAGAAAGCCGCTCAACCGGTGGGTCCTGGTCCAATTTTCCTCGCTTTGCAGCGTCCACGGCAGCTTGATGCCCATGGTGCGGTTCTGCCGGATCTTCGGCAGGTAATTACCAAGGATCAGAAACAGTAGTCCCACAAACACAGGTACCACGGTGCTGATGTGCATCTCATAGCCCAGCCCTGTGCCGAGGGTGACCGCTCCGCCGAGCAGCGATACGGCCGGGCAGAACCACATCAGCACCGTCCGCAACACAGGATTCCTATTTTTCTTCGTCTCACGGCTCTCGGCGTAAAAGCAGACGAGATGCAGTGCCAAAATAAACAGCGGCAGACCGAACACAGTGGCGGCACGCGGCGACCAGCCGTTTGCGTTGCCGGCAAAGTCCCAATGTGTCGCCATGGTCTCCGGCAAACGCGGGTAGAGCGCCGCGCCCGCGAACAGCGGCAGCAGGCAGACCAGCGAAGTCAGCAGCATTTCCCTCTTGTTGTTCTTCATTTTTTTCCTTCCCCCTTCAAGTCCTGTAACCACAGCAGGACTTCCTCCAGCACAGAGGCGTTAAGGCTGTAGTAGATATAGTTTTTCTCCCGACTCTCAAAAATCAGTCCCGCCTTTTTCAGTTGGGACAGGTGATAGGACACCGTAGCGGCAGTCATATCGAAACGCCCAGCGATCTCGCCTGCCGTTAAGCGTCCGCCCTTGAGCAGATTCAATATCTCCCGCCGCACCGGGTCCGACAGGGCCTTAAAGGTCTCTGCAAAGGCCATGGCATTCCCTCCAAAAGTATTTAGAAGAATTTCTAAATAGTATATACCATATCGCGGCTTAAACGTCAACAGCTATTTAGAAAAAAATCTAAATAGCTGTTCCATATAGAAAAAGCGCCCGCCGGGACCGAAAGGTCCCGGCGGACATTTGCTCAGCTCCGGCCGGTCTGCGCGGTGGGGCCGCATGAAGCAACGCCGCCTGCGGAACAGACATTGGGAAGTGTGTGGGAAATGCGGAACACCTTGTGTGGGGCACAAAGCGCAGGGGATGAGAAGCTCCGCGGCGAGCGGGGCCGGAGCTATGGGGAAGCACGGTAAAC
>UQMC01000037.1 GCA_900542115.1 uncultured Oscillibacter sp. | reverse complement strand
GTTTGTTCTCCATCACAGAATTCTCCGCCGACTGCTCCAACATGAGGAAACGATCAAAGTTGCTCTCGTAGAGTCGATCCTGAATAATTCGATATTTCTCAAACTCTGTTTCGGCATGAAGCTTTGCCTGCTCCGCGCTGATTTTACCGGGTCCCGTCAGCAGTTTGTTTCCGTTAAACTCCAAGAACCCGTCCAGACGCTTCGCCCAATCCTCCATACTCATAGGAATTTTGCGTTCAGCCTGAAGCTCGGCATAGTCCAAATAGAGAGACACGATCCGTTCCAGATATGACATTTCCTTTTCGCTCAAATAGTTCTTGGCTACGGTCACATCAGCCTTTACGATTTTTCCGTCTGGTGCATTTTCCCAGGTTGCCAGCCCCATGTGTTCTTTCGCCGCATCAGCCCGCTCCACGATCAACTCTGCCGCTGTGTGGCGATGAACGGCATAATGCAGCTTGTTCTGCACGGTCTGGAAAAACAGACGAGTGGTCCTTGCATCCTTGTCGTAGTCGAAAGCTGTAGCGTAGAGGTCCGTGACCTTTTGATCGAATTTCCGCTCAGACAGCCGGATTTCACGGATGTACTGGAGCTGACGCTCAAAGTATTCATCTGTGAACATATGTCCTTTTTTCAGACGTTCCTTATCCATGGTCCAGCCTTGGATGGTATGGTCTTTCACGATCTGCCCCGCCCATTTGCGAAACTACACCGCACGGGGATTATTGACCTTAAATCCAACAGCGATGATCATTTGAAGCGTGTAATGCTTCAGTTCTCTCGTTGGTGTCGATGCGCAGATACCGGCAGCCATGCTCCCGGGCGTACTGCTCGTAAAATGCGGCGAAGGCGCGGCCAAGGCCCCGTTTTCCGGCCTGCGGATCGACGGCCAGCGTGTGCAGGACCATGATCTGGTCATCCGGCGCGTCGTACTGCCACGGAGCGCCCGCGTAAACGTCCGCCTGAAGCCGGTTGAAGATGCCGGTGCCCACCACGGCGCCGTCCGCCTTCTCCACGAACAGGTCGCCCCGCTCCAGCGCCGCCTCAGCGGTGGAGCGCACGGGGTACACGCCCCGCACCCAGCCCACCTGCGCGGGGCCGGCCTCCTCTGCGTCGTGGACGTGCTCATAGACCCGGACCACGGCGTCCAGATCTGCGGCATCGGCCTTCCGAATGGTGATCTCCACGAAAAACACTCCTTTGCGTCTTTGCGTCGGCCCGGCGGCGCTCCGCCGGTCACTGGCAGCGCTTCTGATACTCCGATGGGGACATCCCCACGCTTTTTTTGAACGCGCGGCTGAAATAGGCGATGCCCCGGTAGCCCACGGACTCCGCCACCTCGTAGACCTTTACGCGGCAGTCCCGCAGAAGCTCCGTGGCCTTGTGCATCCGGTAGTTGGTGAGATAGGCCGAGAGCGTGTAGGACGTCTCCTTCTTGAAAACATGGCTCAGATGCCCGTCGCTGACGCCCAGACTGCGGGCCACGGACGAGACGCTGATATCCGGGTCGTTGTAATGCTCGGAAAGATAGGTCAGCGCCTCCCGGACGTATTTGCTCTTTTCCGGCCCCTGCCCCTCCGGCAGGACCGGGGCGGCGGGAGCCGCCGGGGCTGCGGTCTGGGCGCGGCTGCGGATGCGGGCGATGGTCTCCTCCAGCTCCCCGTCGTGAAAGGGCTTGAGCAGATAGTCCGCAGCGCCCAGCTTCAGCGCCGACTGGGCGTAGGAAAAGTCGCTGTACGCGGTGAGAAAGACCACGTGGGCCCGGTTCCCCTCCTCCCGCAGGCGGCGGAGCATCTCGATGCCGTCCAGCTTGGGCATGCGGATGTCGGTGACGATCAGGTCCGGGCGGTAGCGGCGGATGACCTCCAGCCCCTCCTCGCCGTTGGCGGCCTCGCCCACCACGGCGCAGCCCGCCCCGGCCCAGTCCACCGTCAGCACGATGCCCTTGCGGACCAGCTCCTCGTCCTCCACGACGACGACCTTCAGCATGGCGGTTCCTCTCCTTTCCTGAAAACCGGAAGTGTGATGCGGATGCACGCGCCCTCGCCCTGCACGGGGACGAAGCGGACGCCCCGGTCCGGTCCGTACCGGATGCGCAGGATGGCGTCCACATTGTGCAGGCCGAAGTGCCCGCCGGGCCGAGGCGCGCCGTCCCGGTACTGGGTCAGGACCTCCTCCGGCACGCCGCAGCCGTTGTCCCGGACGGTGAGGATCAGGTCCTCCTCCGCGCGGTAGGCGCTGATGCGGATCTCGCCGCCGGAGCGGTCCCGGAAGCCGTGCAGAATGGCGTTTTCCACCAGCGGCTGGAGCATCAGCTTCGGCACCGGCACGTCCCGCAGCGGCTCGTCCACCTCCACCGTCAGGGCGAACGCGCCGGAAAAGCGGATGTTCTGGATCTCCACGTATCGCTCCACAAGGCGCAGCTCCTGCCGCAGAGGGACCAGCTCATCGGCGGAGATGCTGCTGCGCAGGATGTCGGCAAGGTCGGCGGAGATGGTGGCGATCTCCGGGGCCTGATGGATCTTGCCCATCCACTTGATGGTGTCCAGCGTGTTGTACAGGAAGTGGGGGTTGAGCTGGGCCTGCATCATGCGGATCTGAGCCTCGTTCAGCTCCCGCTGCTGGCGCAGGGAGTCCTTCAGATTCTGCCGCAGGCGCTGGGCCATCCGGTTGAACCGACCGGAGAGCTGGCCCATCTCGTCGATGCGGCGGTTGTCCAGCTGGACGTTCAGGTTGCCCTCCTCCACCTCGCGCATGGCGCTGTTGAGGGCGCGGATCGGCTCAAAGAGCTGGCGGCTGAAGCGCATGGACGCCAGCACGCACAGCCCCAGGCACAGCAGCAGGGAAAGCCCCGCCACCAGATACATCAGTTCGGCGGTGCCCTCGGTCATGGGCTTGGGCTGCTGGAGCACCAGACAGAAGCCGGAGCGCGGCTCCTGCCGGACGAAGTAATCATAAGCGCCGTGGCTGTCGGAGAGGGCCTGTCCGGCCAGAAGCTGGCTGCGCAGGCGGGCGGCCAGCGTCTTGGCGGGGAGGTCGGACGAGGCGTACACCTGATCCCAGAAGGGGTCCAGCAGCAGAAGGCGGCTGGTGGCGGTGTACTGCCCGTCGAAAAGCGCGGTGAGCTGGGCGGCGGTGACGTCCGCCACCACGTATCCCAGCGGAACGCTGCCCCGCCGGACGGCGCAGGCCGCCTGAATGCAGGCGGAGCTTTTGGACGATGCGCCGCGGTAGACCACGCCGCCGTCCGCCGCCGCGGCCAGCAGCCCCCAGCGGGGGGAGAGGGAGCCGGAGGCGGGCTGGCTGGAGGTGGAGTAGAGCTGGCGGCCGTCCGCGCCATAAACGGAGAGACTGGCCCCGCCGAGGACCGGCGCGGCCGCGCGGTACAAAACGGAGTAGACGCGCTGCTCGTCCAGCTCGGAGCGGTCCAGCGCCGCCGCCACCGCCGGCTCGGCGCAGAGCTTTTCCATGACGGTCTCGCAGTCGGACAACAGCCCGCTCAGCTCGCCGGACATGGCGTCAAGCTGCGTCTCGGCGGCGTCCGCCGCGCTGCGGGTCAGCGAAAGGCGGAAGATGTTGAGCATCAGCAGCGTGCAGATCAGCAGGGGCAGGATGCCGATGGCCAGAAAGCTGGTGAGCAGCTTCTGGCGGAAGGAGGCGTTTTTCATGACGGCGCCTCCTCCCGCAGAAGCTCCGGCCAGCGGGCGGAGAAGGCGTCCTTCAGCTCCGCCGCCCAGCGGACGGGATAGTCGATGAGCGCCAGCTCGTCCGCAGGGGGCAGTGCGTCGCCGTCGGACACGTCCGTGCGGACGCTGCGGCGGGAGAACTGGCTGACCACCAGCTCCTGCACGTCCCGGCTCTGGGCAAAGTCCAGGAAGGCCCGGGCGTTGTCCGGATGGGGTGCGCCAGCGATCAGGGCGCTGCCGTCCGGCACAGCGCTGGTCCCCTCCTCGGGGTAGACGATGGCGATATCCGCTCCCTGAGCCTGACGCTTCAGGGCGGTCTCCTCCAGCGTCACGCCCACGCGGTAGCTTCCGCCGGCCACCGCGGCCACCACGTCGCCGGAGTCCGGCAGGACCCGGCCCTCCAGCTGGACGGCAAGGCGGTCCAGCTGGTCCCAGTCGTCGCCGGGGAGGGCGCAGAGCATGGTGGCCGCCGCCGTGTAGCTGGAGCCGGACACAGTGGGGTCCGCCAGCGCGATGGAGCCGGACCACCGGCCGCTTAGCAGGCTCTCCCACCCGGTCAGCTCGCCGGGGGAGACCAGCTTGGTGTTGTAGATCAGCACCACGGGGAGGGAGGAAAAGGGCGTCCACAGGTCGTCCGACGGGCGCAGGCCCGGGCGGATCAGGTCCGCCTCGGCGCAGGCGTAGGGCTGAAAGTAGCGCTCATAGGCCGTCAGGCTCTCCACGCCGCCGCCGAAGATCACGTCGCACACCGGCGCGTTCGCCTCGCCCGCGATGCGGGCAAGCAGCTCGTTGGTGCCGCCGGTGACCACCTCGGCCCAGATGCCGGTGCGGGCTTCAAACTCCTTGACGATGGGGCCGTAAACCTCCTCCTTATGAGAGGTGTAGATCACGACCCGGTCGCTCTCCGCCGGGGCCAGCGCCGCCGCAGACTGGCCCGGGGAGCCGGCACAGCCGGTGAGCAGCAGCGCGGTCAGCGCGAGGATCAGGCATCGTTTGCCCATGGTGCGTCCTCCTTTCGGGTTGGATAGAGCGGTCAGACCAGCTCCAAAAGCTCCGGCAGGGACCGGATCTCGTGGTCCGCAAGGCCCTCCGCCGCAGCGGCGGGGCCGAGGGCGGCGCTGGAAAAGCCGCCGCAGCGGGCGGCGCGGACGCCTGCGGCGGCGTCCTCCACCACCAGCGCTTCCGTCTGGGAGACGCCCAGCGCCTGCGCGGCCTTTAAAAACACCTCCGGGTCCGGCTTGGACCGGGCGATCTGCGTCCCGTCCACCACGGCGTGGAAATACGGCGTCAGGCCGGTGCGCCCCAGAATGAAGCGGGCATTTTTGCTGGAGCTGGCCACCGCCAGCAAAAGCCCACGCTCCCGCAGGGCCTTGAGCGTGACTGTTGTATCCGGGGCGACGTCCGCCGGGGTCATTTCGGCGATGAGGGCGCGGTAGCGCTCGTTCTTCTCCGCGGCGAGGGCTTCCTTCTCCGCCGGGGTGAAGCTGCGGCCGCAGCCCTCCAGCACGATGTCCAGCGCCTCCATCCGGGAGACGCCACGCAGCCGCGCCGCGGCGCGCCCGTCAAAGGGGATGCCGAGACGGCCCGCCAGCGCACGCCACGCCTTGTCGTGGGCCTGATCCGTGCGGACCAGCACGCCGTCCAGATCAAAGATCACTGCGCGCATGAGAGGATCGCCTCCAATTCGTCGCACACGTCCCGGCAGGATCGGGGCGCTTCCCGGACCGCGGCGGCGCGGGAGTCCGCCAGCGTCCGGCGCAGCGCACCGTCCGCCTGCTCCATGAGATAGCACCGGCCCGCCATGTCCAGCATGGCCTGATCGTTCCAGTTGTCGCCGAAGGCCGCCGTCTCCTCCGGCGAAACGCCCAGTGCGCCGCACATCTCCGCAAGGCCGGTGCCCTTGGTGGCGATGGAGAAGTCCAGCCACACAAGGCCCGCCACCGCCATGTGGAACGGCTCGCCCCAGCGGGGGGCGAGGAGCGCGGCGGGGCCGTCCATCCCGTTGGGACAGTAGGCCGCGATCTTCACGATCTCCTCCGGCACGTCCTCGGGCCGGTCCACCATGGTCACGAGATTCCCGTGGTTCACGGCCATCTCGTGGACCAGCTCCGGGCCGCAGCCGCACAGATAGTTGAGGTTCTGCCCCTCGATGATGACGTCGCAGCCGGGAATGTCCATGATGGCGCGGGACAGGGCCAGCGCCTCCTGACGGGGCAGGAGCGTCTTGCTCAGGAGGGGCGCGCCCTCCTCCGTTCCGGGGCCGTACAGCACGGCGCCGTTTTCACACAGAAAGCACATCTCGTCCGCCACGGGGGCGAACAGCGTGCGCATGGAGTGGTACTGCCGGCCGGAGGCGGGACAGAACAGGATATTCCGCTCCCGTAGGCGGCGGATCAGGGGAAACAGCCGCTGGGGCATGACGGTCTCGTCATAGGGCAGCAGCGTGCCGTCGATATCGGATGCAATGAGACGGATCATAAAACGCTCCTTTTGGGGATCAGGATGGAAAACGGAGAAAAGAGGCCCCGGCAGGGGGCCTCTTTCCCGACAGCGCCCGGCCGAGGGACCGGGGCGGATCTACTTCACGCTCAAAGAGCCTTGCGCGATCATCCGGCCGTTCCTACGACTGAATAATACCACGCCGTCGCCCTGAAAGTCCAGACGGATTTTCTGGCCGATGCGGTAGAGCACGCCGCCGAACACCACGCCGGTGAGCAGGAAGCTGCCCACCCGGACCTTCACCGTGGTCTCCATGCCGGTGGGCATGGCGGAGTAGATCTCGCCTTCGATGGCGCCGGAATCGCTCAAACGCAGGAACTCCGGCCGCACGCCGAGAACAAAGTCCCCGTCGGTCAGGGCCGCCTCGTCGCCGAAGTCCTCCGTCTCGTTGACGCGGGCCACGTGATAGCGGAACAGCACGTCCTTGTTGCCCTTTTCCACGCTCTTCTTGTCCAGCGCCCGGGCGTTTTCCGCGTCTCTGCGGGCCTTGTCCTCCGCGTCCGCGCGCTCGTACCACGCGGCCACGTCCAGCGGCTCCTTGGGACGGAAGGAGAGCTGCATCCCGTCCAGCGCGGAGAGGGTCAGCGTTCCGTCGGACTGCTGGGCGCCGCTGGCGTCGATGAAGTTGATGGCGGGGTTGCCCACGAAGTCCGCCACGAACACGTTATTGGGCTTGGCGTACACGTCCAGCGGCGCGTCGTACTGCTGGAGGACGCCGTTTTCGATCAGGCAGATCTTGGTGGCCAGCGTCATGGCCTCCATCTGATCGTGGGTGACGTAGATAAAGGTGGAGCCGGTGTCGATGTGCAGGCGCTGAAGCTCGGAGCGCATCTCAAGGCGCAGCTTCGCGTCCAGATTGCTCAGCGGCTCGTCCATGAACAGCACCGTCGGCTCCGGAGCCAGCGTCCGGGCGATGGCCACGCGCTGCTGCTGGCCGCCGGACAGCTCGGAGGGATAGCGGTCCATGAACATGCCGATCTTCACGATCCGGGCCACGCGGCGCACGGACAGGTCGATCTCCTCCGGCGTCAGCTTGCGCACGGTGGTGACGGGCTTGCCGTCCTTTTCGTACTCAAAGCGGTCGTTGAGCGTGCAGCCGGCGGCGGCGGCCTTGTCCCGGGCGGACTTGAGCGCGGCCTCCAGCTCCGGGCGGCGGGCCTGCGCCACGGTGCCCGGCTCCATGGACTCGTGGAGCTTGTAGCTCATCAGGGTCTTGGCGGCGTAGATGGAAATCTCATAGCGGTCGATCAGCTTGATCTGGGCCTTGTTCACGTCCAGCTTGCCCTTTTTGTCCACGCACTCCACGATGGTCTTTACCACGTCGTCCGGCTTCTGCAGGACGCGCAGCAGCGTTGCGGCGCGGCTGGCGTCCGGGTCGAACTTGGGCAGCTCTTCCTTGATATTGGAAAGGCCGAAGGAGATGTTCTGGTAGACGGTCATGTTGGGCCAGAGGGCGTAGTTCTGGAACAGGAAGCCCACCTTGCGCTTGTTGGGCGGGATATTGATGCCGGCCTCGCTGTCATACACGACCCGGCCGCCGATGGTGATGCGGCCGCTGGTGGGAGTCTCCAGTCCCGCGATCATGCGCAGGGTGGTGGTCTTGCCGCAGCCGGAGGGCCCCAGCAGCGTGACGAAGGCGTTGTCGTCGATAACCAGATTCAGGTCGTCCACAGCGTAGAATTTATCCCAGCGTTTGGTTACGTGGGTCAATACGATCTCAGGCATGATTTAACCTCCTATTCCCTTATCAAGGCTTGCGCCGGTGACCTTGTTGACGAGGGTGTTGCAAATCAGAATGGTGACGATCAGGATCAGGTTGATGCCGCTGGAGAAGGCGTACAGACCCATTTCGTCGAAATAGTCCAGCGTGGTGGAGAGGATGAAGCCCTGAACGCACAGCAGCATGAACAGGCTCAGCTCGCGCAGGCAGGTCATGAACGGCAGCAGATAGCCGCTGATGATGGAGGACTTTTGAATGGGGATGATGATGCGGGTCATCCGCTTGCTCCACGGAATGTCCTGAATGATGGCGGCCTCTTCGATCTCGCCGGAGAGCTGGAGCATGGAGTTCAGGCTGGCCCGGCTGGCGAAGGGGATATATTTAATGGTGCCGACGATGATGAGCAGCGTGTACGTATTGAAGAGGTTAACGTACCGATTGGAAAAGAGAACGAAGAACGCCACGCCCACGGCGATGGAGGGCATCAGATACGGCAGGAAGGCCACCGCGTTGACGTAGTTCGCCCATCGGCTCCGCCTCGTCTTGGATACGGCGTAGCCGATCATGGTGCCGATGGTGCCGGCCAGCAGGGAGCAGCACACGGACACCAGGATCGTTCCGCGGAAGGCGTGCCAGATGGTCTCGTTGTGCAGGATGCCCTTCTGGCCGTACATTCCGTTTTCCGTGATGTTCTCGTCCGTCGTCCACCATTTGACGGTCAGGTTGTCGGCGTCTCCGGTGTATAGGAAGCTGTAATCGCCCGGGTTGGGCAGGAACGTTTCAAATGCAAAGGAGACGATGGGGAAGATGCTGGTGAAAAAGGTGATGACGATCAGCACGGCGGCGATGATGTGCTTGCCCGCCCGGCCCAGATTGATCTTGGAGGTCTGGCCGGACTTGCCGGTGACGGTGGTGTAGTTCTTCCGGCTGCGCAGGCTCATCTGATTCAGGAACATGATGGCCACGCCGAAGATCATCATGATGATGGCGAGGATACTGGCCTCGCCGGTGTACTTGGAGTTCAAAGAGACGTACTTGGTGGCGAGGGTGGTCAGGCCCAGATAGTGGGGCACGGGATAGGAGCCCATGGAGCTGCCGAACACCAGCAGGATGGTGGAGAGGATGGCGGGCTTGACCATGGGCAGCGTGATCTTGAACATGGTCTTCCACTTGGGCGTGTCCAGGATCGTGGCGGCCTCCTCAAGATTGGCGTCCATGTTGCGGAAGATTCCACCGATAAGGATGTAGGCAAAGGGAGCGTAGTGCAGGCCCAGCACCACAAGGCTGGGGAACAGGCCCTTGCACCACCACAGCGGCATCTGCACGCCCAGCGTGGCGGCCAGCAGGCCGTTGGACGTGCCGGTGACGGCGTTGGAGTTGAACAGGTTCTGCCACACCACGGCCAGCGTCCACTGGGGCATGATGTAGGGGAAGATGAAGATGGAGCTGAGGTATTTGCGGCAGGACAGGTTCGTGCGCGTAATGAGGAAGGCGAACAGCCCGCCGAACACGATGGCCACCACGCAGGTGCCCACCGCCAGCAGCACCGTGTTGATGAGCGGCATCCACAGGTTGCTCATGGCAAGGCGGCTGGTGAAAAGGTCGATGTAGTTGACGAGGGTATAGCCGCTGGCCTGACCCGTCAGGTGGGCGTCGATGGTGCCCGCGTGGATCTTGAAGGTATCCTGCACGATGGCGACGATGGGGGCGACGGTGGTCACCGTCAGCACGATGCCCATAATGAGCAGGATGACATTATGGGGCTTTGAGAAGTAGGTTTTGATCCTGTTGAGCTGGATCGTGGACCTGCCGGTGCTCACAGTAGACGACTGGTTCATAGATGACCATTCCTTTCCCAGACTTGTGCGGGCCGCGGCAGGACCGCTCCCACAGGACCGCCAGCGGCGGTGTGCGAACCAAAAAACGCTGGATTTTTCTGGATTTTTGGAGAAAAAGCGCCCCTGACGGTCATGAAAGCACCCGTCAGGGGCGTTTTTACGCGTGAGTCAGCGTACCGCGCCGGACGATCAGCCCGCGCTGTACTTGGTCAGCAGCTCGATCCAGCTGCCCACGGTGAAAGCCACGGAGCTGCAGTACTCGGGATCCTCGAGCACCAGCTTGCCCTGATTGGTCCACCACTCATAGCCGTGGTCGTCCTTGGCGGGGAAGGTGTCCACGCCATCCACGTAGCCGCCCTTCTGGTGGCCGTAGGTCGCCTCGATAGCCTCAGCGACGGTGGGGTTGGAGGAGTAGCCGCCCATGTCCTTGCCCCAGGCGGAGAAGCCGTCCTCGGTGCAGGTCATGTAAGCGATGAAGGCGCAGGCGGTCCAGGGCAGGGGAGAGTTGTCGGTGACGAACAGATAGTGGCAGTAGCCGAAGCCGCCGATGCCGGTGTAGCCGTCCTGATAAGCGGCCACGTTCACGTTGTTCACGGAGACGGTGGCGGACTCCTCAACGGAGCGGAGCTTGGAGTACACCAGCAGGCCGAACTGATCCGTGGCGGACTTGTCGACCAGCGTGTTGCAGATGGGGCCGTCATCTGTCTGGGCGTTGTAGCTCTCGACCCACAGCTTGATCCACGCCAGAGCGTACTTGCCGTTCTCACCAAGGCCCAGATCGCTGGCCTCGGAAGCCATGGCGTCGATGGTGGGCTGGAAGTAGGCCTGCTCGTCGGCGGACAGCGCGTCAAACGCCTCCTTCAGCCAGCCGGCGTAAGTATCCTCCGTGAGCATGTACAGGAAGTTCTTGCCCACGATCTCGGAGTCGATGTCCATGTACAGGCCGTGCTCGCCCTCGGCCACGAAGTCCCAGCAGTTGTCATAGGTCTTGGAGCCGGTGTTGTTGTACATAAAGACCTTGTTCAGGGTCTGTAGGGGCAGGAAGCCGGTGTACGCGTCGGCGGTGGTGCCGTTGGCGTCGGCCCAGTCCTTGGGGATGAAGGTATCCAGCACGCCGGGCTGGACCATCTTGCTCTCGATCTGGTTGCCGTCCTGGATCAGGGTCATGGCATAGGTGCCGGTGGGCTTGAGCGCGTCGGCGGTGAGCTGATCGAAGATCTTGTTGTTCTTGGGCTGCTGCCAGTCGTACTCCATGTTATAGCTGGGGTCGATGGACTGCAGATACTCGATGAACAGAGGCAGAGCAGTCTTGCCGCGGCTGGAGTTGCCCACGCCGTAGAACGTGGCGCCGTTGGATTCCTCGATGGCCTTCTTGGCCAGCTCCTCCAGCGTCATGCCCTCGGCCTCGGCGATGATCTTCTGGGTGGCGGTCAGCTCGGCGGCAGGCTCGGCCGGAGCGGCGGAGCCGGAGCCGGAAGCGGAACCGGCGCTTGCGGCGGGAGCGCTGGAGCCGCCGCAGCCGGTCAGCAGGGCCGACGTCATGGCGAGGGCCAGCGTCAGTGCAAGAAACCTCTTCTTCATAGGGTGATGTCCTCCTCCAAAATATTTTTTGGTGTTGCGTAACAGAAACTTACTTTGCGTCAGCTTCCAGTTCCATTTTACAGGCCGAAACTGAAAATATCCACTGGACAAATCTGCTGTTATTTGTGAAATCCCAATATTTTTGCACAAACTGCACATCAAACCCGCCGCGCCCGCCGCGCCAGGTGAGCGACCTGCACAGCCGCGCTGCCAAAAAAACGGCGGTGCGGACGGGAAAATTGTGGATTCTGCTGGCGCGGGAGAAAAATTTACGTAAATCCGATGGTGGGAAACGGAACCTTTCAAGCGGCGCGGGCGGGACGGCGGCGCTGGGAATTTGAAAAAAGTCAAGCATTAAATGCGCACAATTTTTCACTTCTTGTTTTGTCTAATTTTGACAATCCAACATGGCCGCCGTCATATCCCATGGTCGGCAGCCTGTGTATTTTCCTGTTCAGTTCTCCGTGTTCCGCTCTGCTCACGCCCTCTCCCCTCGAATGTCTGCTGTGCTGTTTCTTCCTGTTACGCGCTCAGTCCGATCTCTCGCAGGCACTCCCGGAACATGACCTCACTGCTCTTGTACCCTAAGATTTTTCGAGGATAGTTGTTAATCCATTCCTCTGTGGCCGCGATCTCCGCCGCGCTGACCTTGGAGAAATCTGTGCCTTTCGGATGCCGCCGCCTGATCATGCTGTTGGCGTTCTCGTTGCTGCCACTCTCCCACGAGGAATACGGATGGCAGTAGTATGGTTGCCGCGCTGGCGCACAGGCCGTCGATCTTCGCCGTCACCGCCGCCGGGTGCTGTTCAAGCTGGTTGCCGATGGCCTGCACTGCGAACACGTCGCCGCTGTTGATGCGCACCGTGATCTCGTCCAGCGCTCCCAGACCGGCCAGTTCCTCCGCAAACTGCTTCGGGGTCACCTCGTCGCCCCACCAGCTCGTCTGCGAAATGTCGCCGTAAAGCAGCAGCTCCACCTTGTTTCCTGCCTGATTGCAGAATTTCCAGAATTTCTTGTTTTCGGGCATTTCTGTTTTCCTCCTATTCTCCCGCCGTCTGCGCTTTTCCGATCTCGTCCACCTCGCGCTTGCGCTTGGCCTCCGTCACGCGCAGTTTGATGTTGCGGTTGTAGTCCCCGCCGGTCATTTGCGCCGTCTCCTCCTGCGCCGTGCTGAAACCGGCATCCACCCGCTTGATGGCGGCATCCACCTCCTGTACGGGGTTCAGGTTCGTCCGTGCCGGGCCGTTCCACGCGCAGGCCGTGTACGCCTTGCGCCGCGCCGGGTCGGTGAAAAAGCCCGGCGCGTGGATACGCCCACGGGCGACCGCCTCGGCAAACCATTCCTCATAGACCGGCTGGCAGAAATCGTCTGTAAACCAGTCCCGCTGCATACTACAGGTGCGCCAGAACTCGTTGAGTGCGCCGCGAGCCGCCGAATAGCTGGTGGTGAACTGCTTCATCATCACTTCCGGCGGTATCTCCAGCCCCGCGCCGATCAGGCGGATGGTGGCGTTCGTGAAGTCGTCGTACCCGGTGTTCGGGTGCTTCGGGTCTGCAAACTGCACCTCTTCGCCGGGGTTCAGGTCAATGATGGCCCCCGGCCCAGCTCGATGCTGCTCTGGTCGGCGTTGTCGATCAGCTCCTCCGCCGGTATCATTTCTCCAAACGGTCTGCCGTCCGACGGGTTTTGTGACTTCACGAACACCGTGAACATGGCGCTGATCACCGCCGCCGTGATCTCCGCGTCCGTGTAGCGTCCAAGCTGTTTCAGGCTCTCCAGCACAGGGGCCAGCAGGGGAACGCCCCGCCACTGGCCGATGCGCTCGCGGTTCATGATGTGCAGCACGTTCCGCCGCCCGGTTGTATCGCCGTAGGCTTCCACTCTTTGCCACGTCAGCCCCGCCGCGTCCACGGCGCTGTTGCTGCCCAGCGGATGCCGGTTGCATATCCAGTATGCCGTCACCATGCCGTCCGCTGCCGTCCGCGTCGGTCTCCACGCCCTGTACGATGCTCTGTACCTCGTAGCCCTGCACCGTGCAGGGCATCAGCCTGTCAAAGCCGTCCGGGCTGCATACTCGGTCTGCCTCGATCAGCCGCACACGCAGGTCATACGGCGCTCCCGCCTGATGCTTCATAGGTAGCAGGGCAATGGTGTCGCCGTTCATCAGGTAACTCAAAAAGGCGAGCTGCTGGAGCTGATAGAAGTTGTCCATCCTCTCCGCGTCGCATACCGGCGTGTCCGCCCACAGGGCGAACTCCCGCACGAACTGCGCTTGCAGCTTCTCCACCGCCGTCTCGTCCAGTCCCAGATAGTCGCTGTCAAGCTGCGGCGCAGGCATCAATCCACCCGCCACCACGTTCATCCGCACGGTTTTCAGCGCCGCCGTTGCCGTTGGGATGCCCATGTAAGCGTCTCGGCTCCGCTGCCGCAGAATGTCGATGTTGTCCTCGATGTCCTCCTTGGTGCTGCCGCCGTGGTACATCCAGCCTCTCATGCTCTTTTTCGTCAGGTTGGCTCCGTAGCTGCCGTACCCGCTTTTGATCACGCTCAGTGCGACCCTCGCCGCCGCCCGCTTCGCCGCGTGGACGGGAGCCATGGTCATGATCGCCCGGTCACGGATATTCGGTTTCTTCATGTGCCCCCTCCTCATACGTCGCGGGCCACGGCACGATAGGCGCGGTTTCGTCCGCCGTGCTTATGTCTCTTGCCCAAGCCGCTCGCCTCCTCCTTTTCCATGCAAATAGATAAAAAAATAAATGCGGGAAAACTCTTTTCGAGTTCTCTCGCATTTATTCTAATTATTCAGCCATAAAGGTGAACACAGCGAAAGTGAAACGTTTCATGACACCTCGACAACTGAATACCCGCAGCCGGAGTGCATACACCGTGAGGGAAGCAGCGCCAAGATCCGCAAAGGGGAGCGTGCCGACACGGGACAACGCCGCAGAAAGTCTGGGGCAGGAAGGTGTACGGTGTGCGGCCAATCAAAATCAGAACAAAAAAGAAAGGAAAATCAAAAATGAAATCATCTGTCTACAAAAGCTACGATGAATTGCCGCTGTTCCTCAACTCAGATCTTGTTGCAAAAACACTCGATATCGCACCATCCAGTGCATATGAACTCATGCACGAAAAAGATTTTCCCACTCTGCACATCAACTGTCGCATGGTGGTTCCGAAAGAAAAGTTCATCCAGTGGGTGGAGGAGCACACAAAGGGCGGTGAGCGCGCATGAGAAAAACAAAGCCTCCCGTTGGATGGGAGCATGTGAAAAACTGCTTCCCGGTTCCGAACATCCTGCTGGACATGGATCTGCCTGCCAGTGCGGTAGCGGTGTACCTCTATCTGCTTCGCAGCGCGGATAGGAAGACAAATCAGTGTCATCCGAGCGAGGCGACCATCGCCAAGAGACTACACCTTTCCCGTAACACCGTTGCCAAGTATGTGCGTCTGCTGGAGGAGCGCGGGCTCATCGTCACGGAGCATACTAAAATCATCACAAAGAACGGCATCAAGAAAAACGGCAGCCTGCTCTACACGATAATTCCCTTACAGGAAGTCATGGAACAGCACTACGAGCAGCAGTTCAATGCATTAGAGCGTACAACAGAGCGGCGGAAGGTGCAGGCAAAGCTGGCAGAGCAGCTCGGTGCATAAAAACGAAGTGTGCTTTTTTCCGCACTCTGTAATCACGGTCGGCCAAAACCGTGAAGCCTATCAACGCGGTGAGAGAAACAGCAATGGGATCACGCAGCCCAGCGGGGCCGCGACGCCTCGAAACAGCGACGCGCATGAGCGCATCGCTGTTCCGCAGGCTCTCTGCGTTCTTCGGGAGTGCCCCCGGCCAAGACCCCAAAACGGCAAAGTTTGCCGCTCTGACACCCGGCCACGCAGGGTTTCCGAACCACGCAAAACGCTCCGAGGGTAGTGATACCACCCCCCCATCCGAAACGCCCCGTGTTTCGCCGTGTGAGCCGTTGTGTGCGATCCTGTTGGCGAAGGCAAGTGTGTACCCGCCGCAGCCCCTTGAAACGAACGTTGCGGCGTTTGTGGCGATGTGTGAAAGGGCCCGGTGAATCCTGCTCCGACAGTGGGAAACTGAGCCCTTGGGGATGCGTGTTCCCCTCCCGGCCAAGTCCCGTTTCGGAGGTTTTCGCCCCTTATTTACCCGTTCGAAAATATAACAAGATAAAGAGAGGTG
>UQMC01000036.1 GCA_900542115.1 uncultured Oscillibacter sp. | reverse complement strand
CGCCACGAACGCCCGGGACCGGGGGCGGCGGAAGCTGGCGATACAGGAAAAGGACTATGCCGCCACACAGGAGCGGGACGCCCTGCGGCTGAAGGGAGACCTGATCACTGCCAACCTCTACCGGATGGAGCGGGGACAGAGCAGACTGGTCTGCGAAAATTACTACGATGAGCAGCAGGCGGAGATCACAATTCCCTTGGATCCGCTACTGACGCCGCAGCAGAATGCCGCCAAATACTATAAGCGCTACACCAAGGCAAAAACGGCGGAAAAATATCTCCGGGAGCAGATGGCGCTGGCCCGCCGTGATCTTGCCTATCTGGAAAGTGTTTTGCAGGAGATCGAACAGGCGGAGACGGAACAGGATTTCACGGACATCCGCAATGAGCTGAAGGATGCCGGTTTTATCCGTAAGCAGGGGAAAAAGCTGCCGCAGCGGCCATCGAAGCCAAGAGAATTTCGAACCACCGACGGTCTGCGCGTGCTGGTGGGACGAAATAACCGGCAAAACGATAAGCTGACACTAAAGGATGCCGACTATCGGGATTTGTGGTTCCATGTGCAAAAGCTCCACGGCTCCCATGTTATCCTCTGCACCGGCGGGCGGGAGCCCACAGACCGGGACGTTACGGAGGCCGCTATATTGGCGGCGTTCTATTCACAGGCACAGGGCGGCGCCAACGTGCCGGTGGACTGCACGCAGGTGAAAAATGTAAAAAAACCGGCGGGCGGCAGGCCGGGCATGGTGATCTACACCACGTACCGCACGGTGAATGTTACGCCGGACGCGGAGGCCGTTAAGGCTATGCAGCTCGGAAAGTAAAAAAGAGCGCCCACAGGCGCTCTTTTTTCCAAGGTGCTCAGGCCGTGTGAGCTTGGCCGGTGCCGTGCTCCGTGTCCCGGAACAGCAGCGTGATGCACCACAGTCCGGCAAGGCCCACCAGTGCGTAGATGATTCGGGAAAGGACTGCGGTCTGGCCGCCAAAGAGGAAAGCGACCGTATCGAAACCGAAAATGCCGATACCGCCCCAGTTCAGGGCACCTACGATCACCAGTATCAGCGCGATCTTGTCCATCATGTCAGAAACCTCCTGTTTGGATTGATCTGTGGCTATATTGCCCAAGGACGGAATATTTATGCGCGCTGTCGGCATTGGACAGCATGATTGAAAAAATAAGGAGACGCTATGAACCAGAGCTTTCAGGAAACCGGCTTTTATCCGGCGGATATTCTGCTGCCGAATGTCCGGGATATGCGGAAATGGGCGGTAATCGCCTGTGACCAGTTTACTTCGCAGCCTGCTTATTGGCAGAAAGTGGAGCAAGAGGTGGGAGAGGCACCCACGGCGCTGCGGCTGGTGCTGCCGGAGGTCTACTTGGACCGGCCCGATGTGGAGCAGCGCATTCAGGCTGTGAATGCCTGTATGGAAACGTATCTTGCGGAAAACAGATTCCGTTTTGTGCCGGATTCTCTTGTATATGTGGAGCGAACGCAGTCCGATGGACGTATCCGGCACGGTATTGTGGGGCGTATTGACTTGGAGCAATACGATTTTACTCCCGGCTCCAAAGCACTGATTCGCGCCACGGAGGGGACGGTGCTGGAGCGGATTCCGCCCCGTGTCCGGGTCCGGGAGCACGCGGCGCTGGAGTTGCCCCATGTCATGCTGCTCATTGATGACCCGGCGCATACGGTCATTTCGCCGCTTGAGAGCGAAAAAGATGATATGGAGCGGTTGTACGATACGGACCTGATGCTGGGCGGCGGCCGTGCGGCGGGCTACCGGCTGACCGAGGCGCAGATGGAGCGCACGGCAGCAGCGCTGCGCGGACTGATCACACCGGAGGCCATGGCGAAAAAATACGGTAGGGCAGATGCCGCGCCGCTGCTGTTTGCCGTGGGGGACGGAAATCATTCGCTGGCTACTGCCAGGACCTGCTATGAAGATCTGAAAAAGGTGACGCCGCCGGAGCAGTGGGCGTCCCTCCCGGCGCGGTACGCGCTGGTGGAGGTGGTGAACCTTCATGACCCCGCGCTGCAATTCGCGCCGATTCATCGGGTACTGTTCCATGTGGACGAGGAAACGTTGTGGAAGGCGTTCTTGGAATTTTACCCGGATGCCCGAATCGGCGGTGTGGAAGGACATTCGATAGAGGTTTGCAGCCGGGACCGTCAGGAGCGCTGGTGCGTTCCCGCGCCGAAGGCGCAGCTGGCGGTGGGGACGATTCAGAGCTTTTTGGACACCTATCTGAAGATTCACCCGGAGACCACGGTGGACTATATCCATGGGGATGACACGGCCCGGGAGCTGGGGCAAAAGCCCGGAAATCTGGCATTTTTACTGCCAGTTATGGGAAAGGACCAGCTTTTTTCCACGGTCATGGCAGACGGTGTTCTGCCGCGCAAGACCTTTTCCATGGGCGCGGCGGAGGATAAGCGGTACTATTTGGAGGCGCGGAAAATTCGATGAGGACACAGGAGCTTGCACCGGCAAAAATCAATCTGGCGCTGGATATTCTGGGCCGGAGAGCGGATGGCTATCATGAGCTGCGGATGGTTATGCAGACGGTTTCCCTTTGCGATGTCATAACGGTGGAGGAGGGGGGAACCGGCTTTACGCTTCTGACCGGAGAGGCATTTTCCCTTCCGGCTGATAAGGTCTCCATGGAGCAGCGGGCGGCGGAGGCGTTTTTCGCGGCGCTGGGAGTTCCCGTGCCGCCGCTGACGGTGCGGCTGGAAAAAACATACCCGCCTTTGCGGGCTTGGGAGGCGGCAGCGCTGATGTGGCGGCGCTGCTGCGGTGCCTGCGGAGGCTGTACGCCGCCGGAATGCCGGACGAGGCTTTGCGGGCCATCGGACTGACCGTGGGGAGCGATGTGCCGTTCTGCGTTTCCGGCGGGACAAGTCTGGCAGAGGGCCGGGGAGAGCGGCTAACGGATTTGCCGCCCTTGCCGGTGTGCCAAATCGTATTGTGCAAGCCGGATTTTGGCATTTCCACGCCGGAACTGTTTGTGCTGGCGGATGGGGCTGTGCTCTCAAAGCGCCCGGATATTGCCGGTCTGACCGCCGCGCTGCAAGGGGGAGAGCTGACCGGGGTGACGGACAGGCTTTGCAACGTCTTTGAGGAGTTTTTGCCGGAGCGGTACCAGGAGGTCTTTCGAATCAAGGAAATCCTGCTGGCGCACGGTGCGCTCAATGCCGCAATGAGCGGTTCGGGGCCGACGGTCTACGGCATTTTTGAAAGCGCGGCGGAGGCACAGCGGGCGGCGGAGGTGCTGAAGAAGTCCTATCAGCAGACCTATGTGGCCAAACCGGTAAAGAAATTGGTATAAAAGCAGACATTTCCGTCCAAAATTCCGTTATACCTACGGAAAGGACGGAAATTTTTTGTGAAAAAACGGATACATCCCATTGAAGTGTTCCTGATGGTTTTTGCAGCGCTTGTGCTGACCTCCGGCGCTGTGGCATTGCATACGCAATCTGAGCTGGCGGACAAGGTGATTCGGCTTCATGTGCTGGCAAACTCGGATTCGGAGGCGGATCAAGCGCTGAAGCTACGGGTGCGGGACACGGTTCTGAAGCGGGCTACAGAGCTGCTGGCGGGAGCGGAAAGCCGCAGTGATGCTAAGAAGCGCCTAAACGCGGCGCTGCCGGAACTGAAGTCTGCTGCGGAACGCACGGTCGCGGAGACTGGATATGCCTATGGTGTGAGGGTGGAACTGGCGGAGACCGCATTCCCCACCAGGGAATATGACGGTTTTTCTTTGCCGGCCGGGGAATATCTGGCACTCCGGGTACTCATCGGCGATGCCGCCGGGAAAAACTGGTGGTGCGTGGTGTTTCCGCCCCTATGTACCACAGCGGCGGCAGATGTCCCGGCGGCAGCATTGTCTGCCGGTCTGTCGGAGGGTGAGGTGGCGCTCATTACAGAGGCGGACGAAGGCTATGTGCTGAAATTCAAGACTGTGGAGCTATGGGAGAAATTGAAGGCAAGGCTGGCAGAATAGAGAAAAAGAGCGCTGCATGGAATACTCCATGCAGCGCTCTTTTATAATTGCGTGATTACAGAACCTTATTGAGAAACGTGACAAGCCGGGGGCTTTCGGGGTGGGCGAACAGCTCTTGGGAGGGCTTATCTTCGCCGATAGTGCCGCCATCAAGGAAGATGGTGCGGCTGCTGACCTCCCTGGCAAAGCGCATTTCGTGCGTCACCACGATCATCGTCATGCCGCTTTCCGCAAGGTCACGCATAACGTCCAGCACCTCGCCGATCATCTCCGGGTCCAGCGCAGAGGTGGGCTCATCAAACAGCATGACCTCCGGGTCCATCATCAGCGAGCGTACAATGGCGATTCTTTGCTTTTGACCGCCGGAGAGCTGACTGGGATAAGCGTCGGCCCGGTCAGCAAGGCCCACCTTGGAAAGAAGGGACAGGGCCTTATCCTGCGCCTCCTCCTGACTCATGCCCTTGATGCGGGTGGGGGCGGCGATCAAGTTGCGCATAACGTCCATGTTGTTGAACAGGTTGAACTGCTGGAATACCATACCCATCCGCTGGCGGCACTGGTCGATGGCCTTGCCCTTGATGGAGCAGATGTCCGTACCATCAAATAAAATCTGGCCGGAGGTAGGCTGCTCCAAAAGGTTCAGGCAGCGCAGGAACGTGGACTTTCCGCCGCCGGAGGGGCCGATGATGGATACAACTTCATTTTCGTGGAAGCTGACGTTGATGCCCTTCAGGACCTCCAGCTTATGAAATTTTTTTTCAAGGTCAACAACCCGGAGAATTTCCTGCTTATTTTCCATGAGACATCTTCCTTTCCACCAGAGATACAACCCGGCCGCTGATAAAGGTCAGCACGAAGTAGCACAGCGCCGCGATGGCCAGACACTCCAGATTTTTATAGGTCACGGCGATGACGTCATTAGTGCGGAACATCAGGTCCGCAATGCCGATGACGGAAACGATAGAGGACTCCTTGATGACGGTGACAAACTCATTGCCGAGGGCGGGGAGAATATTGCGGACAGCCTGCGGCAGAACCACAAGGCGCATGGCCTCTCCGCTGCTGAAGCCAACGCTCCGGGCGGCCTCCATCTGACCGGGGTCCACGGCCTGAATGCCGGAACGGATGATCTCCGCTACATAGGCGCAGCTATTCATGCTCATGGCCACAATACCGGCGGTGAACCGGGAGAAGTTCGGAATCCAAGAGACATCCGGAATGGTAAAGCCAATCATAGGCAGGCCGTAGAAAATGAACATGAGCTGGACCATCAGCGGCGTACCGCGGATAAATTCGATGTAGGCCACTGCCAGCCACCGCAGAGGCGGGATGCGGCACATCCGCAGCGTAGCCATCAGCGTACCGAACACCGTACCCAGCAGCACGGCAAAGGCGGCAATGATGAGGGTATTGACAATACCCTCCGTAAAGAAGCTGCTGTAGCGCTCCAGCAGCTTTGCCATGGTTTCAAAAAAGGTCATGGGGGAAGCTCCTCCTATCGTATTAAGAATGCCGGGGATGGGGAAAGGCAGTGGGAAAGGACAGGCGCGAGCCCCGCCGAGATTTTTCGGCGAGGCCCGTTGTTCATTTACTGTGTAACTTACAGACCCATGCTGGCGGCCAGCTCAACGGCCTCGTCATAAGCCTTCTGGTAGCTGCCATCGGCAGTGACCTTGTTGATGACCTCGTTGACAGCGGCCACCAGATCCTCGTTGCCCTTGGCAATTACGGCAGCCTTGCCGAAGGAGGCTTCCTCAGCGGTGAACTCAAAGTTTGCGACTTCAAGACCGCCGTTGCTGGTGGCAATCAGGGACTCGCCCACGGCCTGATCCACAACGAGACCGGCGATGTTGCCGTTCTGAACCTCCAGAGCCAGAGCGGGATACTTCTCAAGCTCGAACAGCTCGCTGTCGGGCAGAGCGGACTGAATCAACTGGGATTGGATGGTGCCCTTCTGAGCGCCGACCTTCTGACCGGCAAGGGCTTCCTTGGTGGAATACACATCGGCGTTACCGGTCTTCACAACGAGAAACTGGGCGCTGGTCTCATACAGATCGCTGAAGTCGATCTCCTCGGCACGCTCGGGCGTCTTGGTGAAAGCGGCAATGCCGATGTCCACCTGACCGGACTTCACAGCGGGGATGATACCGTCAAAGGACATATCCACAACCTCCAGCTCTACACCGAGGGAGTCAGCGATCTGCTGGGCCAGCCACATATCGCAGCCGGCGAAGTTGGCGTCCAAATCCTTGAACTCGTAGGGAGCGTACTGAGCCTCCGTGCCGACAAGCAGCTTGCCGTTAGCCTTGATCTGATCCAGCTTGGAGGAGGTGGTATCGGCGGCGGGCTCCTGCGTTTCGGTGTTGCTGTCAGCGGCGGGGGCATCGTCCTTCTTGCTGGAACCGCAGCCGGTCAGCATGGCCAGCAGCATCAGGGCGCTCATAGCCAGCGCCAGAGTTTTCTTGACCTGTTTCATAATAAAATCTCCTTTTCTTTTCATCCTGCGGAGCTGTGCTCCGTTTCCTTATGTGAATGATTATACACGTTCTATCCGAAAATGCAACAGTAAAATTGCATAATATAAAGTTAGTTTTGAATATTTATTTATACATCATGCAAAATATACACAATATATGCATAAATTATGCATATATGCACGCAAAATCAGAAGGAGAGCTTCTCCATACGGTCAAAGGCTTCCTTCAAATGATCCAGTCCAACGGTGCAGGCAATGCGGAAGCAGTGTGCGCCGGTGCTGCCGAACACGCCGCCGGGAGAGACCATGATGTGTGCCCGCTCCAGCAGGGCCTTGCAGAATTCCGTGTCGCTCAGCCCCGTTTTCTCGATTCCGGGGAACAGGTAGAAGGTACCCTTGGGGCGTACCAGGCTGAGATAGGGAATTTTTTCGATGCGGTCCGCCGCGTAAAAAATGCGGTCCCGATAGGCGGATACATAATTCTTGCGGATGTCCTCACGAATAGACAGCGCCTTGATGGCTGCCCGCTGGGAAATGGAGGGCGCGGTGTAAATAAGGCAGTTATTCACATCGTTCATGGCCCGCAGCAGCTCCGGCTCGGCAATAATGGCACCGACCCGCCAGCCGGTCATCAGGAAGTTCTTTGAAAAGCTGTTCAGCGTAATGACCCGCTTAGCAAGCCCCGGAAGGGTACGGATGGGAATGAATTCCCCTTCATAAAGATAGGTGGTGTAGATTTCGTCCGCCGCGATGAGCAGATCGTGCTCCTCAGCCACCCGGCCCAGCAGCTCCAGCGTTTTCCGCTCGTAGCCCATGCCGGTGGGGTTGCAGGGATTGTTGAAAATGATGGCTTTGGTCTTCGGCGTAATGGCGGCCCGGAGGCGGGCCTCATCCACAGCCCAGCTCTCCTCGGCATAGGTGGGGACCTCCACGCATACGCCGCCGGCCAGTTCGATCTGATTGCGGTAGAGGGAAAAATAGGGGGAGAAGACAATGACCTCATCGCCGGGGTCCAGAATGGCCATCATGACCAGCGCCATGCCAAGGCAGCTCGAGGCGGTGATCAGAACATGATCCGGCGTTAAGGGCTGGCGGAAATCCTCCTGCCAAGCCGCGCACACCGCATGAATCAGCTCCGGGTCGCCCATGGGATTGCCGTAGTGGGTATAGCCGGCTTTTGCGTCATGGAACGCGGCGTCAATGATGGCATCGTCCGTGATGAAATCCGTATCGCCGATGCTCAGGTCAATGACGTCATTGTAGCGGGCCAGTGCCTCGGTATCAAGGCTTAGACCGGCGTCAATGCTGCGGAAGCGCTTTGCGATGAAATCGGAAGTGGTTTTCATTGGTTTGCTCCTTTCACCCGGGGAATCACGGTGGAACCGTTGGGAATGACATAGGTGGATTTTCCGTCAAGCTGCGCGGCCTTCAACAGCTCGTCCAGATCGGAATAGGCGTGGATACCCATGGGGGCAACGTCCTTGGGATCAATGGAGGAGTAGAGGAAAATGCGATAGCGCTGCGCTTGCTCGCAATTCAGGAAGAAAATGTAGCCGGCCACGGTGAACGCCTCCCGGAGCCGCTGCTCCAACGTACCGTCCTGAAGGTTTTTGGACCAGTCGAAGTATTCGGCGGGGCCGCCGCCCTCCGGGGCCTCAATGAACAGAACCAGCGTACCGCCGGGCTTCAGAGCGGATTCCACGTTGTCAATGGTCTTGGTGCCCTGATAGAGCGAAATATCCTTGGGGAAGCCGCCGCAGCTTGTAACAATGGCATCGGCCTGACAGGGAATCTCCACCCGGTAAATGTCATCCGCCGCCTGACAGGCCTGCTCCCACGCGGTCAGGTAATGGCCGGAAAAGATTTTGGCCAGCTTCATTTGGGCGTTCATGACCAGATTGACCATGAACAGATTCTTGACCATGCCCGCCGCTTCGCACATATCGGCGTGGAGCGGGTTGCCGGACAGCACGCCGTTGCCGATGGCGGGGTTGGTGCAGAGCTTGGTGCTGTCAAGGGAATAAGCGTGGTTGTGGCGGATGGTTTCCAAACCGCTGACGCCGGGAAGAATGCTTTTCCGTCCACCGCCGTAGCCGGCCATCACATGATGGGTAGCCGCGCCAAGGCAAACCACAAGGTCTGCCTCCGCCACGGTGCGGTTGATCCACACCGGCGTTTTGTGGGGCGTTGTCCCAAGGTATACAAGATCCTTCGCCTCGCAATCATGGTTTTCAACCCGGATGCGGTCATAGACCCCGTCTGTCACCAGCGTCCGCAGCTCCTGCTCGTTTCCACCGATGTGGGTGCCGTTGGCAATCACGATAGTCAGATCGAAGGGCTTGACGCCGCAGACCTCCAGCAGATAGTCCACAAGATGCGGCACCACTAAGTCCTGCCGCATCCAGAAGCGCGTCATATCGCTGACCACTAGCGCGACCTTGAGGCCGGGAAGGGCCAGATTTTTGAGGGGCTTGCTGTCAATGGGGGCCTCCAGCGAGGAAATCAGGGCGGAGCGGATATCGGTAATGGGGGGCGTTTCGCTGCCGTGCAGCTCCGCGAGAATATCCGCTTCGTTCAGCGGCAAGGAAACATGACCGTGACCATAGGCAAATTCATAGGTTTTCATAGTGTGACCTCGTATGATTATACAAAATAAAATACAAATAATGACTAATTATACACTCTATTCCGTGGGTTTCAATATGGAATCGCCCATCGGACCGCCAAATATGCGGGGAACAGAATCGGCTTTCTTGTGTTTTCTGACCAAGGGAGCGGAGATTTACGTCCGGGCGGCAAGATAGGCGTCAATATCAAAGGGGAGCAGGGCGGTGGTGGCCTTTAGGTACAGGGGGTGGTGCGGGTGCCCGGATTTTAAAAGCGGCCCGGCGGTGAACCACTGTGCGCCCGCGGCCTTTCCGTCGGAGGCAAAATCGCGCATACAGTCCGTGAGATAATCGCGCTTTTCGATGATATTCCCCCAGGCCCCCCAGATGGCGGGGGTGTCCGACAGGGACAGCAGATAGCGGAACGCCTTGCGGTTTTCGGAGTGGAGCGCCGCGCTGCACACCGGCTCCATATCGTCTGGCCGGGTGGCGCGCTGGGCGTAGACGTTGAACATCAGGAAGCTGTCATAGCCGTTGTTCAGTGCAATTCGCTGGGCGGATTGCAGCGTGGGGTCCAGCGCGTCCGGCGCGGCGGTGGAGGGGTTGATACCAACGCAGATCAGCGGATGAGAGCCACGGGTACCCAATATGTAACGGTACTCCGAATAGGTGTTGGGAACATAGAGCCAGCGGGACACATCATAGTCCGGTGAGGGCCGAAGTGCGGCCTCCAGCGCGGGTTCAAACGGCACAAGGGAGGCAGCGTCCGTTGGGCCGTGGGGGATATGGGGCATAAAAAGACTCCTTTCAGCAATATACATAATGATTTGATTTTAACATAGCGGCGAAAAAAAGACAATCGGGTCTATATTTGCGGCGCTGATTATGGTAGAATGGAAAAAACATTTCTGAGCGGAGGAAGCTATGCTGACAATATTGATCGGCCGGGCGAAAACAGGAAAATCAGACTGGGTCCTGCGGAAAATCGCGGCGCTGGGAGAAAGCGGGCAGCAGATTTTGCTGGTGCCGGAGCACGCCTCCTATCAGGCAGAGGTGGATGTGTGCCGCGTCTGCGGCGACCACGCCAGCCGGTATGCGGAGGTGCTGAGCTTCCGCAGACTGGGAGAGCGGGTGCTGAGCATCACCGGCGGTATCTCCGATGTAACGCTGGACAGCGGCGGCAGGCTGCTGACGCTTCAGCGCGCCCTGTTGGAAACGGCACCGATGCTGACGCTGTACCGCCGCCCCTCGCAGAAGGTGGGCTTTTTAGAGCAAATGCTGGCCCTGTTTGACGAGCTGCAATGCTATGAGGTCACGCCGGAGCGGCTTTATGAGCAGGCGCACTCCTTGACCGGCGCCACAAGGGATAAGCTACTGGACCTGAGCCTGCTGTACGGCGCCTATGAGGCACGTCTCCGGCGGCCTGGGCTGGATTCCCGGGACCGAATGACGAAGCTGTGCGAGCATTTGGAGGAGTCGGCATACGTCCGGGACAAGAATATCTTCATTGATGGCTTTACATACTTCAACGCGCAGGAGCGGCGCGTTTTGTCCGTATTTTTGCGGCAGGCGAGGTCTGTGACCATTACGCTGCTGGGGGAGCCGGACAGCCGGGAGGAAATATTCGAGCCAACGCTGAAAACGCTGGAGAGTCTGCGGCGCTTGGCGGATGAGGCCGGCAGCGAGGTTCGGCTCGAAACGCTGACAAATGAAGATACATCGGCGCTGGGCCATCTGGAGCGCTGCTTTTTCGGGGAAAACCGGCCCTATGACGGGGACTGCTCCATGCTCCATATACGGGAGGCCGCCACGCTCTATTCAGAGGTGGAGCAGGCGGCGGCGGATATCCGGCGGCTGCTTGCGGCGGGGAAGTGCCGCTGCCGCGACATTACAGTGGCTGCCAGAAACATGGCGGACTACATGGCTACTATCGAGGCCGTGTTTGACCGTTATGGAATACCGGCCTACGTCAGCCGCCGCAGCGACATTCTGGAAAAACCGGTGTTGAGTCTGCTGACAGGCGTGCTTGCCTCCATTTCCGGCGGCTATGAATATGAAGATATGTTTCGCTGGCTGAAAACGGGCCTCGCCGGTATCACGGCGGAGGAGTGCGATGCGCTGGAAAACTATGTTCTGAAGTGGGAAATTCGCGGCCGGATGTGGCTGCGGGAGGAGGACTGGACGGAAAATCCGGACGGATACGGCGCGCCGTGGAATGACCGTCAAAAAAACCGGCTGGAGCAGGTCAACGCACTGCGGCGGCGCATCGGCGGCCCGCTGGGGCGGCTGGCAGCCGGGATGAAAAGCGGCGAGACTGTGCGGGACTACGCAAATGCCCTGTACGATTTTATGGAGGAGCTGCAGTTAGAGTCCGTTCTGACGGAGCGGATGCACCGGCAGGCCGAGGCAGGCCGGATGCAGGAGGCGGAGGAGACCGCTCAACTGTGGGAAATTCTCTGCGGCGTGCTGGATCAGTTCGTGGAGATATTGGGGGACGAAAAGCTCAGCGCCGATGAGTTTGAGCGGCTGTTCCGGCTGGTTTTGACGCAGTACAGCGTGGGAACGATTCCGGTGTCTCTGGATCAGGTATCTGTCAGCGAGATTACCCGGAATGACCGCCACACAACAAAATATCTCTTTTTACTGGGAGCGAATGACCATGTGATACCCGCATCGGGGCAGACCGGCGGACTTTTGAACGAGGCAGACAGGCAGGCATTGGCCCTGTGCGGCATTGAGCTGGCCCCCAGCGGCATGGAGCAGATGGGGGTGGAGTTGCAAAATCTCTATGCGGCGCTGGCCCAGCCGGAATGCGGCCTGACAGTAAGCTATCCGGCGGCGGACGTCTCCGGCGGGGAGCTGCGCCCGGCGTTTGTAGTGGAGCGGCTGCTGAGACTCTTCCCGGCGCTCCGTTTGGAGCGGGAGCCGGTCAACAAGGAGTATCGCTTTACAGCAGTTGTTCCAGCATTGGAAATGGCTGCAAGAACTGAAAATGATGCTCTGAAAGCGTATCTTCGGCAGGAGCCGGACAACGCGGAGCGGCTGGAGGCCGCAGAGCGGGCGGCATCGCTCCGGCGGGGCAGTCTGTCTCCCGCCGCCGTTCGGGCTATCTATGGGGAGCGGGTCTCCATGACAGCCTCCCGGCTGGAGCGGATGCGCTCGTGCCATTTTGCCTACTTCATGGAGTACGGCCTCCGAGCAAGACCACGGGAGACCGCCGCCTTTGACGCGCCGCAGATCGGCACATTTTTGCATTTCCTGCTGGAAAACGTGACCCGGGACGTACTGGCGGAGGGGGGCTTTGCCGCTGTGGAGCAGGAGGAGTTGCACCGCCTTGTGCGCCGGTATACGGAGCGCTACGTGGAGCAGGAGCTGCACAATTTCCAAAATCGAAATGCCCGCTTCCGATATCTCTTTGCCCGTCTGCGGACAACGGCTTATGCCGTGATCGATCAGGTGGCGGCGGAGCTGCGCTGTTCGGACTTTGTGCCTATGGCGTTTGAGCTGTCCTTCGGCGGAAAAAACGGCGCTCTGTCGGCCGTTACCATTTCCGAACCGGATGGGGAGCTGCGTGTCGGCGGCAAGGTGGACCGGGTGGATGGCTGGCTGCATGATGGAAGGTTATATCTGCGGGTGGTGGACTACAAATCCGGCAGAAAGAGCTTTGACCTTGCCAATGTCCGCATGGGACTGGATATCCAGATGCTGTTATACCTCTTTACGCTTCAAAAGGAGGGAGCCCGCTATTTCGGACAGGAGATCGAACCGGCAGGCGTACTGTATCTCCCGGCCCGGGATGAGATTTTATCATTGGAGCGGAACGTGACGCCGGAGCAGCTTTTACGGGAGCGGGAAAAGACGCTGAAGCGCTCTGGGCTGCTGCTGGCGGAGCCGGCGGTGCTGTCCGCCATGGAGCATGACGCGCTGACGGAGCCACACTATCTGCCGCTGCGCGTCAACCGCAGCGGCGACATCTCCGGCAGCATCGCGTCCGCAGCGCAGCTTGGCAGGCTGGGCAATTATGTGGATAAGCTGCTGCGGCAGATATCCCATGAGCTGCGCTCCGGCAATATTGACGCGGACCCCTGCTGCCACAGCGAGGAGGACAGCCAGTGCCGGTATTGCGATTGGGCACCGGCCTGTCACTTCCGGGATGGACAGGACCGAGACCATCTGCGGTACATTCTGCCGGTGAAGCCGGAGGAATTTTGGAAGGAGCTGGAGGAAGGAGACGATGACAGATGGCAAAGCTGAATCTGACGCCGCAGCAGAGCGCTGCGGTTGAAAACCGGGGCGGGAGCCTGCTGGTCTCTGCCGCCGCCGGCTCCGGAAAGACAAAGGTGCTGGTGGAGCGGCTGTTCCGCTATATTACGGCGGAGCACTGCCATGTGGATGACTTCCTCATTATTACATATACCAAGGCGGCGGCTGCGGAGCTGCGGAGCAAAATATCAGAGGAGCTTTCCTGCCGCCTGGCGGAAACGCCGGGAGACCGGCACCTTCGCAGCCAGCTATTGCGGGTGTATCAGGCGGATATCAAAACGGTGGACGCCTTTTGTACGGCGCTGCTGCGGGAAAATACACATCTGCTGGCACAGGACGGAGAAAAGCATACGCTGACGCCGGATTTCCGGGTGCTGGACGAAAATGATGCCGCGCTTTTGCGAAAGCGGGTGCTGGGCCGCGTTTTAGAGGCGTTTTATGAAAATATGGACGCCGGAGCGGCGCTGCTGGCAGATACGCTGGGGGCCGGCCGGGATGACAGCGCACTGGAAAATCTGGTGCTGGAGACCTATGAAAAGCTCCAGAGCCATGCGTCCCCGGAGGCATGGCTGGAGCGGAACCGAACGGCCTGGACGGCCTGCACCGGCGATTTTGACGAGACACCTTACGCGGATGCGCTTCTGCGGCAGGTGCGGCGGAAAGTGCACCACTGGTCCCAGAGTCTTCTGAAAGCGGCATCGGCCCTTGCCCTTGACCCGCAGAAGGATGATCTGTACCGGGGCTACGGAGAAAAATTCATCGCCGCGGCGGAGAGCATCGCGGAGCTGGAGACAAGCAATGGCTGGGAGGAAACGCGGCAATGCCTTGCGGCGGTGACGTTCCCACGGCTCACAACACCCAAGGGCATGAAGGACGATGCCGAAGTACTGCGGCTGAAAAAGCTGTGGGAGGGCGCAAAGGGCGCCATGAAGAAGTTGGGTACCATGCTGGACGTCAGCGGACAGGAGGCAATGGAGGATCTTGCGGCGATGGCGCCCGCCATGCTGGCACTTTTGAAGCTGACCGCTGATTTTTCCGAAGCCTACCGGCAGGAAAAGCTGCGGATGAACTGCGCCGATTTTTCGGATCAGGAGCATTTGGCGCTGCGGCTGCTGCTCTCGGAGGACGGGGCCCCCACGGAGCTGGGGCGGCAGACAGCGGGTCGCTACCGCGAGATCATGGTGGATGAGTATCAGGACACCAACGAGGTGCAGAACGCAATTTTCCAGGCTGTATCCCGCGAGGGTCAGAATCTGTTCACCGTTGGCGATGTAAAGCAGAGCATTTACCGCTTCCGGCTGGCAGATCCCACGATTTTTCTTGACAAGTATAAACGCTTTGCATCGGCTGAAACCGCAAAGGAAGGCAAGGAACGCAAAATCTTGCTGTCTCAGAATTTCCGTTCACGGAAGGAAATTCTGGACGCAGCGAATTTCGTGTTTGCCAACATTCTCTCCACCGAAATGGGTGAGATGGAATACGGAGAGGATGAGATGCTTCACTTTGGAGCGGCTTATTACCCGGAGCGGACGGACTGCGATACGGAGTTCCATCTCATTGCCGCGCACCAGCGCTCCGAGGAGGAGACCCGCCCCGTCAAAAAGCTGCTGGCCGAGGCACGTTTCACGGCGCGGCGTATCCGTCAGCTTTTGGACGAGGGCTATCCCGTTACCGGGGAGGAGGGCACGCTGCGGCCGTGCCGCCCGGAGGACATTGTCATTCTCATGCGTTCCCCCGGAAGCCGCTCTGCCGTGTTTGCACAGGCGTTGGCAGAGGAGGACGTTCCGTGCTCCTTTGAGGACAGCGGGGATTATTTTCAATCCATGGAAATCTCCGTGACGGTATCTCTGCTGGAGATCATCGACAATCCACGGCAGGATGTGCCCCTGATTTCCGTGCTGCGGTCCCCAATTTTCGGATTTACGCCGGACCGACTTGCTGAAATCCGAAGTTGTGACCGCGAGGGCGATTTTTATGATGCGCTGCGGGCGGACACGGGAGTGGATTCGCAGAATTTCCTACAGGTGCTTACGCAGCTTCGGGAAACGGCCATGGACATCAGCGTGTGCCAACTTCTGTGGCACATCTATGACCGCTTGGCGCTGCCGGGAATTTTCGGCGCGATGGAGGGCGGTGCGCTCCGGCAGGAAAATCTCATGGCTCTGAGCCGCTACGCCGAGCATTTTGAGGCCAACGACTACCGCGGCCTGTTTGCGTTCATTACCCAACTGCGGCGGCTGCTGGACGCCGGAAATGCCCCGGCAGTCAAGACCACC
>UQMC01000035.1 GCA_900542115.1 uncultured Oscillibacter sp. | reverse complement strand
CGACCACCGAGATCTACACTCTTTCCCTACACGACGCTCTTCCGATCTGGGGGACGAGGCCTACGGCCGCAACACCGGCTACTACATACTGCTGGACACGTTCCGGGACATTTTCGAGCGGGGCGGGGAGAAAAACTGGAAAAAGATCATTGACCTTGTCCGCACCGATTGCCGGGATGTGGAGAAGATGATGGATGAGGTCTATCTCTGCGAGTACGAGGGCGGCTTCTTCAACGGCGGCGCGGCCCAGATGGAGCGTCCCAACGCCTTTATCATCCAGCAGGGTCGGGCGGCGGAGTCCGTGCTGATGGAGATCGTGCGGAATATCCTGAGTAAGCGTTACCCCGGCAGGAAATTCACCATTCCCTCCAATGGCCATTTCGATACCACCGAGGGCAACATCAAGCAGATGGGCTCCATTCCACGCAACCTTTACGATAAAGAGCTGCTGTGGTCGATCCCGGAGGGCGGCCGCTATGAGAAGAACCCCTTCAAGGGCAACATGGACATCGAAAAGCTGGAGCAGCTCATTGAAGGCGTGGGGCCGGAGAATGTGCCGCTGATCTTCTGCTGCATCACGAATAACCCCGTGTGCGGGCAGGCCGTTTCCATGCACAACATCAAGGAGATCAACCGGGTGGCCCACAGCTACAATATCCCGGTGGTGTTCGATGTGGCCCGCTGGGCGGAAAACTGCTACTTTATCAAGATGAACGAGGAGGGCTACGCCGATAAGTCCATCGCGGAGATCGCCACGGAAATGTTCTCCTACTGCGATGCCTTCACCATGTCCGCTAAGAAGGACGGTCACGCCAACATGGGCGGTATGCTGGCCTTCCGGGACAAGGGCCTATTCTGGAAGAACTTCTCGGAATTCAATGAGGACGGCAGCGTGAAGACCGATGTGGGCGTACTGCTGAAGGTCAAGCAGATCTCCTGCTACGGCAATGACTCCTACGGCGGTATGAGCGGCCGGGACATCATGGCGCTGGCCTGTGGCCTGTATGAAAGCTGCGACTTCAACTACATGAACGAGCGGGTGGCCCAGTGCAATTATCTGGCGGAGGGCTTTTATGACGCGGGGGTCGAGGGTGTTGTGCTCCCCGCCGGCGGCCATGCCGTGTACATCAATATGGACGAATTTTTCGATGGGAAGCGGGGCCATGAGACCTTCGCGGGGGAGGGTTTCTCACTGGAACTCATCCGCCGGTACGGCATCCGCGTGTCCGAGCTGGGGGATTACTCCATGGAGTATGACCTGAAGACCCCGGAGCAGCAGGCCGAGGTGTGCAACGTGGTACGTTTTGCCATTGACCGCAGCCGACTGACCCGGGAGCATCTCGATTACGTTATCGCCGCAGTGAAGGAACTCTATGAGGACCGGGAGAACATCCCCAATATGCGAATCGTCTGGGGCCACAATCTGCCCATGCGGCATTTCCATGCATTTTTGGAGCCGTATCCCAACGAGGGATAACGGCGTGTAACGAGCTTGTGCTTTAAGGAGGGAGTCTATGTCAGAGCAGAACATAGCAAATCTGGAAAACCGGGACGGATTTCGATCTCAGTGGGGATTTATCATGTCGGCAGTGGGCTCCTGCGTCGGCATGGCCAACATCTGGCGCTTCCCCATGCTGGTGTCCAAATACGGCGGGCTTACCTTTCTGATTCCCTATTTCATCTTTGTGTTCGTTATCAGCCAGTCCGGCATGATGGAGGAATTTTCCCTTGGCCGCTGGGCCGGCTTCGGGCCGGTGGGCTCCTTCGGCAAGGCCATGGAGAACGGCGGCAGATCCAAGCGGGCCGGAGAGCTGATCGGCGGTGTGCCGGTGTTTGCCTCCCTGTGTCTTGGAATCGGCTACTCCGTTATCATGGGATGGGTGTTTTACTACACTAAAATGGCCTTTACCGGGGAGCTGGTGGCCATGGGGCAGGATATGAATGTCATCGGCGGCACCTTCGGCGCGGTGGCCCCGGAGGCAGCCTCTCTGGGCGAGGCCATCAAAATGACCTTTGCCACCGGCGGCGCCAATAATCTCTGGATCATCATTGCCATTGCCGCCTCTTTTGCCATTATGATCTTCGGCATTTCCGGCGGCATTGAACGGGCCTGTAAGGTCATGATTCCCGCGCTGTATGTTCTGATGATCATTTTGGCGGTATTTATGCTGTTTGTCCCCGGCACCGGAGAGGGATACCGCTATATCTTCACCCTGAACCCCAAGGGGTTGCTAAATCCAGAGGTGTGGGTCTATGCGTTCGGCCAGTGCTTCTTCTCCCTGTCCGTGGCCGGCTCCGGCTCGGTGATCTACGGCTCTTATCTTGCAAAGGACGTAAAGATTCGCCAGTCCGCCGCGCTCTGTGCCGTGTTTGATACCTCTGCGGCGCTGCTGGCCATGCTCATCATCATTCCCGCTATGGCAACGGTGGGGGCGGACCTTGGCAATGGCGGCCCCGGGCTGATGTTCATCTACCTGCTGCCGGTATTCAACGGCTTGGGAGCCGGTATTTCCAGAGTCATCTGCATCTTCTTCTATCTGGTGGTCCTGTTTGCCGGAGTTTCCTCCATTATCAACCTGTTTGAAACGCCGGTGGCCTTTTTGCAGGAGAAGCTGAACCTGAAGCGGCTGCCCGCCACAGCGGTGATTCATGTGCTGGGTGTGCTGATCGCGCTGATGATTCAGCCATGGACCTCCCAGTGGATGGATATGGTGTCTATTTACCTCTGCCCCTTGGGCGCCTTTACCGCAGGCGTCATGTTCTTCTGGGTCATGAAGAAGGACACCGCTTTGGAGGCCGCCCAGTTGGGCGACAGCAAGCCTCTGATGAAGTGGTTCTATCCCTTTGGGCGGTATGTATTTGTGCCGCTGTGCCTGCTGTGCTTTGTCTTGGGAATTGCCATGGGCGGCATTGGCTGAGCTGACAGTTTCCCTTTCAAACAAGAAGCTCCCCCGCACGAAAAACGTGCGGGGGAGCCTTTTCTCATTTTTCAGCGGTCAGGTAGGACTTGAGGAACCTTACGGCCTCTACGTAACCGTCAAAGCCCAGCCCTTTATAGGTCTTGATACAGGCCATGCCCGCATAGGAGACCTGCCGGAAGGGCTCCCGGCTGTCCACATCGGAGATGTGGACCTCCACCGCCGGAATCGCCACGGCCTTCAGCGCGTCCAAAATGGCCACGCTGGTGTGGGTATAGGCAGCGGGGTTGATGACAATTCCGCCATACACGCCGTAGGCGGCTTGAATGGCATCTACGATAGCGCCCTCGTGGTTGGACTGGAAAAAGTCAACGTCAATGCCCTCGGCCTCACAGGCGGAGCGGATGAGGGAGAGCAGCGCCTCATAATTCTGGTTGCCGTAAATAGCGGGTTCCCGGAGACCCAGCAGATTCAAATTGGGGCCGTTGATGACCAGCAGCTTCACAAAATCGCCTCCTTGATGGTGTTCAGGGTATCCGCCAGCGGACCGTCATTGGAAATGACAACATCGGCGAATTGCTCATATAGCGGCTTTCTCTGCTCATAGAGCCGCGCAAGGTCCGTGGACTGGGAGATGGGCCGCCCCTCTGTCGGCAGCAGGGAGAGGGGGCGAGTCAGGCAAAAAATGGTGCCGTTCTGGTGGAGCAGAGGATAGTTTTCCGGCCGCGTGACACAGCCGCCGCCGGTGGAGAGGATGATGCCGGAGCGCTTGCCGCAGTCCGCCAGCACCTCGGTCTCCAGCTCCCGGAAACGGGCCTCGCCGTACCGGGCAAAGATGACCGGAATGGACATTCCGGTCCTTTGCGCGATGAGATCGTCGGCCTCCAGCACCTCCCGGCCCAGCTCTGCGCCAAGAGCCGCCGCCACGGTGGACTTGCCGCTGCCGGGCATTCCGATGAGGATGATATTCCGCAGATGTCCGCTGACCAGATGCTCCACCCGCTCCAGCGCAGAATCGTCAATGGGAATGCCGGTGAACTGCTCGCTGGAGCGCTTTGCCTGTGCCACCAGCATGGAAAGCCCCCCCGCGTGGGGGATTCCCAACTGCTCTGCCTGTAGGAGCAGGGCGGTCAGCCCGGGATTATACACGATGTCCAGCACGCCCTCACAGCGGGGAAAACGGGTCAGGTCCACCGCCGCCGTGCCGTTGCGGGGGTACATCCCCAGCGGCGTGGTGTTGGCGATGATCTGCGCGTCGGCGTGGCGATCCAGATTATCGTAATTGTCCGGCCCACTGCGGGAGATGACCGTAACGGAGGCGCCCAACTGCTCCAGCGCGACCTTCACCGTGACAGAGGCGCCGCCGCTGCCCAGCACCAGCGCCTTTGTCCCGGCGGGGTCGATGCCGCTGCGGCGGACCATGTACAAAAAGCCAAAGAGGTCGGTGTTGTCACCGTACAGCGTTCCGTCCGCCTGGCGGACAAGGGTGTTGACGCTTTGCAGCCGCGCCGCCGCCTCGGACAAGGCATCACAGTAGGGCACCACCGCCTTTTTATAGGGGATGGTGACGTTGAGACCGTCCCACGCCCCGGTTTTCAAAAAGGCGTCCAGCTCCGGCTTGGGGACCTCAAAGAGCCGGTAGTCATAGTCTGCCAGCGCGTGATGAATCATGGGGGAGTAGCTGTGGCCCAGTGTTTCCCCCAGCAGTCCGCAGTGCAGCATCACACCACCTCGCTGTAGCTGCCGAGATAGGAGAACTCCTCACAAAGCCCCGGCAGCTCACCCATGAGCTGCAAAAACTCCGGAGAGTACACGGAGGTCTCCAAATCGAAATAGAACATGAACTCAAAGTTGCGGTCCGGCATGGGCCGACTTTCCAGCTTGTTGAGGTTCAGCCCCAGCGCGTAGAACCGGGAGAGCACCCGGCAGAGGGAGCCCGGCTCGTGGGGCAGCACTGCCATAAGGCTAGTGCGGTCCGCGCCGGGATAAATTTCCAGCTTTTTGGAAATGCAGATGAAGCGGGTAAAATTGTTGCCCTGATCCTGCACGGAGGCCTCCAGACATTCCAGCCCGTAGAGCTTCATACAGGAGCGGGAGGACAGCGCCGCGATGTGACCGTCACCCTCGGCGACTTTTCGGGCGGCCACGGCGGTATTTTCGCAGGGGATGAGCTTCACGCCGGGGAAACCCTGCAAATAGCGCTGGCACTGGGTCAATGCCTGCTGATGGGAGTAAATTTCCGTAATGTCCTCCCGCCGGGTGCCGGGCTTGACCAGCAGATTGTGGTCCACCTTCAGCCGCACGCTACGGACAATGCGGAAATCGTGCTTCATCATCAGATCGTAAATGGCGTTGACGCTGCCGGCGGTGCTGTTTTCCAGCGGCAGTACGCCGTAGCGGCACAGGCCCTTTTCAATGGCGGCGAACACCGCCTCGAACGAGGCAAAGTACATGATGTTCGGCAGCTTAAAGAGCTTATCGCACGCAAGCTGAGAATAGGCGCCGGCCACGCCCTGACAGGCAACGGACGCCTGCGTGGGGAACAGTTTGGGCGTTTCGTCCATAGCGGTTTGAATTTCGCACGTCAGCGCCGTATCGCCGCCGAGGAGCCGGTTCTGGTAGCAGCGGCTGAGCTCAAAGAGCAGCGAATACAGCGAGGCGGTATAGTCCCGCAGCGCCTCGGGGGCGGATTGGACGGTTTTTTGCAGCTTCTCCCGCTCCCGGACTGGGTCCAGCACCGACAGGCCGTGCTCCTTTTTATAGGCTGCGATACCGGCGGCAACGTCCATCCGTTTGGCGAACAGCTCTACTAACTTGTGGTCGATCTCGTCGATCTGTGCGCGATAGTCACCAAGTTCCATGGGAATTTCCTCCAAAATCAGTGTTCGCCCAACAGGGCGTCATATACGGCGACAGCTGCCGCGGCCTCTACGCAGGGAACGGCTCTGGGGACGATGCAGGGGTCATGGCGGCCCTGCACCCGAAGCGTTTCCGGTGTCAGGGAGGTCAGGTTCACGCTTTGCTGTTCCTTTGCGATAGAGGGCGTGGGCTTGAACGCTGTCCGGAACGTCAGGGGCATTCCGTTGGTAATACCTCCCAAAATGCCGCCGCAGTGATTTGTAACGGTTTTCACCGTACCGTTCTCCACGGTGAAGGCGTCATTATTTTCGCTGCCCCGGAGCGCGGCGGCGGCAAAGCCCGCGCCGAACTCAATGCCCTTTACGGCGGGGATTCCGAATATAATGGAGGCAATTTTTCCCTCCATTCCGTCGAACAGGGGGCCGCCCAGTCCCACGGGCAGGCCCAGCACGGCGCACTCAATGATGCCGCCCACGGAATCGCCCTCCGCCTTGGCGGCGGCGATGGCGGCGCGAATGGCCTCCCCGGCGGCGTCCTCCACCACGGGGAAGGGCTTTTCTGCCGTGGAGGCGGTCAGCGGGGCAGTATCTGTCACGCCGCCGATGGCGGCGATACGGCTGATAACGGTGATGCCCTGCCGCCGCAGAAGCTGAAGGCAGATGCCACCCGCAATGCACAGCGGGGCGGTGAGCCGCCCGGAAAAAGCGCCGCCGCCGGCAAAGTCCGCGTGGCCGCCGTATTTCACCGCCGCGGTGAAGTCGGCATGGCCGGGACGGGGGACCACGGAAAGCCCCGCGTAGTCCCCGGAGCGGGTGTTGGTGTTGCGGATGATGGCGGTCAGGGGCGTGCCGCAGGTGACGTTCCCCACGAGGCCGGAGAGGAATTCCGGTACATCCGCCTCTTTTCGGGGGGTGGACCACTCGTTTTGACCCGGTGCGCGGCGGTTCAAAAAGCCCTGAAGGGCCTCCATGTCGATGGCCTCTCCGGCAGGCAGGCCCTCCAGCGTCATGCCGATGGCCGGCGCGTGGGACTGGCCGAAAATCGTCAGGTGCAGGTGCTCACCGTATTGGCTCATAGGGCGCCTCCTTTCAGAGCGGAAAAATCGTTCCAGAAATCGGGGTAGGATTTGGCAACGCATTCGCTGCCGGAGACCGTCACCGGCTCTGTGCACAGGCAGGCCGCCGTTGCGGCGGACATGGCGATGCGGTGGTCACCGCAGGCGTCCGCCGTGCCGCCGGTGAGATGGCCGGTGCCGTGGACGAGGAGGCCGCTGGGCTGCTCCTCCACATGACCGCCCAAGGCGGTCAGCAGCACCGCCGTGGTGCGGAGACGGTCGGATTCCTTGAGCCGCAGGCGTCCGGCGTTGAAAATCTGCGTATCGCCCGCCGCTCCGGCGGCAGTCACGCACAAAACGGGAATCAGATCGGGGATAGGTCCTGCGTCAATGGCTACGCCCCGCAGTGCACCCCGGCGGACGGTAACAGCCTCCTCGGAAACGGAGACCTCCGCCCCCATGGCGGTGAGAATATCCAGCACGGCCCGGTCCCCCTGGGGCGAGGCAAGGTCCAGACCCCGGACGGAGATACCGGCAGGGGACAGCGCCCCCATGCACAGGAAAAATGCGGCGTTGGACCAGTCACCCTCGGCACGGATATCAGCCGGGAAGCGGCACCGCTGGCCGCCGGGAATGTGCCAGACGCTGCCGCTGCGCCGCAGCGCGATGCCGCCGCGATTGAGAACGCTTTCCGTCATGGCAATGTAGGCGGCGGATTCCATTTGACCGGTGACGGTGAGGCTGCTGGCCTCGTCCAGCAGCGGCAGCGCCATCAGCAGGCCGGAGATGTATTGGGAGGACACATCCCCCGGCAGGGAAAACGCGCCGGGACGGAGCTTGCCGCCGCAGAAAAGCAGGGACCCTTCCTGACGCACGGTCATGCCGTGGGCAGTGAGTACCTCATCCAGCGGATGAAGGGGGCGCTGGGGCAGGCGGCCCTCCATGTGGAACACGGCCTCCGCCCCCAAAAGCCCCACCACCGGCAGCAGGAACCGCAGGGTAGAGCCGCTTTCCCCACAGAACAGGTGACAGACGCCGTTGGGTGTATTGGTAATGGGTTGAACAGTCAGCACCTCGCCCTCGGCGTGGATGCCGGCACCCAGCGCATTGAGACAGTCGATGGTGGCCGCAATGTCCCGGGAGATGCCCCGGCAGCGAAGGGTGACCGGGGCCTGTCCCAGCGCGGCGCAGATCAGCAGCCGGTGGGCCTGAGACTTGGAGGCGGGAATGTCAACGGCTCCGCTTCGGGGGCCGGGAAGAAGCGTTTGGTTCATTTCAATCCTCCATCCCGCAGCCAATCTGCCAGCTCCACAGCCGGAACGGTCTCCGCGCGGCAGCAGCCCACGGCCTTCGGTACGATGAGACGGATGGCATCATCCGTCCGCTTTTTGTCGGCCTCCGCCGCATGGAGAATGTCGGCAAGGGACTCCGTGGCCTCTGTGGGCAGCTTGTACTGCTCCAAAAGGTCCAGCAGCGCGGTCAGGGTCTCCGGGGGGCAGATGCCCCGGTTCACCGCCGCCCGGGTGACAACGGCCATGCCGATAGCCACGCCCTCACCGTGGGAAATGGTAAAGTCCCGGCAGGCTTCAACAGCGTGGCCCACCGTATGGCCGAAGTTCAAAAGAGCACGCTGGCCCCGGTCAAATTCATCGCTTTGCACCACGTCCCGCTTGGCGGCCACGCACACGGAGAGTACGTGCTCTAACTGGCCCCGGACAGGCGTTTGGCGCAGTTCCCGGAAAAAGCCGGCATCGAACAGCATGGCGGTCTTGATGATCTCGGCGCAGCCGCAGCGGTATTCCCGCTCCGGCAGTGTAGACAGCAGCGCCGGGTCGCACAGCACCATGGCGGGCTGATGAAAGCAGCCGGCCTGATTTTTGCCGTGGTCAAGGTCCACGGCGGTCTTGCCGCCCACGGAGGAGTCCATCATGGACAGCAGCGTGGTCGGTACCTGAATATAGGTGATGCCCCGCTGGTAGGTGGCGGCGGTGAAGCCCGCAAGGTCCCCCACCACGCCGCCGCCCAGCGCGATGATGACATCCTCACGGGTGAAGCGGCGGTCACAGAGAAAATTCAGTGCGCGGCCGTAGGTTGCAAGGGTCTTATGCTGTTCCCCGTGGGGAAAAATGAAGTGCTCCGTCTGAAAACCGGTGTCCTGCAAGGATTGCTCGGCCTGCTGGCCGTAAAGGGGAAACACGGCGTCATCGGAGATGAGCGCCGCCCGGCGTCCGGGGAGCTGCCGGGCGGCCAGTGCCCCTAATTGGGACAGCAGCCCCATCTCGATGAGCACATCATATTCCCGGGAGGCGGCGATATGGATGCTTTTCAATGCCCGTCCACCTCCTCCTTGCGTCTCCGGCCCTCGTCCAGAAGCTGCACCAGTCCGGGAAGATCATCCCGGGCCATGGCGTCCCGGTATTCCGTGAGCTTTTCCAGCAGGATGTCCAGCTCCGACATAAGGTTGTCCTTGTTTTCAAGGAACAGCTCCGCCCACATTTCCGGGGCCAGCCACGCGACCCGGGTCATGTCCTTGTAGCTGCCGGCGGAAAAGCCCTTGTGCCGCCCCGCCGTGGGGCTTTTGATATAGGCGTTGGACACCACATGGGCAAGCTGCGAGGTAAAGGCGATCATTTCGTCATGGTCCTCCGCCGCGGTGACGGAGATACGGTTAAAGCCCGCCGGGGCCAGCAGAGCCTTGACCCGGCTTAAAAGCTCAATATCGTTCCGATCCTCCGGCACCAGCACCATGGGCGCGTTGCGGAACAGGGTGCCCGTGGCATATTTGAAGCCGGAGTTGTGAGTACCCGCCATGGGGTGCCCGCCAAGATAGGTGAAGCTGTACTGTCTTGCCAGCGGGAAACAGGCGGCGCAGACCACCCGCTTCGTACCGCAGCAGTCAATGACCACCGGCTTGCTGCCAATTTGGGCGGCGTGCTCCTTTAAATACGCAATGGCGGCGCCGGGGTAAACGGCGATGAGAATCAAATCGCATTGGGAGAGGTTTTCGTCCGTCAGAGGGCCCTCTACCACGCCGGACAGCATGGAAAATTCCAGCGTAGAGGCGTCGGTGTCACAGCCCAGTACCCGATGGCCCGCCGCATGGTACGCCTTGGCAAAGGAGCCGCCGATGAGGCCAAGGCCGACAATGCCAACTGTCATACCGCCACGACCTTCCGAATTTCCCGGAGCTTACCCATCAGGGCGTCAAACTGCTCGGGCCGCAGGGATTGTGCGCCATCACACAGGGCGTGGATGGGGTCATTGTGGACTTCGATAATGAGACCATCGGCATTGCAGGCCGTGGCGGCCATGGCCATGGGAGTTACGAGGCGGTTGATGCCCGTGGCATGGCTGGGGTCCACAATGACCGGCAGATGGCTCAGTTCGTGGAGCATGGGGACCGCTGCAAGATCCAGCGTGTTGCGGGTGTAATCATCAAAGGTGCGGATGCCCCGCTCACAGAGAATGACCTGCTCGTTGCCGTTTGCCATGATGTATTCGGCGCTCATCAGCAGCTCCTTCAGGGTGTTGGCAAGGCCGCGCTTGAGCAGGATGGGCTTACGGAGCTTTCCCAGCTCCCGCAGTAGGTCAAAGTTCTGCATATTCCGTGCGCCCACCTGCAAAACGTCCACATCCTCAAAAAGCGGCAGGTCCACCACGCTCATGATCTCCGTGACAATAGGCAGGCCGGTCTCCTGCCGGGCAATTTTCAAAAGCTCGATGCCCTCGCCCTTGAGGCCGGAGAAATCATAGGGAGAGGTGCGAGGTTTGAACGCGCCGCCCCGGAGCATATTGGCCCCGGACGCCTTCACGGCCTTGGCCACGGCCACGATCTGCTCCTCGGATTCCACGGAGCAGGGACCGGCCATAACGCAGAAATTGCCGCCGCCGATCTTCACATCGCCTACCTGCACCACGGTGTCTTCCGGGTGGAACTTACGGTTGCAGCACTTGAAAGGTTCCGAGACCCGCTTGACGGAATCGACGATATCCAGACTTTCCACCAAGTCCATATCCACGCGGCTGGTGTCGCCCACCAGACCAAGGACGGTCTGGAATTCCCCCTCGGAAACGTGGATGGTCAGACCTAAATTTTGCAGCCAGCCCATGAGCTGCGTGCGGTTTTCCTTTGTGACGCCGGGCTTGAGGACAACGATCATAAAAAATCCCTCCTGAATGATATCAATGAAAATCGAACTTATTATAAACGGAAAAGGGTAAACAAAAACGCCCCACAGGCGTAACCTGTGCGGCGCAAAATCGGCTTGGGGAGCCTCCCTGATTGCAACACAAATTACCCTTACTATGCGTGCATAGTAAAGTAGTAATAGGTGTAGAAAAAGGAAGCAGTCATTTTCTTTGATCTCCTGAACTGATGGCTCTGCCAAGATGAATTTAATGTAGCATACCGAGGGGTAATACGTCAACAAATTTCAACAAAAAATATGCACAGTTAGAAGTGAAAACAGAGTGCCTGATTTGGACAAAAACAACAGAAATGGCGGTAAAGACAGCCGCGCGGAGGTGCCTTTACAGCTCCCGGCGGCCCTCCAGCGCCCGGGCAAGGGTGGCGTCATCGGTAAATTCCAGATGTCCGCCCACGGGGATGCCGTAGGCCAGTCGGGTCACCTTTACGTCAAAGGGCTTGAGGAGCCGGGCGATGTACATGGCGGTGGCCTCGCCTTCCGTATCCGGGTTTGTAGCCATGATGACCTCCTGTACGCCGCCCTGCGCCACCCGCTCCAGCAGGGGCTTGATGGCAATATCGTCCGGGCCAACGTGGTTCATGGGACTGATGACGCCGTGGAGCACATGATATTTTCCGTTAAACTCCCGGCCCCGTTCCATGGCCGCTACATCCCGGGGGTCTGCTACTACGCAGATCACGGAGCTGTCCCGCCGGTCGGAGGCGCAGATGGGACACAGCCCTCCGGCAGTGAAATTACGGCACACCGGGCAGTAGGTGACGGTTTTCTTGGCGGTGACGATGGCATCGGCAAAGGTCTGGGCCTCCTGCTCCGAAAGGCCCAGCACATAAAAGGCCAGCCGCTGGGCGCTTTTGCCGCCGATTCCCGGCAGGCGGGCGAATTGCTCTACCAGCGCCTCCAGCGGCGCGGGAAAATACTCCATGATATTGCTCCTTCGTGCTCTGCGGGGCCATGTATGGCCCCGCAGCTATTGATATAGGTCGGAGCTCGCAAAGCTCCATTTGCCTGCGGGCAGAAATGCTTCGGGCACTTGAAAATTTTAATCATCCATCGTCAGGACAGGTGCCTGACGATGGATACTCTGCACCGCGTAAGTGTGCGAGAATCTCCCGCAAGCGAGTGCGCGCAGCGAGGTGGCAGGGAGGTTAGGAGAGGAACCTGTTCCCCTCCTATTATCCGAGTTCCATGGCAAACAGCGCGGCGGCACCGCCGGTGTGGACAAAGGCGATGTGCTCAGCAGCATTAAAATAGCCCTCCTTGACCAGCATCAGGAATTTGGCCCACGCCTTGCCGGTGTACACCGGGTCCAGCAAAATGCCCTCCTGCCTGGCCAGCTCTTCGATATACGGCGTATCCTCCGCGTTGGGAACAGCATAGCCCGCGCCTACGTGATAGAGCATTTGGAAACGGCTGTTCATATCGGTGGGGACGGGTTGTCCCACAAGCCCGGCGGCCTCTTTCACAAACTCCGGCACAATGTCCTCAAAGGGGTCGGTGTCCACGCCGAGTCCCGTGGCCTTAGCATGGGGCAAAAACAGGGAGGTACCCAGCACCAGACCGGCGGTGGTGCCGCCGGAGCCAGTAGCGGAGGCAATATGACCCAGCTCGATACCGGCCTCCTTTGCCTGCGCGGCCATTTCCCGGACACATTCGGCGTAGCCCACAGCGCCCAGCGCCGTGGAGCCGCCCACCGGGATGATATAGCCCTTGTGTCCCTCGGCGGCCAGTGCCTCACAGCGCCGCCGCATCTCGGCGTAGATGTCCTCGTAGCTGTCGGTATCCATAAACTCTACCTGTGCGCTGAAAATATCGTCCAGCACCAGATTGCCCTTGTGGTCCGTGACACCCCGCTTTTTCAAGATCAGGGTGCAGCGCATCCCCAGCCGTGCCGCGCAGGCGGCGGTGAGCATGGCGTGGTTGGACTGGGCGCCGCCGGTGGTGAACACGGTGTCACAGCCCTGCTTTTGGGCGTCCGCCAGCAGATATTCCAGCTTACGGACCTTGTTGCCGCCCAGCGCCACGCCGCACAGGTCATCCCGCTTGATCCAGATGCTCTTATTATAAAGACGGCTGATGTTCTCCAGCCGGTAAAAGGGCGTGGGATATACGCCCAGCTTGATTTTGGGAAGGGTGTTCCAGTTGCTCATTGCTTATTCTCCTCTTAATTCGCGGATTCGGGCGGGAATGTCCGCCGCCTTGTAAACGGCGCTGCCAGCCACCAGCACGTTGGCCCCGGCGTCGATACAAGCCTTGCAGGTGTCCGGGGCCACGCCGCCGTCTACCTCCAGCTCGCAGGCGGGATTGCGCTCGTTGATGAGCTTGCGGATGGCGGCCACCTTGGGAAGCTGATCCGCCATGAATTTCTGGCCGCCGAAGCCCGGTTCCACCGTCATGACCAGAATCAGCTCCACCTCATCAATGTAGGGCAGTACTGCCTCCCATGTGGTCTTGGGCTTCAGGACGATGCCTGCCCGTTTCCCCTTGGCGTGAATTTTGTCAATGGCGGCTTGAATGTTCTCCGGAAAGTCCGATTCTACATGGATCGTCACCAGATCGGCCCCGGCGTCGCAGAACTGCTCCACGTAGCGCACCGGCTGCGTGATCATCAGATGGACGTCCAGCGGCAGCTCCGTGACCTTGCGGATGGACTGCACCACGGGGATGCCGATGGAAATGTTGGGGACGAATACACCGTCCATGACATCTACATGAACATAGTCGGCATCGGCGATGCGATGAATGTCCCGCTCTAAATTCGCAAAATCGGCAGAGAGAATGGACGGAGCAATTTTAACCATGAAAAAGACCTCTTTTCTGTTTGTTTCCGGTGTTTCCGGCGGGGCCCGTCGGGGTGGGCGCGAGGACTGCCGTGGCAGCCCGGGGCGGCGCGCATAGGATGGAACAAGCGGCGTGAGCGTCCCCGGAACCGTCTCCCATCGGCCTGCCTCCGGGTCTGATGCCGCCGCTTTTCAGATAGGGGGCCGGTGCGTTCACCGGCCCCCGGTGTGCTTTATTCAGCCTTTAGTGTAGCAGACCCGCGGGACAAAAGCAATGCCGGTGCAAAATTTTGCATTGTTGCATTTGCAATAAGTATGCACGGCAGAATGTGGTAAAGTAAGGACAATAAAAGGCTGCGGCGCATGAAAGCTGCCGCGGCGGAAATGCTAACGCTATAAGGAGGCGGCAGTATGGAACTGAAGCACCTGAACGAACAGGAATTCAATACGGTAAAGAATGGGACGAAGCCCGCCATGATCGACTTTTTTGCAACGTGGTGCGGCCCCTGCAAAATGCTGGGCCCTGTGATGGAGCAGTTGGCGGACCGGTATGACGGTAAGGCCGTTGTGGCCAAGGTGGATGTGGACGAGCAGCAGATGCTTGCCATACAGTACGGTGTGATGTCCGTGCCGACGGTGCTGTTTTTGAAAAACGGCGAGGAGGTCGGGCGCCTCGTGGGCGTACAGCCCGCAGAGACCTATGCGCAAACGCTGGACAAGCTGCTGTAAAGGGCATTCGGATTCCAAAAAAGCAGGGCGGAGATGATTCATCTTCGCTCTGCTTTTTTGCATGATACCTGTTCTGCCTGCTTTCCTTTATTTCCAACCGGCAGCTCGCTGATGAGGGTGGAGCCCAGCACCAGCACAGCACCCAAAATCCCGCTCCAGCCCAGCGGCTCATGCAGCAGCAGGGCAGAGAGAAGAATGGCCACAATGGGGTCGATGTAGCTGAACAGCACCACCGTCTGGGCGGAGAGGTGGGCCATGGAGCCGAAGAACAGGGAGTAGCACCAGCCGGTGTGGAACACGCCCACGATCACCAGTAGGATCGCCCCCAGCGGCGTCAGCATCAGGGCGGAGGTATCCACCGTCAGCAGAATATAGGGCATCATTATGACGGCGGCCACGGCCAACTGCACCATGGTCCGCTCATAGGTGGGAACGCGGTCAAGGATTTTGTTGATGGAGATGTCCCCGGCATAGAATACGGCGGAACAGAGGGCAAGAAGGATACCCTTGGCCTCACCGGCCTGCGGGAGACCGGATTGGGGAACGCCGGAGACAAACACCATGCCGCACAGGGCGGTGAGTATGCACAGGAGCTTCCGCGCGGTCAGCCTTTCGTGGAACAAAAAGGGCGAGGCAAATGTGACAAAAACAGGGGCCATGTAATAGCAGAGGGTAGCCGTGGCGACGGTGGTATAGTTGTACGCCTCAAAGAGCGTGATCCAGTTGAAGCTCATGATGACGCCGGAGAGCACCAGCAGCTTCAGGTGGGGGCGGAGGGCCTCACGCTGAAAGGGTGTTTTCTTCCAGCGGAGCAGCAGCCATAAAAACGCGGCGCCCACGGCGCCTCGCACCAGTGCGATGATGCTGGAGGGGAGGGCAATGTAGCGGACGAAAATGCCGATGGTGCCAAAGGCGGTCACGGCGATGATCAAGTCGAGCTTGGCGCGGATCACGGGGTTCATGGGGAATCATCCTTTCTCTATTTCTATCATAAAAAATTGTTTACAGCAACGGAAAAAGGATCGTTTCAAGAAGGTGAACGGCCTCCGGCAGATGGGACTGAGAAAGACCGGCGTAATTGACCACCAGCGTGTGGGCGGGAACGGAATCGGGCCGGTCGGCATACTCAGAGAGGAAGCTGAGGCGAAGTCCGGCGGCGGAGGTAAGCCGCCGCAGCTCGTCATCGGAGCGGGCGGTGTCCAGCGTTAAGAGGAAGTGGAGCCCGGCCCCCTCCTCGGAAAACGTTACCCGCTGGGAAAGCGGGCT
>UQMC01000034.1 GCA_900542115.1 uncultured Oscillibacter sp. | reverse complement strand
AGTTGTAGTGGTGCATATAGCGCTTCTCGGTCTCCTCCCAGATGGTGTCCAGTTTCTGGCAGGCGGAAAGAGTGTCCAGCGTGCAGACGGAGAGCACCTGCGTCTGGCCGCGGGTGAACAGGCCGGAGCCGTGGACCCGGGGCAGTACACCCACCTCGGCGGCCAGAGGACGAATTTCGTTTTTCTGGCGGCCATCCACGCGGTGGCCCTGCAGCAGCCACTCCTTGACAATCATCTTCTGGAACTTATAGGTGATTTCCTCAAGGTACTGGTCCATGTTGGGATATTCCTCGAGGTACTTCTCGTGCCAGTGCTCGATCATGGCGTTCCAGCGGGCCTCGCGGACGTTCTTATCGTCGGTATCCATGGCGGCCTTGGCCTCGTCCATGAAGTCGGCGGTGATCTTGTTGAACAGCTCGTAGTTGAAGTCGGCGTGAGGATAGTCGAACTTGGGCTTGCCGATCTCGGCGACCATCTTATTGATGAGCTCGATCTGCTTCTGGTTTTCCTCGTGGGCCTTCTGGATGGCCTCGAACATCTTATCGTTGGGAACCTCGTTGGCGCCGGCCTCGATCATGACCACCTTCTTGCCGGTGGAGACCACGGTGACGTCCAGATCGGAGACCTTGCGCTGCTCGCTGGTGGGGTTGATGACCAGTTCACCGTCCACAAGGCCCATCTTCACGGCGCCCACAGGGCCGTTCCAGGGAATGTCGGAAATGGCGAGGGCGGCGGAGGTGCCGATGAGGGCGGCGATCTCGGGAGAGCAGTCATGGTCCACGCTCATGACGGTGGCCATAATGGACACATCGTTGCGGAAGTCATAGGGGAACAGGGGACGGATGGGGCGGTCGATGACGCGGGAGGTCAGGATGCCCTTTTCACCGGGGCGGCCCTCACGGCGGTTGAAGCTGCCGGGGATGCGGCCCACGGAGTACATCTTCTCCTCAAAATCCACGCTCAGGGGGAAGAAGTCGATACCGTCCCGGGGACGGGCGGAGGCGGTGGCGCACACCAGCACGCGGGTGTCGCCGTAGCCCACCATAACGGCGGCGTTGGCCAGCTCCGCCAGCTTGCCGACCTCCAGAGTCAGGGGGCGGCCCGCCAGCTCCATCTCGTACTTGTGGTAGCCGGGGAACTGACGATGGGTGATAATGGTTGACATAAGATTGCTCCTTTTCTTTGGTGCTCGGGAGCGGCTCTTTTCGTATTTGAAACCATGTCCGAGCTTCGGGCACAGTTTCAAACACAAAAAGCAACGGCCCCCGGCGGAAATGCTTGAAATTCGCAGAAAAGGGTGACGGAGAACTGCTCCGTCACCCTCGTTGCTTCTTACTTACGGATGCCCAGCTTGGCGATCAGGGCACGATAGCGCTCGATATCCTTCTTCTGCAGATAGTCCAGCAGGCTGCGGCGCTTACCGACCATCTTCAGCAGACCACGGTTGGAGTGCTTGTCCTGGGGGTTGGCGCGCATGTGCTCGGTGAGGATGTTGATACGCTCGGTGAGGATGGCAACCTGGACCTCGGGGGAACCGGTGTCGGTCTCGTGGGTACGGTTGGCCTCAATCACGGCCGTTTTCTGATCTTTACGCAGCATAGTGTATTTCCACCTTTCAAAATATTCTCCGCAGACTGCGCCATGGGAGTGGTGAAAGCCTCCGCAAAACGAAGCCACGGAAGTGTGCACGGTTTACGTGCTGAACAAGTTTATCATAGGAATATCCTGTTGTAAAGAGAAAAATGCAAAAAACCTCTTATTTTTTATCATGTAAAGTGAAAAGGGGAGCGAAAACGGGCGGAGAGCGATTGGAAAATATTTTTTGAAATGGGATTGACAGGGGCGCGGCATCGTGTTATATTAACTGTACTAACACACATAGTACAGTTAATACGGTTTGGAGGAGCAATATGAAAATCGTAAGAAAGCTCATCGCCGCGCTTATGGTGCTGGGTGCCGTGGCGGCGCTGACGGTGGGCGTTTTACTGAAGCCGGGACAGAAGGGAGCGCTGAAGGAATGAGTATCGGATTTGCGGGCATCGCTGCCTTTGCGGTGCTGATTTTAGCGGGCGCGGGCCTTGTGGCTGTGGCTTTGCAGCCCTGAAGGAAGGGGGCGCTGTGAGCGCCATGCTTTTACTGAGCGCTGCGGGCGCGGGGGTGTCGGTATTTCGCTGACCGCCGTGCTTTTGCACCGCTGACCCGCCCATCGGACCGGGCGGACAAAGCTATGGAAAAGGAGGAGCAATGCTGCTGTGCTGACACTGAATTACAGGGATTCGCGGCCCATTTACGAACAGATCAAGGATGGGCTGCGGCGGATGATCGTCACCGGGGCCATGAAGCAGGACGAAAAGCTGCCATCGGTGCGGTCCCTCGCCACGCAGCTTTCCATCAACCCCAATACCATCCAGCGGGCCTACAATGAGCTGGAGGCGGAGGGCTATATCTACTCCGTGGCCGGAAAGGGGAGCTTTGTCAGCGGCACGGCGGACGCCGACGCCGCAAGGCGGGCATCCCTGACGGGGGACCTGCGGAAGCTGATGGGTGAGCTGCGCTATTTGGGCGTGACCGCCGAGGAGGCCATGACGCTGATCAAGGAGGTATATGAACAATGATCGAGGTGAAAAACGTCACAAAGCGCTTTGGCGGCTTTGCGGCGCTCAATGACGCGACACTCAGCGTCCCCACCGGGGCGGTCTATGGGCTGGTAGGCCCCAACGGCGCGGGTAAATCCACCATCATCCGCCATCTCACCGGCATTTTCCGACAGGACAGCGGCACCGTCCGCATCGGCGGGGAGGATGTGTGGGAAAACACGGCGCTGAAGGCGCGAATCGCCGCCATTCCCGACGACTGGTACTATTTTAACTCCGCCACCATCCGGGATATGATGACCTTTTACCGGGGGTTTTATCCCCAGTTCTCCACAGAGCGGTACGAAAAGCTGAAGGAAGTTTTTGAATTGGACGAAAAACGGCAGATTCGGCGGCTCAGCAAGGGAATGCAGAAGCAGGCAGCCTTCTGGCTGGCGCTGTCCGCCATGCCGGACTACCTTATTTTAGATGAGCCGGTGGACGGTCTTGATCCGGTGATGCGCCGGCAGGTATGGAGCCTGATGATGGGCGATGTGGCGGAGCGGGGCACTACGGTGCTGGTATCCAGCCACAACCTCCGGGAGTTGGAGGACGTGTGCGACCATGTAGGCATCATGGATCACGGCCATGTGCTGCTGGAGCGGAGCCTTGCGCAGCTTCAGGACAACATGGTGAAATTGCAGGTGGTGTTCCCTGACGGAATGGAGGACGTTCCGGCGGAGCTGCCGGTGCTTCACGCCTCGAAGCTCGGCCGGGTGCATACCCTCATCATGCGGATGAACGCCCAGGAGGCCACGGAGCGGCTGATGGCCTACAACCCGCTGCTGGTGGATGCGGTGCCCCTGACGCTGGAGGAAATCTTTATTTACGAATTGGGAGGTGCGGATTATGCGGTCAAAGACATCGTACTTTAACGGTACGCTTTTTAAGAAAAACCTGTCCCGGTACTGGCCGCTGTGGGGTCTGGCCTCTTTCGGCGGGGCCATGTTCCCCTTGGCGATGCTGCTGGAGCTGCTGCACAACGGATTCCGGTTCTGGTCGCCTCTGGAGACCAGACAGGCGTATTACACTGTGCTGTCCTATGGAGTGCCGGTTATTTCCATCGTGTACGCCATTTTGTGCGCCATGGCGGTGTGGAACTATCTTTACAACGCCCGCAGCGTGGGAATGATGCACACACTGCCCATCCGCCGGGAGGGACTGTTTGTTACCAACGTGCTGTCCGGCCTGACGATGATGGCTATTCCCTACGCTGTGACCGGCGTTTTGCTGGTGCTGGTGACGATGCTGTTTGGCGGCTTTGAGCCGGTGGGCGTGCTGGTGACGGTCTTGGGCGTTATGGGGGAGAGTTTGTTCTTCTTCGGCCTTGCCACCTTCTGCGCCTTCATCGTGGGCAACGTGTTTATGCTGCCTGCCCTTTACGGACTGATGAACTTTATCGCCGTGCTGACGGACTTCATGGTGAACCTGCTGGCGCAGGGCTTCTGCTTTGGCCTGAACAGCAGCTATTCCGGTACCGTGGAGTGGCTCAGCCCCGTGGTATACCTCGTGCAGAAGATCTCTCCCAACAGCACCTACGAGACCCAGTGGGTGACGGATCGACTGGGCGGTCAGCGGTATGAGACCAGTGTGCTGACCTCCGTGACACTGGAAAACGGCTGGCTCATCGCTGCCTATGCCGCCGTGGGCGCGGCGCTGCTGGGACTGGCGTGGCTGCTGTACCGCAGACGCCGCAGCGAGAGCGCCGGGGACGTGGTGGCCGTGGGCTGGATGAAGCCGGTGTTCCGGTACGGCTGCGCCGCCTACGCCGCCATTCTGGGCGGACGGCTGCTGTACGCCCTGCTGTGGGAGAGTTTTCAGAACGGCCAGTACTTCGCGCTTCTGCCCATGATCTTGTGCATGATCGCGGGCGGCGCCGTGGGCTATTACGCGGCGTCCATGCTGCTGGCGAAAACGCCCCGGGTGTTCAAGACCACATGGAAGGGGATGCTGGCGGTGGCGCTGGGCTGCGCGGCCCTGTGCGGCGCCATGAAGTACGATCTGTTCGGCGTGACCCGCCGCATCCCCGCGCCGGACAGCGTGAAGCTGGTGAACGTCTACGCCGCCGGCAGCAATTATTACCTGACACCCGGGAAGGACGACGCCCTCATCGAGAAGGTCCGGACGCTGCACCAGACCATTATCGACGATAAGGATTACATTCTGGGATACAGTTCGAGAGCTTACTATGAGGATACTGCCAGTACGGATATGGCCGTGGAGGACGCCGGGGCGCAGTCAACCATAAGCAATATCCGGATCACCTATATGCTCAACAGCGGGCTGAAGGTGGAGCGGCGGTACAGCCTGTATCTGACCCCTGACCGCATGGCACGGGAGGACACCTATGACCATCTGCTGGATCAGCTCATCAACAGCCCGGAGATGCGCCAGAAGCGTATCCGCTGGCGGGATGAGGGGTTCCAGCTGGATGGAGCGTGGATCGACACATGGAGGGATTACAGCGATCTCAGCAGCCGGGAGGTGGGCCTGATCTTAGACGCCGTGGCAAAGGACGCGGAAAATGGGGACTGGGGCGTGTATAACTGGTTCCGGGTGGATAATGACGCCGACAGCTATGAGATCCAAATTCATTTCCAATACAAGGTGCCGGAGAGCCAGTTCGACAGGGCCTATGGTGAGATCCAAGTCAACGTCAAGGAGGGCATGACGGAGACGATCCAGACATTGAAGGAGCTGAAATTGATCACCGACGCCGATCTGGTCACCAACCGGGAACGGTATCCGTGGCAGTACGCCGCGGGCGGCTGGGACCAATATGAGCAGTTCTATGGGCAGTTCCATATGAGCCCCGAGGAATATTATGACCGGTACAGCGAGTACCCGGCGGGGTGGTTCGGCACGGAGAGCGATGATTCGTCCACGGAGACGGAAATTGATCCCGACGTGGATGACAGCCACAGCCCCAGCATGTCCGCCGGGGCAGAGGCCACCAGCTTCGGCATCATCGGCGGGGCGGACGGTCCCACGGTGACCGTGACGGCCGCGGCCTGACATAGACCGTACCGCAAGGACGCTCCCCGGCGGGAGACCGCCGGGGAGACAGGAACTTAGAATATACGATATGAATGAGCATACGTTTTTTGAGTGGAAACGCTCCGAAAGACTGACGGCGGTGCTGGCGCTGGCGTTCTGCCTGCTGGGGCTGGGGCTTCAACGCCTGCCGGGGGTGGGCTTTTCCGGAAAGCTGAGCTGGGGACTGGCGCTGGTCTGTCTGGTGCTGCTGGGCCTGAGCCGGTTGAGCCGCCGGAGCCGGGGCTGGAAGATTTTGCTGCGGATCGCCCAAATAGGACTGGCGGCGCTGGTTTTGGGCTTGTCGGCGGTGGAGGTCTGGGTCATCCGGGCCGGACACCGGGACGAGTCGGCCCAACCGGCGGACGCGGTCATCGTTCTGGGAGCCGGGGTCAACGGCACCACGCCCTCCGTGGCCCTGCAAACCCGCATCGACGCGGCGGAGCGGTATCTGCGGGCAAATCCCGGCCTTCCGGCGGTGCTCTCCGGGGGACAGGGGCCGGGGGAGGATATCTCCGAGGCCCGGGCCATGTATGACGCGCTGACGGACCGGGGCATTGACCCGGAGCGGCTGATCTTAGAGGAGCAGTCCGTCAACACCCGGCAAAATCTGAGAAATTCCCTGCCGCTGCTGGAAAAACAGGGCTTTGACAGCTATGGCGGAAGGCTGGCGGTCATCACCAACGGCTTTCACATGGCTCGGGTAGGGCTGCTGTGGGATCTGCCGACAGAGCTGGTGCAGGTCCCGGCCAAGCTGCCGTGGTGGCTGGACGCCAACTACTATCTGCGGGAGAGCTTCGCCATCGTCAATGACATGGTGCTTCGCCCGCTGCTGGCCTGAATATATTTATCCGGCCCGCTTTTTGGCGCTGCTATGGGGCGGAAAATGGAGCGCCGCCCCATAGCGTGAAAATTTTTTGAAAAATTTTTCAAAAATGTGCAACAAAACCGCGCGTAAAAACGTCTTATAAGTAAACGGGTCGAAAACAGGAGAAAGGAGCTGCATGATGGAACATACGATGACCAGAGAGCCGATTTGGAAAATGTGGGTGGATACCCGGCGCCGTGTGGTTTCCTTTCACGAGGAGGCCGGGGCACAGCTTATGGAATTCCGGGACCGGGAAATGTTTTTGCGGTGTGTGGATTCCTATACCAATCAGCTGTACCGCTATCAGTGAACGCATAGAGAGCAAATAAAAAGAGCGCTGTGCGGCGCTCTTTTTTCTATTTGGGCGGATATGGCTCCGGGCGGGCGGTCAGCCCTAAAAGGTAATCCGTGCTGACGCCGTAAAAGGCGGCCAAAGCGATCAGGACCCCGGTGGGAATGTCCAGCGCGCCGGATTCGTAGCGGGAGTAGGTGGCCTGCGAAATGTGCAGCAGAGCGGCCACGGCGGACTGCTTCAAATCCCGGTCCTCCCGCAGCGCCCGGATACGGGGATACATGGCGTCACCTCCTGCTATCGGATAGTCTGAGGGTAATATATGCAGAAAACGCATATTGACTTTTATGCGATTTTTGCATAAAATAGGAGAAAACGCGAAGAGGGGGCGGTGCATATCAGAGAGGACGGAGCAGAGGCGGTGTACCGTTTGTGGGTGGACACGGCCCGGCGAATCGTGTCCTTTCACCCGGAACGAGGAGCAGAGCTGCTGGAATTCCGGGACCGGGAGCTGTTTCTCCGGTGCATTGACGGCTACACGGCGCAGCTTTACAGGTATCAATAGGCGGCCGATGGGGGAGGAAGCGGCAGATGAGCTGATTTTTCCGCATAAATCGGTTGACAAACGGCGAAAATGTGGTATGATAGCCCGGTAAAGTGAATATCCGGCGTGGAAAAGGACAAGTACCCGTTTGCTGACCCCCAAAGAGAGCCGCCGTTTGGTGCGAGGCGGTGAGGCGCAGCGGTGAATATCCCCTTGGAGCCTCCTGCTGAAAGACGACGCGAGTAAGCGTGGACGAGTGACGGGCGTTATTCCGTCAGCCTGTATTGGCAGGCGTGAGGGGCCGTGTCCCGTAAGGGAGGCGGCAAGAAGAGTGGTACCGCAGAGTGCATTCAGCACCCTGTCTCTTAGGAGACAGGGTGCTTTTTTGACTGCACAAAGGAGGAAGCTGATGGAGTGTCCCATTTGCGGAAAAGAGATGGAGCGCGGATACCTGTCCAGCCGGGGGCCGGTGTTCTGGTCTGAGGAGGTCACCGGTTTTTCGCTGCCCACCCGGCCGGGAGACGTGCTGCTGGGAAAAGCTATGGGGCTGATGAGGCCCGCAGCCTACCTCTGCCGGGACTGCCGGACAGTTACGATCAAATACTAAGAAAGACTTACAAATATAAAAGGAGACGCATCATGGATTACAACAAGACCATCAATCTGCCCAAGACCGACTTCCCCATGCGGGCGGGCCTGCCCAAGCGGGAGCCGGAAATGCTCAAGCGCTGGCAGGACATGGACCTCTACAACGAGCTGCTGAAGAAGAACGAGGGCAAGCCCCGTTTCTCCCTGCATGACGGCCCTCCGTTCTCCAACGGCGGCCTGCACATGGGCCATGCCCTGAACAAGTCCCTGAAGGACATCATCACCCGCTCCTACGCCATGCGGGGCCGGTACACCCCGTATATCCCCGGCTGGGATAACCACGGTATGCCTATCGAGAGCGCCATCATCAAGGAGCAGAAGCTCAACCGCAAGGCCATGAGCGTGTCCGATTTCCGCACTGCCTGCCACGCCTATGCCGAAAAGTATATCGGCATCCAGATGGAGGGCTTCAAGCGCCTGGGCGTGGTGGCCGACTGGGAACACCCCTACAAGACCATGAACCCCAGCTTTGAGGCCGAGGAGGTCAAGGTCTTTGGCGAGATGTACAAGAAGGGCTACATCTACAAGGGCCTGAAGCCCGTATACTGGTGTTATCACGATGAGACCGCTCTGGCTGAGGCCGAGATCGAGTATCAGGATGATCCCTGCACCACCGTGTATGTGAAGTTCCCCATGCATGACGATCAGGGCAAGCTGAGCCATCTGGACAAGTCCAAGCTGAACTTCGTGATCTGGACCACCACCATCTGGACCCTGCCCGGCAACCTGGCCATCGCGCTGCATCCCTCCGAGAGCTATGCCGTGGTAAAGAACAACGGCAACGGCGAGATGTATATCATGGCTGAGGCCCTCACCGACAAGGTGATGGGCGTGGCGGGCATCTCCGATTACGAGATCGTGGAGACCCACGAGGGCGCCTTCTTTGAGAATATGCTGGCGGATCATCCCTTCCTGCCCAAGACCAGCCGTCTGGTGCTGGCGGATTACGTCACCATGGATTCCGGTACCGGCTGCGTCCACACCGCCCCCGGCTTCGGCGCGGATGACTATCAGACCTGCCGCCGCTACGATATGGAAATGGTGGTGCCTGTGGACGATCAGGGCCGCCACACCGACTATGCCGGCAAGTACGCCGGAATGCTGGTGGAGGAATCCAACCCGGTCATCCTGAAGGATATGAAGGAGAGCGGCGCGCTGCTGGCCAGCGAGGAGATCGTCCACAGCTATCCCCACTGCTGGCGCTGCAAGAAGCCCATCATCTTCCGTGCTACCCCCCAGTGGTTCTGCTCCGTGGATGCTTTCAAGGACGAGGCCTGCGCCGCCTGCGACGAGGTCCGCTGGGTCCCCGGCTGGGGTATCGACCGCATGAAGTCCATGATTCGCGAACGCGCCGACTGGTGCATTTCCCGCCAGCGCCGGTGGGGTCTGCCGATTCCCGTGGTGTACTGCAAGGACTGCGGCAAGCCGGTGTGCACCGACGAGACCATCGCCGCTATCTCCGACCTATTCGGCAAGGAGGGCTCCAACGCGTGGTTTGATAAGGACCCTGACGATTTCCTGCCCGCCGGTATGACCTGCCCTCACTGCGGCGGCAAGAGCGGCTTTGAAAAGGAGACCGACACGCTGGACGGCTGGTTCGACTCCGGTTCCACCCACATGGCGTCCATGAAGCGGGATCAGGGCTTCTGGCCTGCCGATATGTATTTGGAGGGCCTCGATCAGTACCGCGGCTGGTTCCAGTCCTCTCTGCTGACCGCCGTGGGCGCCTTCGGCAACGGTGCGCCCTTCAAGGAGTGTGTTACCCACGGCTGGACCGTGGACGGCGAGGGCAAGGCCATGCACAAGTCCCTCGGCAACGGCGTGGACCCCGCCGACATCTTCAATAAGTACGGCGCGGACATTCTGCGTCTGTGGGCGGCTTCTGCCGATTACCATGCCGACGTCCGCTGCTCCGATGCCATTTTCAAGCAGCTCTCCCAGAACTACCTGAAGTTCCGCAATACCGCCCGGTATTGCCTGGGCAATCTGGAGGGCTTTGATCCCAACAACCTGGTGGCTCCCGCCGATATGCTGGAGCTGGATCGCTGGGCCGTCACCCGTCTGAACGCCCTGATTGAAAAGTGCGCCAAGGCGTATGATGACTATGAGTTCCTAGTCATCACCCATGCGGTGAACGATTTCTGCGTGGTGGAGATGTCCAACTTCTATCTGGACATCATCAAGGACCGGCTGTACTGCGATGAGACCGCCGGTCTGGCCCGCCGCAGCGCCCAGACGGCCCTGTATCTGATCCTGGATACCATCACAAAGATCATGGCTCCCATTCTGTGCTTCACCGGTGACGAGATCTGGCTGGCCATGCCCCACAAGGCGGGCGATGACGGCCGGAACGTGCTGTTCAACGATATGAACAGCGTGTTTGCCGACTATGCCCTCTCCGCTGACGAGATGACCAAGTGGGAAAAGATCATCGAGGTTCGCGACGCCGTCAACGGCGCGCTGGAGACCGCCCGTGCCGAGAAGAAGATCGGCAAGAGCTTGGAGGCCGATGTGGCCCTGACTGTTCCGGCGGAGGATGCCTTCCTTGCCGAGATGGACAGCGCCGTGCTGGCAGACCTGCTCATTGTCTCTCAGGTGGAGGTCACGGTGGGCGGCGAGCTGGCGGTATCCGTCAGCGAGGCGGCCGGTACCAAGTGCCCCCGCTGCTGGAAGCACAGCACCAAGGCCGACGAGAACGGCCTGTGTCCCCGCTGTGCCGCCGTGGCAGCCAAGCTGCCCGCGTTTTGATGGACGGAAAGCGGTAAGTAAATAAAGGTATAAAAATCCCCGGAGTAAAGCTCCGGGGATTTTTTTGTCAAAAGCCGAATAGAATGATAGGAAAGCGGGACGGGAAAAAATTCGGAAGGCCATTCGTCAAAATAACGAACACAAATGTCTTCGTTGAGAGGACAAAATGAGAACTGTATTGCATAAATGGGTGCGTTTGTCTTTACGTGAAAAACAAATGTGCTTATAATGCAAACAAAAGAGAAGCAGACAGCGCGGAAATGCGGAAAATATTTTGTGCGGGTTTGACCTTGCACACAGGAAAGGACTTGCATAAAATACAGAATATCTAAATGCAAAGACATTTGTGCGTGTATCGCGGAATAAACCGCGGTCAATATGATAGAGGAGGATGAATTGTATGAAAAAGTTTTTTGCAATGCTGCTGGCCCTATCCATGGCCTTAGGCATGACCGCCTGCGGCGGCAGCTCCAGCAGCTCCGACAGTGACAGCAGCCAAAGCGGCGACGCTGCCTCCGGGGACAAGGTGGTGCGGATCGGCGTGTTTGAGCCGGCTACCGGCGATTCCGGCGCCGGCGGCAAGCAGGAGATGCTGGGTATGCAGTATGCAAACCACATCACCCCTACGGTGGACATCGGCGGTGAGACCTATCAGGTAGAGCTGGTTTACGCCGATAACGGCTCCGACTCCGCCAAGGCGCCTACCGCCGCCTCTGAGCTGGTGAGCAAGGACGTTTCCTTGGTGCTGGGTACCTACGGTTCCAGCTCCGCCATTGCCGGCGGCCCCATTTTCGGTGAAGCGGGTCTTGCCGCCATCGGTGTGACCTGCACGAACCCCAATGTTACCGCGGGCAACGATTATTATTTCCGTATCTGCTTCCTTGACCCGTTCCAGGGGACGGTGCTGGCCAACTTCGCACAGGATAAGTTTTCCGCCAAGAAGGCCTACTGCCTGGGTGAGCTGGGCAATGACTACGATCAGGGACTTGTGAAATACTTCACCGATGCCTTTGACGGTGAGGTCATCACCGATGCTTTCCCCACCAACACCTCCGATTTCAGCACGTATCTTGCCAAGGCAAAGGATCAGGGGGCTGAGGTCATTTTCTGCCCGGTGTCCATTGCCTATGCGACACAGATCATCAAGCTGGCCGCGTCCATGGGTCTGGATATCCCCATCCTCGGCTCCGATACGCTGGACAGCAACAAGGTGCTGGAGGCGGCTGCCGGTTCCGATGTGCAGCTGTATGTTTCCACGTTCTATCAGGAGGGCGGCTCTCCGGAGTTTGATGACGGTATCAAGGCATGGCTGAACGAGGATTCCACCGCCATGACCAACAACGGCGGCAACGATACCATCGCCGCTGTCACCGCCATGGGCTACGATGCCTACTATGTGGCGCTGGAGGCCCTGAAGGCCGCAGGCTCCACCGATGCCGGTGCCGTGAAGGCGGCTCTGCCCGGCGTGACCTACACCGGCGTGACCGGCGTCATCGCCTTTGACGACATCGGCGACGCTATCCGCGACACTGCCTACATCAAGGTGGCGGACACTGCCAACAGCGCATGGGCGCTGGAGACCATGCAGAAGGCCGGCTGAGCCAGGAAGACTTCCGCCCTGCCGGACGGGGACACCCGTCCGGCAGGCGCGTTCCCATCCGCCGCTGGCGTGTCTTACAAATGACGGATGGGCCGGGGACCGCCTTGAAAACAGCCGCTTCGCGGCTTTTTTCAAGACGGATTTCCGTTTTTTCGAACAAACTATAAAAAAGGGAGGGTTCCTCCGTGCAATACGGCATTTCCATTCTGCTCTCCGGCATTTCGCTGGGCGGGCAGTACGCCCTGATTGCCATTGGCTATACCATGGTATACGGCATTCTGCGGCTCATCAACTTCGCCCACGGCGATGTATTTATGGTGGCGGGACTGATGCTGGTCTATCTCAGCGCCAGCCTGCCGCTGGCCGCGGCCATTCCGCTGATGGTGCTGCTGACGGTGCTGCTGGGCTTTATCATTGAGCGGGCGGCCTATAAGCCGCTGCGGACAGCGCCGAGGATGTCCGTGATGATCTCCGCCATCGGTGTGAGCTATCTGCTGCAAAATCTGGCCACCTATGTTACAGGCGGTCTGCCCCAGATGTACCCCGCGATTCCGGGCCTGTCCGCCCAGCTGACCATTGCCGGGGTATCCACGAAATATGTCACCGTCATTACACCGGTGCTGGTGGTGGTGCTGGTAGTGGCGCTGACGCAGCTCATCAACCACACCCGGATTGGCATGGCCATGCGGGCGGTGTCCCGGGACTTTGAAACGGCGCAGCTGATGGGTATCCGCATCAACAGCGTCATTTCCGTCACGTTTATCATCGGCTCGCTGCTGGCGGCCATTGGCTCGCTGCTGTATTTCACCAATTACCAGTCCATCGTGCCGCTGTCCGGCTCTCTGCCGGGGCTGCGGGCCTTCGTGGCGGCGGTGTTCGGCGGTATCGGCTCCATTCCCGGCGCCGTGGTGGGGGCGTTCCTCATCGGCATCTGCGAAAGTGTGATCAAGGGCTCCGACTGGAGCGTATTTTCCGATGCCTTTACCTTTGCGCTGCTCATCGTGGTGCTGTGCGTGAAGCCCACGGGTCTGTTCGGCGAAAAGGTCACGGATAAGGTGTAAGGGGGGAGCATTGTGCTGAAGGAAAAAAAGAGCAGAAGGGGCACGGTGATCGCCCTTGTCTGCACGGCGGCGCTGCTGGCGCTGGTCATTGTGCTGGAGAACACCATGAAGCCCACCGGGATGCTGTTCACGGTTTTGAAAAAGGGCGCGGTGTACGCGGTGGTGGCGTCCTCCATGAACCTGCTCAACGGCTTTACGGGCCTGTTTTCTCTGGGGCAGGCGGGCTTTATGCTGCTGGGCGCGTATACCTATGCCATTCTCACCATCCCCACGGCGGACCGGGAGGCGGTGTACTATCTCTATAACGGCTCGGTCATCAACTTCTCCCTGCCGGAGCTGCTGGGCGGCGGTGCTGTGGGACTGGTGCTGGGCGTACTGCTGGCCCTGCTGCTGGGCGGCTGCACGGCGGCGCTGGTGGCGTGGCTCATCGGTCTGCCGGTGCTGCGGCTGAAAAGCGATTATCTGGCCATTGCCACGCTGGGCTTTGCGGAGATCATCCGGGCTGTGTTCCAGTGGGACCCGCTGGGGCCTGTGACCAACGGCGCCAACGCATTGAAGAATTTCCCCACGTTTTCCAGCTTCAATATCCAGGATGGCAGCGGCAAGGTGCTGCTGCGGCTTTCCACCTTTGTGCCGTTTTTGCTGGCGGCGGTGTGCATCAGCGTTATTCTCCTGCTGATCAACTCCACCTACGGCCGTGCTTTCAAGGCCATCCGGGACGATGAAGTGGCGGCGGAGGCCATGGGCATCAATCTGGCCCGCCATAAGCGGCTGGCCTTCTGCATCAGCTCGTTTTTTGCCGGTGTCGGCGGCGGAATGTTCGCCATGTTTGCAAATCAGGCGCAGGCCAAGGTGTTTACCACGGCCATGACCTATGAGATTTTGCTCATTGTGGTCATCGGCGGCATCGGCTCCATTTCCGGAAGCTGCATTGCGGCGTTTTTGTACGTGGCGGCCAGCGAGTGGTGGCTGCGGTTTCTGGATACCGAGACATACATCGGCAGCTTCAAGGTGCCGTTCCTGCGGACCGGCTTCCGCATGGTGGTGTTTTCCGTCATCATCATGGTGGTGGTGCTGTTCTTCCGCAAGGGCCTGATGGGAGATAAGGAGCTGCCGGATCTTCTGAAGCGGCGGAAAAAAGTCGGAAAGGGGGCGGCGCGGTCATGAGCGAGCAGCTTTTGAAGCTGGAGCATATCACCATGCAGTTCGGCGGCGTGGTGGCCGTGGACGATTTGAATTTGGAAATCAACCGCGGCGAGATCGTGGCCCTTATCGGCCCCAACGGCGCTGGCAAGACCACGGCGTTCAACGTTATCACCGGCGTGTATCAGCCCACCAACGGCGCGGTGTGGTTCGACGGGGAAAAAATCATCGAAAATCACCCGCAGGGCAAAATGAAAAAGGCGTATAAGGGTGGGCAGGCGGACGATTACCACAGTGTTCTGGCTCCCACCCCGGATAAGCTCACAAAGGCGGGCATGGCCCGGACGTTCCAGAACATCCGGCTGTGGAAAAGCCAGACTGTTTTTGACAACGTGCTCATTGCCAAGCACTGCCGTGCCGCCAGCGGCGTGTTTTCTGCCGCGTTCCGGCTGAACCGGAAGGAGGAGGCGGCCCAACGGGCGGAGGTAGAGGAGCTGCTGGAGATCGTGGGACTGTCCGATTTGAAGGAGGAACCGGCGTCCAGCTTGCCCTACGGCAAGCAGCGGCGACTGGAAATTGCCCGGGCATTGGCCACAAAGCCGAAGCTGCTGCTGCTGGATGAGCCTGCCGCCGGTATGAACCCGCAGGAAACGGAGGAGCTCACCGCCTTTATCGGCGAAATTCGGGAAAAATTCGGCAGTACCATTTTCCTCATTGAGCACCACATGAATTTGGTCATGGACATTTCCGACCGCATTTACGTGCTGGATTTCGGCAAGCTCATCGCGCAGGGTACACCGGCGGAGATACAGAATAACCAGCGCGTCATTGATGCCTATCTGGGGGTGACGGACGATGCTTAAAATTGAAGGGCTCCGGGTAAACTACGGCGGAATCCAAGCACTGCGTGGCATTTCTCTGGAGGTTCCGGACGGGAAAATCGTCACGCTGATCGGCGCCAACGGCGCGGGAAAGTCCACCACGCTGCGGACGGTGACAGGACTTGTCAAAGCGGCGGAGGGCTCGATTCTCTGGGACGGACAAGAGCTTCTGGGCCGCTCCATTGATAAAATCATCGCTACCGGTATTGCTATGAGCCCCGAGGGGCGGCGGGTATTCCCGGATATGACGGTGCTGGAGAATCTGAAGATCGGCGCCTATCTCCGCCATGACAAGGCGGAGATCGACAAGGACATTCAGTGGGTCTACAGCCTGTTTCCCCGGCTGGAGGAGCGGAGCTGGCAGTTGGCGGGTACGCTGTCCGGCGGCGAGCAGCAAATGCTGGCTGTGGGGCGGGCGCTGATGTCCCGGCCGAAGCTGCTGCTGCTGGATGAACCGTCCCTGGGCCTTGCGCCGCTGGTGGTGCAGGATATTTTCAAAATCATTCAGGAAATCAACCGGCAGGGCGTTACGGTGCTGCTGGTGGAGCAGAACGCCAATATGGCGCTGAAGATCGCGGACCTTGCCTACGTGCTGGAAACCGGAACCATCACCATGTCCGGCACTGGCGCGGAGCTGCTGGCGGACAGCCGGGTGAAGGAAGCCTACCTTGGCCGGAGCAACTGAAGCAGTGAGGTAATGCT
>UQMC01000033.1 GCA_900542115.1 uncultured Oscillibacter sp. | reverse complement strand
CTTCTTGGGTTTCCCGCGCACACCCTTCCTTACCGTTGCGGAGGATTTACCACTTTATCGACAGTCTCAGGCGGGAGCTGTATCTACAGCTCCCGCCTTTGCTCAGCGCAGATCAGATACGATGTTGTCCACGGCATGATCCACCGCGACACCCAGCTTGTGGATGCTTTTCCCCACCTGTGTTTTCATGGGGTCCCGTCCGTAGGGCGACATCATACCCATCGCGGCGCCGGCCAGCAGACCGGCGCTCATGCCGACCCAAAATCCGGCACAGCCTTTCATCATACGTCACTCCTTTTTCGGTCTGAGGATAGTATGCCCGGAGTGTCCGCAAACATGAAAGAAAAATCATTCCAAAATCACGCCGCTGCCCACAACGTCCTCCCCGTCATAGAGAACGGCGAACTGCCCCGGTGTCACCGCCCGCTGCGGCTCCCGGAAGCGCAGACGGAACCGCCCGCCAAGCAGCGGCTCCGCCGTGGCCTCCGCCTCCCGCTGGCTGTACCGGGTCTTTACGCTGACCGTCACCGGCGCGGTCAACTCCGCAAGGGCGATGCCGTTCCACTCCCCGGCGGTCAGCTCCGTTGTAAACAGCGCCCCGCTGGGGCCTACGTAAATGGCGTGGGTCGCCGAATCCTTTTTTGTGACATACAGCGGCGGCTCAATGGCAAGGCCCAGTCCCTTATGCTGCCCCTTTGTATAGCGGACAAAGCCCTTATGCTGCCCCAGCACGCGGCCCGCCTCATCTAAAAACGGTCCGGTGGGGGACGCCTCCCCCACGCAGCGGTCAATGAATCCGGCATAATCTCCGTCCGGGATAAAGCAGATATCCTGACTGTCCCGCTTATGGGCACTGACAAGACCGTGCGCCTCCGCCAAGCAGCGCACCTCCGGCTTTGTCAGCGTTCCCAAGGGGAAAAGCGTCCGGGAAAGCTGCTCCTGTGTCAGCCGGCAGAGAAAGTAGCTCTGGTCCTTGGCCCGGTCGCCCCCCCGCCGCAGCACGTACCGGCCGGTAGCACGGTCCCGTCCGATCTTAGCATAATGCCCGGTGGCGAGGCAGTCCGCGCCCATGGCACGAGCCGTATCCCACATGGCACCGAACTTGATGCGGCAATTGCAGACCACACAGGGATTCGGCGTCTGGCCCTCCTGATACGTGCGAACGAAATACGAAATGACCGCCTCCCGAAATTGCCCGGAAAGGTCGGCGTCATGAAACGGAATCCCTAACTGCGCCGCCGCTGCGGCAGCCGCCGCGCCGTCCTCCACCGGGTGCTCTGTGGACAACGGAAGCCCCCGCAGCAGCGATAGGTGCAGCCCGTGTACCGTATAGCCCTGCTCCCGCAGCAAAACCGCGGCAGTCGAGCTGTCCACGCCGCCGCTCATTCCCAAAAAAACCTTTGTCATACGCTTTCCTCTTTATGGTTATGGATGAAAAAGGAAGCGGTCGCGCCGCTTCCCGATCAAGCTCAATCCAGATTGCGAACCGTATAGGCGGCCGCCGGCAGCGCGTCCGCCAGTCCCAGCAGTGTACGGTTAAATCCACTGTTGTATGCCGTGGGGACATCGGAGACCCGATTGCCGGAAATACGCTCCGGCAGGGACAGTGTAAACCGGCTCCCCTTTCCGGGGACGGATTCTGCCAGCAACCCGCCGCCGTGCTTTTGCGCGATGCTCCGGCACAGCAGCAGTCCCAGTCCCAGACCGTGCCCCGGTCCGGCAGGCGCGGCGGGACGGAGGCAGCGGTCAAACAAATGGCCCATCTGCTCCGATGGGATACCGCAGCCGGTGTCCGCCACAGAGAGCAGTAACTGCTTCCCGCTCCTTTTCAGCTCCACCGTCACCGTTCCATTTTTCGGCGTATACTTCAGCGCGTTGGATAAAAGCTGATAGAGCGCCTGTTCCAGAGCGGCGGCATCTGCGGCGCAGATGCACCGCTCCATGGCGCAGACAAAGCGCAGCCGAATCCCCAGCATCTCCGCCAAATCGCCGGACGCCTCGCACACCGCGCTCACTAACTGCACGATGTCCGTGTCCCGCAGGGACAGGGTGCTCTTTTCCGAAAGATATTCCGTTGCAGATATACCGTTCACCATCCGCAGCAAACGGTAAAAGCTCTGCTCCAGTACGGCGGCCTTGGAATCCAGCACAGCGTCCTGCTCCCGGCGCTCCGCCGGAATGGCCTGTGCCGCCGCCAGATACAGATTGCTCAGCAGGCCGCGCATCTGCCCGGCAATGCCCGGCAGCAGCGCCGCCAGATCGGTGGGCTGTTCCTCCATAGCCTCGTCCCCTTTCCAAAGCAGTTCGCTTTTATTTTCAGTAGCATAAGCGTTCTAAGCGAAATTACCCATGGTAAACTTTAGCTTACGGTCAGCATAACAAATCCCATCGAAAAAAGCAAGGTTTTGTAAAAAAATTACAAATCTATAGGCTCTGCGGTGCAAAGCATATAACACCGCGTTTCCTGATTCTGCATTTCCCTGTCCACAGGCGTAAACGATATGCTATGCAAAGGGGCCAAGGAGTCTGCGAAAATTTCAACGTAATTTTACGAATTTCCCATTTCACCTTGCGGAAAATCAGGCTATAATGGATTCACATAATATAGCCCAACGGGCAGGAGGAACGATTATGGCGATCAAAGTAGGCATCAACGGCTTCGGCCGCATCGGCCGCGTGGCGCTGCGTATCATGGTGGAGCGGGGCAGCAGCACCTATCAGATCTGCGGCATCAATCTGCGGCACGCGGACTTGGATTACATGGTCTATCAGGTGAAATATGATTCCGTGTTCCGCACGTTCCGGGACAGCGTGGAGCATGATGACCGCCACCTCATCATCAACGGCAAGAAAATCAGGGTCTACAGCGAGGATGACGCCTCCCGGATTCCGTGGGATGACTGCGGCGCGGAGTATATCATCGAATCCACCGGCGTGTTCAACACCGTGGAAAAGGCCAGCGCCCATCTGCAAAACGGCGCGAAAAAGGTCATCATCTCAGCCCCTTCCAAGGATGACATCATGCCCACCTTCGTCATGGGCGTCAACCATCTGAAGTACACCCCGGATATGAACGTGGTGTCCAACGCCTCCTGCACCACCAACTGTCTGGCCCCCATGACCAAGGTCATCAACGATACCTTCGGCATCAAGCAGGCTTTGATGAGCACTATCCACTCTGCAACGGCCAAGCAGAAGGCTGTGGACGCCCGCGCGGGCCGGGACTGGCGAACAGGCCGCAGCGTGCTGGGCAACATCATCCCCTCCACCACCGGTGCCGCCAAGGCTGTCGGTCAGGTCATCCCGGAGCTGAAGGGCCGCATGACCGGCATGAGCTTCCGGGTCCCCACCAATGACGTTTCCGTGGTGGACCTCACCGCCCGCCTCATCCACCCCGCCAGTTACCACGATGTGTGCGTGGCCATGCGGAATGCCTCTAAAAACAGCATGAAGGGCATCATCACCTGCACCACGGATCAGGTAGTCTCCTCCGACCTCACCGGCTTTTCCGAGACCTGCATCTTCGATGAGACCGCCGGTATCATGCTGGACAACGATTTTGTCAAGCTCATCGCGTGGTATGATAACGAATGGGGCTACACCAGCAAGCTGCTGGACCTCATGGCCCACATGTACCATGTAGACCATCAGGAATAAAGCATCCTATGATAAATCCGGGGCTGAGGTGTACACCTCAGCCCCGGATTTTTTCATATCTTTTTTCGCTCCAAATGCTGTCTTGACACATGGAGCGGGGCGCTTTCGGCGCCCCGCTCATCATTCCTTATTCTTCGTCATCCGTGACGATCAGGCCGTAGCCGCCCTTTTTGCGGTGGTACACAATGGAAATGCTGTCATCATCGCTGTTGCGGAACACATAGAAGTCATGGTCCAGCAGATTCATCTGCAAAATGGCCTCCTCCGGACTCATGGGCTTTACGGAAAAGCGCTTCGTCCGCACGATGCGGAACTCCGCCTCCTCCGCCACGGAGAAATCGTCCGCCGGCTCAGCGGGCAGGCCCTCTGTCCGCAGCCGCTTGGAAAGGCGGGTCTTGTTCTTCAAAATCTGGCGCTCAATATAGCTCACGGCGGCATCAATAGCGCCCCGCATATCCCCGTCAGGCTCCGTGGTCTGCGCCCGCAGGATGGTGGACCCATCCCGGATGGTGATCTCCGCAGTGCACAGCTTGTCCTTTTCTACGTTAAAGGTCACGAAGGCAGAGGTATCCTCCCGATGAAAATACTTTTCCAGCTTTTCCAGCCGCTTTTCGGCATAGGTCTTAATGGAATCGCTCAGGGGGATCTTCTTGCAGGTGTAGGTATACTTCATAAGGCTCGCTCCTTTCGTGAAAGAGGGGTATGGCCCTCTCTTTGTGGTAATTATACCATGCACCGTTTCGGATTTCCATAGCAATCTGTGTAAATTCACAAAAATTTCCAAATTGGCAGGAGTCGGCCTTCTTCATCAAGGTCTCATAACGGCAGAGCTGCCCGCCGCAGTCTTGGCGGCTCTCCAAATATTCCGCCTACCCGGGCCGCTTCAAAAGCAACGTCCCTCAATGCCCAAAAACAGGCGGCACACGGTTTCGTGTGCCGCCTGTCTATGCTCCGTTTCACTTCCGGCAACGGACTCAGCGTCTTCTGCGTCCGCCCTGCTTGCCGGAGATATTCCGGTTCAGGTCCGCCATCTTCCGCTCGGAGGAGGACAAAAACTGCTTGAGCTTATCCTCAAAGTCCAAATCGCCGGAGGGCGTGGTATCCGCTGCCTGCACGGGCGCACGATGCTGGGGCGCGGCAGGGCGGGGAGATGTCCGGGGCTGGAAGGACCGCTGCGCGGGCCGCTCCGGCGCGGGAAGCGCCTTTTTAATGGAAAGGTCCAGCTTTCCGTCTTTGATGGCCAGCAGCTTGACCTTGACCGTCTGCCCCTCCTGAAGAAAATCGTGGACATCATTGACATAGGTGTTGGCGATCTCGGAGATATGTACAAGGCCGGACCTGCCGCCCTCCAAGGCTACGAAGGCGCCGAATTTTGTGATGCTAGTGACCTTGCCCTCTAAAATCGTTCCGACCTCAAGTTCCATAAATGCTGTATAACTCCTTTTTGATTTCAATATCTGCACCGGCTCTGCCGGAAATGCTCAGTTGGATTTATCGTAGAAGACGTATTCGTTGCTGTCCGTCCAGCCCAACTCGTTCCGGGCCAGCTCCTCCATTTTCTCGTCGGTGGCGCCCTCGGCAATATCGGCGCGCAGCGCCTCATTGTCCTGCTTCAGCGTCTCCACCTGCTGCGCGTAGGCGTCATGCTCCGCCCGGGCCTTCTCGTTTTCGCCCTGCTGCACGTACAGCCGCCAGCCCAACACCGCCAGCACCAGCAGAAGCACCAGATGTACCGACAGACTGCCGCTTCTTTTTTTTGCGGCCCCGGCCGCTTTTTTTGCCATGAGGCCCGCCTCCTTTGCGCCGGGATACCCTATCCCGATGAATCCATAATATTGTAACGTATTTCTTCCAAAAATAAAAGAGGTTTTTTGCCGCTTCAGCAATTTTTTTGCAGCCCCTCATCCCCCACCGCACCGGCAGGCTCAGCAGCCGGTACAGCTCTCCGGCCCGGTCCAGCCAGAAGTCCCACACGGGACGGAGCGCGGCAGAGGCGGCGCTGAAATAGGAAACGGCGCCGCCTACGGCGCCCAGAAGGATATAGCCCCGGAGCTGTCCGTCCGTCTGCCGCATGAGAAAGAGAAACAGTCCCCCAGCGGCAAACAGGCAGCAGCCAAGGTCCAGCACAGCGGTCAGCCGGGGATGCCGCAGCCGCACCGCCCGCATTAGGTCATACACCACGCCCACGGCCATTCCCAGCAGAATTGCCAGAAGAAAGCTGCGGAGCTGCTCCGTGATCTGAATTTCCATGGCTCAGCCGAACAGGCGGCTGAAAAAGCCCCCCTGACGGTTCGGCGCATCCTCGTAGGCGATGGAGTCGATGCGTCCGTCCACGAACAGTTCGCCGCCCTCTAAGGATAGCTTGCCGATGTGCAGGTCCTCCCCGGTCACAACCAGCATTCCGGCAGCGGTGCTCATAACCACGCCGGTCTCGTCAAAGCGCTCCACATCCTCCACGCCGGAAACCGTCAGATGCTCCCGGCCCGTCAGCTCCAGCCGGTGGGCCTCAGCAGGAATATTGAATTCAGCGGCCATACCATCCCCTCCCTGTCACAAGGCTATGCGGACAGGACTATGGATAGAACTACACCTGCCGGTACATGGCGGCGGCCTCGCTCTGGCGCACAATCTCCTGCACGGAGACCACCTCCACCGTAATGGTCCGGGCACCGAAGCGCAGGGAAATTTTATCGCCCTCCTTCACCTCGTAGGAGGCCCGGGCGGGCTTATCGTTGACAGTGACCAGTCCGTTGTCGCAGGCTTCGTTGGCCACGGTCCGCCGCTTGATGAGGCGGGAGACCTTGAGATATTTGTCCAAACGCATTGTGTTTCCTCCAAAAATGCAAAAAGAGGGGGCATAGCCCCCTCCTTGGTTCATACTTACTTCGCCACAGCGTCCTTCAGGGCCTTGCCGGCCTTGAACACAGGCACCTTGGAAGCGGGAATCTCCACAACTTCCTTCGTCCGGGGGTTGCGGCCGGTACGGGCAGCGCGGCTCTTGACCTCGAAGGAGCCAAAGCCCACCAGCTGCACCTTGTCGCCCTCCTTCAGAGCGGCGGTAATGGTGTCCAGAGTCGCGGTAACGGCGATCTCGGCGTCCTTCTTGGAAATCTCAGCGGCGGCTGCCACGGCAGCGATCAGTTCAGCCTTGTTCATTATCATATTCCTCCTGTAAAATGTGAAATCCCTTTTATCTCTTACCGCCTGTGCGGCGGTGAAGATTCATTTTTTTGCCTGCTCCCACAGAGCGACGAGCTCCGCCTCCGTATAGTCCGAAAGGGGCTTGTCCGCCGTATCCGCCACAGTGCGGAAGCGGGACTGATACTTGTCACAGGCACGGTGCAGCGCGTCCTCCGGGTCCACACCGGACATCTGGGCGATTTTGCAGAGGGCAAACAGCGCGTCCCCCAGCTCCTCACGGACGCCGTGGGGCGCGTCCACGGCTCCGCCGGTCTCTACCGCCTGCCGCAACTCACCGCATTCCTCGTCCAGCTTCTCCAGCGCCCCGGTCACGGAGCTCCAGTTGAACCCGGTCTTCACGGAGCGGGAAACGATTTTTTCTGCCCGCCAAAGCGCCGGCAGCGTATGGGGCACGGCCTCAACGGCGTCTGCCGGGGAGGTATAGCCCTTTTCCTGCTTTTTCTGCGCCTCCCAGTCCTCCAGCGCCTCGGCGCTGTCAGCGGCAGCCTGTGCGGAGCCGAACACATGAGCGTGGCGGAAAACCAGCTTCTGCGCGACACCGTCCACTACATCGTCCGGGGTAAAGCGGCCACGCTCCTCCTCCATGGCGGCATGGAACACCACCTGAAGCAGAACGTCTCCCAACTCCTCCTGCATATCGGGCGCGCTGTCGCGGTCAATGGCGTCCAGCGCCTCGTAGGTCTCCTCTAAGAAGTTCCGGCGGATGGACTGGTGGGTCTGCTCCCGGTCCCACGGGCAGCCGCCCGGCGCCCGAAGGATTCGCATGATGGTCAGCAGGTCCTCCCAGTCATAGCGCTCTTTCCTTTGAAAATTTACCATATCTCCACTACCTTTGCAAGCTATTTTCGCCTGTAACCCTTGATAATGCTGGTTTTTTTATGAATTGTTCACTTCAGGCGCAAAAGTTTGGTGATTTTGTCTCCCTTCGGCAGAGCTTTTACATCCTCTGCCCGCAGGATTCGCAGCGCCACCACCAATACGCCGTACACCACCACACCGGCCAGAATGCCGACCAGCGTTGCCAGCGCGTTGGCGCCGTAAGCGGAGTGGCCGCTGAGAAGGCGATACACCAGACCGTACACTGCCCACGCGGCGCCGCCCATCAGGACAGAGGCCAGCACCGGCTTTGCGAATAGTTGGATGTACCGGGGCTTCTCCGGGGAATACTTCCACACGAAGAACAAATTCAAGCCGCAGATGGTCAGATAGCAGCACAGCGTAGAAATGGGCGCGCCGTGAATGTTGATGTTCGGATTGCCCACCAAAATGTAATTCATGACCACCTTCACCACGCCGCCGGCGATGACGGTGAAAATGGGAAGCTGCTCCTTGCCGTAGGTCTGCAAAATGGCGTTGGTGAGAATCATGAGACAAATGAAGATCAGTGCGATGCCTAAAATCTGCAGATGAGGGCCTGCCGCCAACGCGTCCTCCCGCTGCATAGGCAGCACCAAAAGCTCAATGGGCGTAGAGAGCACAGAGAGGCCCACGCCTGCCGGCAGCGCCAGAATGGCAATGAGCCGGAAGGCGGAGGAAATGATACGATCCGCCTCGCCGTGGTCCTGCCGAGCCAGCGCCGCCGCCGCAAAGGGGATGAGGCTCATGGTGACGGGATAGACGAACGAGGCCACCATGTTCGGCATATCCATGGCCATGCTGTACTGTCCGTTCAGCACTGCCGCCGCCGTTTCGGAAAGTCCCAGTGCGCTTTGCAGGCGGCCCATAACGATTTTGGTGTCGATGATATTGATGATGCTCATGGCGGAGTTGCTGAGGGTGATGGGAACGCCAATGAGCAGAATGCTCTTGATGATGGCGCCGCTGGAGGACGGGGTATCCAGCGCCTCCTGCCGGTTCCGGTGGGTGGCAAGATAAACGCACAAAAACAGCATGGAGACCACCGTGCCCGCCGTGACACCCACAATGGCGCCAGCGGCGCCCAGCTCATCGGAAAGGCCGATATGGAGCGCATACCATGCCAGCGGCAGTCCGATTCCCAGCTTCAGCAGCGCCTCCAAAACCTGAGAGACCGCTGTGGGGGCCATATTGCCCTGCCCCTGCGTGTAGCCCCGCATACAGGCCAGCAGGCACACGCAGAATACGGCGGGAGCCAATGCCCGGACAGCGGGAGCTGCCAGAGAGTTATTCAAAAAGCGGGCAAGACCGTCCGCCTGCGTGAACATCAGCACGGAGCACACCAGCCCCAAACCGAAAAACAGCCAGATAGCCGTGCGGAAAATTTTCCGCTTTTCATTTTCCAGGCCCTGCGCGTGGGCCTGACTGGTCATCCGGGAGATGGCCAGCGGCAGACCCGCCGTGGAGAAGGTCAGAAGAAAATTGTAAATGCGGTAGGCGGTATCAAAATACGTTTTGCCCGCGCCGCCCAAAATATTGTTCAGCGGCAGCTTGTAAACGGCGCCGATGATCTTCACCACCACCACCGCCGCTGCCAAAATGGCGGCACCGCCCAAAAAGGATTGCTTTTTTGCAGGAGTTGCCATGCTAATACCTCGGCTTTTCAGATTGATTCACAAATCACATACGCGGCGCGCAGCGCGCCGCTTTCTTTATTAGGTATGTTCGTCAGAGGCGGAACATACCCGAAACCGCTGTAGGTCTTTTACAGCTTTTCACCGCAGTCCCGGCAGTATACATCGTCGGGCCGCACCTCCCGGCCGCAGCGGGGGCAGAGCAGATGCACCACCGGGTCGCCCTCCAGCTCCCGGACCCGCGCCTTCAGGCGGTCGATCTCCTCCATCTTCGCCAGCAGCGCCTCGGAGTCCGTAGGCGTGCCGGTATGGGTGGCGTACAGCAGCTCGCCCAGCTCCCGCAAAGCGGCGTTGATGCCCGCGCGGAGGTCGCTGAGCTCTATCTGACGCCGTGCGGCGTCCGTCAGGCGCTTGGCGCCCAGTCCCATGACCTCGGCCACACTGCGGGCCGTTTCCCTCCAGCTTTCACCGCGCTGTTCCATAAAAACCTCCCCGCCCTCAGGCGTCTTTCACATAGTCGGCATAAAATTTGGCAAAGGCGGCCTGATTTTGCAGCGCCTTCTCCGGCCGCTCCGTGTATTCCTTGGGGTACTTCAGATTAAAGGCCCGCTCAATGTGGTTCGTCCCCGGCTCCACCATTTTTGTAGAGCCGCCGGCCCCGAAGGACAAAATGGAGCACAGCTCGGACATGATATCCACATTGTACCAGCATTCGCCGCCGGGACGGCTCCAGCCCACGTTCTCAAAGCTGCCGGACATATATTTCTGCCGGTAGAGATAGTAGGGGGCAAAGCCCGCGGCCCGCAGCGCCGGGGCGGCATAGTCCAGCATGGCCTGCACGGCGTCACCGTCCGGGATGGACAGCCCCTCTGTAAGAATCCGGCTGCCCTTTTTCAGCGCCAGCGTGTGAACGGTGATGTTGTCCGCCCCCATAGCAAGGCATTCATCCAGCGAACGCCGGAAGCCCTCCGGCGTATCCTCCGGCAGCCCCGCAATGAGGTCCATGTTCACATGGGGGAAGTGGTAGGCGGAAACCAGCTCCATAGCCGCCCGGGTCTCCGCTGCCGTGTGGCGGCGGCCGATGGCAGTGAGCACCTTGTCCTCCATCGTCTGGGGATTGACGGAGACCCGCGTGACGCCGTGGCTTTTCAGAACGGCCAACTTTTCGGCGGTAATGGTGTCCGGCCGGCCGGCCTCCACCGTCAGCTCCGGGCAGTCGGAGAGGTCAAAGGACTCCTCCAGCGCGGTCAGCACCGCGTCCAGTTGTCCGGCGGACAGCGTGGTGGGCGTACCGCCGCCCATGTAAAACGTCCGGGGACGGAGACGGTTTTCCCGCACCATTTCCCCGCCAGCGCGCAGCTCGGCCAAAAGGGCCTGCACATAGGGCTCCACCAGCCCGAAGCTCCGCTCCACGCTTTGACTGACAAAGGAGCAGTAGGCGCAGCGGGTGGGGCAGAACGGAATCCCAACATACAGATCAATATCCCGCGCCGCCAGACGCTTCCGGGCCTGATAGCCCACAATGCCGGTCTCCAGCGCTAACGCGGCCCGCTCCTCCGGAACAAAATAATGCGCCTTGAGGTACGCCTTTGCCTCCTCGGGAGATTTTCCCTCCATCAAGGCCCAGGTCACGGGCTTGTCGGGCCGCACACCGGTGAGCATCCCCCACGGGGGCAGCACCAGCTTGCCCGCAGCTCTGGCCGCCTCCGGCAGTGCTTTCATCAAATCCAGAAACGCCAGATAGAAGCAGGCCGCCACGGCGTAGCGCCGCTGGCCCTCCTGCTCAAACGCCGTGCCGGAGAGGGTATACGTCGTTTCCGCCGCACCGGCGGCGCCGCTGTAGTGTAACTCACCGCTGACCCGGCCCCCCGCCGCCGTTTCCTCGGCGGTCAGGCGGCACCAGTCCGTCTCTCCCGGCTCCACAGCGCCGTACACCGGCTTTTCCAGCGGAAAGAGGTTCATCATGCTCTGCTCTACAATGTAGCGCTCGTCATGGCCGTGAAATTCCAGCTTCATCTCAGCCTTGCTCCCGCAGCGCCATCTGCATATAGGGATTTGTTTTCCGTTCCCGCTCCAGCGTACTTGGCTCCATGTGTCCCGGCAGCACCCGGTAATCTCCGGGCAGGGCCGCCAGACGGGCAAGAGAGGCCATCATGGCCTTCATGCTGCCGCCGGGGAAATCCGTCCGGCCGCAGGACCCGGCAAAGAGCGTATCGCCGCAGAACAGGGTATCCCCGCACGCCAGCGTAACGCTGCCCTCGGAATGTCCGGGGGTGTGGAGCACCTGAAGCTCCAGAGTGCCTACCGTGATTCGGTCCCCCTCCCCGTAGAAGCTCACACCGCCAAGAGCGCCTTGGGTCAGCTCAGTTTTCAGGGGAAATAGCTGGGGACTTGGAAAATCAAAGTCCGCCTCGTGAATATAGACCGCTGTGGGCGGAAGCGTCCGCAGCAGTGCCGGCACCGCGCCAGTATGGTCATAATGGCCGTGGGTCAGGAGGATTTTATCCACCGTGCAGCCCAGCTTCTTCACGGCGTCCAGAATCACCTCCGGCTCCCCGCCGGGATCGACAATGCCGCAGACCTTGGCGCCCTCATCGCAGAAAATATAGCAGTTCGTGCCGATGGGGCCTACCTGTAAGGCTTGAATCTTCATACGCCACCCCTTGTCTCAAGTATCCGTATCGAACAAAATGGTCACAGGCCCGTCATTCTGGGAGTAGACCTGCATATCAGCGCCGAACTCGCCGTGCTGGACCTCAAAGCCCCGCTCCCGGCAGTGGGCCATGAACCGCTCATACAGCGGGATGGCCACCGGCGGCTTGGCCGCACCGCTGAAGCCGGGGCGGCGGGAGGAGGTGTCGGCATACAGCGTGAACTGAGATACCACCAAAAGGCTTCCGCCCACCTGCTCCAAATTCAAATTCATTTTCTCGTTTTCGTCCTCAAAGACCCGCAGATTGCAGATCTTGTCCGCCAGCTTGTCGGCAGCGGCCTCCGTATCGTTGGGGCCGACACCCAGCAGCACCAGAAAGCCGGTGCCGATCTGGCCATTGACCTGTCCGCCGATCACCACGGAGGCATTTTTTACCCGCGTCACAACAGCACGCATTTTTTACAGCTCCTTATTTCTTGCCCCGCTCTCCGGGGGCAATCTCAGCCCACCGGCCGGGTGACCTTCAGCACGCCGGATATCTGGTGGAGCTTGTTCATCAAATTATTCAGCTGGGTCCCGTCCTTAATGCGGACCTCCACCCGGATAATGGCAAAGCCATCCTCCGTGCTGCGGGTGTTCAGCCCCAAAACAAAGGTCTTGGTGGAGGACAGCGCCGCCGAAATATCCAGCAGCAGGTTCAGCCGGTCCTTGCACACGGCCTCAATGGTGGTGGGATAGCTGTCGTTGGTATCCGTGCCCCATGAGACGCGAATCCAACGATTCGGCTGCTCCGCCCGCTTTTCCGCCGAGGCGTTGGGACAGTCCGCCCGGTGGACGGACACGCCGTAACCCCGGGTGATAAAGCCCACGATGTCATCGCCGGGGACCGGGGTACAGCACTTGGAAAATTTCACAAGGCAGTTGTCCAGCCCCTCCACGATAATGCCCTGCTCGCTTTTCACCGCCTTGGGCTGCTTTTGCTGCTTGGCGGCGTCTGGTGCCTTGGCAGGCTCCTCCTTTTTTTCCTCGGTGGCCGCCTCCAACAGCAGCTGCTCCTGCTGGCGCTGCTGCTGGCGGCGCTGGAGCTCGCCCTGAATACGGCTCACCGCCTTCTGGGCTGTAAAGCCGCCGTAGCCGATGGCGGCATACAGATCCTCCAGCGTGGGATAGGCTACCTTCTTCAGCAGCACCGGCAAAAACTCCGGGTCCAGCACATCCTTCATGGAGATGCCGCAGTGCCGCAGCTCCGCGTCAAAGGCAGAGCGGCCGTTGACGATGTTTTCGTCCTTCCGCTCCTTTTTGAACCACTGACGAATCTTGGAGCGGGCCTCCGTGCTCTTGGCGATCTTCATCCAGTCCCGGCTGGGACCCTTGGCATTCTTGGAGGTCAAAATCTCCACAATATCGCCGTTTTTCAGCACATGGTCCAGCGTGACGATGCGGTTATTCACCTTGGCGCCGATCATGCGGTTTCCCACGGCGGAGTGGATGGCATAGGCAAAGTCAATGGGCGTGGCCCCGGCGGGCAAATTCTGCACATCGCCGTTGGGCGTGAACACGAACACCTCATCGGCAAACATATCCACCTTCAGGGAGTGGATAAATTCCTCGGCGTCGGCGCCCTCCTGATTTTCCAGCAGGCGGCGCACCCACTCGTATTTTCCCTCCGTGCCGGCGCCCTGCCCGTTCTGCTTGTACTTCCAGTGGGCGGCCACGCCGTATTCGGCGATCTCGTGCATCTCCCGGGTGCGGATCTGCACCTCGAAGGGCAGTCCGTCCGGGCCGATGACGGTGGTGTGGAGGGACTGGTAGCCGTTGGGCTTGGGGGTGCCGATATAGTCCTTGAAGCGCCCCAAAATGGGCTTATAGAGGTCATGGATGACGCCCAGCACATTGTAGCAGTCCCCTATGGTGTCCACCACCACCCGGAACGCGAACAGATCAAAAATCTCGTCAATGGACTTGTTCTGACTGAACATCTTGCGGTAGATGGAGTAAGGGTGCTTCATCCGTCCATAGACAACGTGGCTGATGTCCAACTCCTTGAGCCTCTGGTCGATCTGGTCCTGCGTGCGTCGCATGAAGTCCTCATACTCCGGGCGCTTGGCGTCCAGCTTGCTGACGATCTCATCATAGCCGATGGGGTCGAGATATTTTAAGGAAAGGTCCTCCAGCTCCCACTTCATCCGCTGCATACCCAGCCGGTGGGCAATGGGGGCGTAAATTTCCATGGTCTCCAGCGATTTCTGCTTTTGTTTGGTGGGGGACTGGTACTCCATGGTCCGCATATTATGGAGCCGGTCGGAAATTTTAATGAGAATGACCCGAATATCCTTACTCATGGCGATGAGCATTTTCCGGAGATTCTCCATCTGCTCATCTTCCTTGGTGGCATATTGGATACGGGTCAGCTTGCTGACGCCCTCCACCAAATCCGCCACAGTGGGAGAGGTGAGCTTGGCCACATCCTCATAGGTGGCGTCCGTGTCCTCAATGACATCGTGGAGCAAAGCGGCCTCAATGGATTCGGAATCGAGGTGCAGCTCCTCCGCCACGATCTGCGCCACGGCCAACGGGTGCGTGATATAAGGCTCGCCGCTTTTGCGGCGCTGCTCGCCGTGATGTGCCCGGGCAAATTCGTAGGACGCCCGGATGCGGGCAAAATCCGCCCCGGGATTGTACGAGCGAATCGTATCCTCCAGCTTCTGGTACTGCTGGTCAATGCTCATCATCATGACACCCACCTCACTTTGTCTCCGCGCCGCCGCGCAGCCGGAGCAGATAGGGAGAGGCGTTCAAATCCACCTTCCCTTGTACGGGATTGAGACACAGCGTAAGCCGCTCGTCCTGCAAGGTCAGGGAAATGAGTCCCCGCTCCTGAAACACTGTCAGAGCCAGCCCTGCCCGGAGGAAGCTGTCGCAGCCCCCGGCCTGTGCCGCCAGCGTCCGAAGGTAGGGCAGCAGCTCCGTTTCCAGCTTTCCCTGCTTCAAATGCCACTCCAGCACCCGCCAGAACGCAGCGAACTGGTCCCGGGAAATCATAAGCCGGGCCGTTTCCTGCGCGGTCAGGTGTCCGCCCTCTGTCAGCCGGTGCAGCAGCGCCAGCGACTCCGCCTCGTGGCGGCTGGGCGTCAGTGAGGGCCGCAGGTCCACTAACTGTAATTGCAGCGTTGTGTTGCCCCGGAATGTATTGGCCTGCAGATAAAAGGCGGCGTCCACCCGGCAGCCCGGCTCCAGATGGGCCTCGGCCTCCGGCATGGAGAAGAAAATAGCGTCAAACCGACTGGGGCCCTTGCTCAGCCGCAGTTTCAGGTGCTTGCCCTGTCCCACGGACTGTACGCTGTCCACCGTAGCCCCCAGCAGCGCAAACACCGGCCGGGGATTCCCGGCGCCGTAGGGCTCTAATTGAGAAAGCTGGTCTACCTGCTCCAGCGTCATATCCGCCGGATTGGAGATGGCGGCATCCACCTCCAGACAGCTTACCGCCCGCTCGCCGCCGGAGGCGGCCTTGACGCAGCGGTTCATCCGCTGACGGAAAGCGGCGATATTTTCCTCCGGAATGGTAAAGCCCGCCGCCAGCTCGTGACCGCCGAAGCCATCCAGCAGATCGGCGCAGGATTCCAGCGCGGCAAACAGGTTGAACCCGCCGTAGGAGCGGCAGGAGCCCTTGCCGGAGCCGTCCTTGAGGTGAATCATAAAGCTGGGGGCCGCGTATTTTTCACTGAGACGGGAGGCCACGATTCCCACCACGCCCTGATGCCATTCCTCGCTGGAGAGCACCAGCGCGTTGCGATCCTCCGGCCGCAGCTTTTCGATCTGGGCGATGGCATCGGCGCAGATGGCCTGCTCCACCGCCTGCCGCTCCCGGTTCAAATCGCATAGCTGCCGCGCCAGCTCCTCCGCCTTGGCGGGGTCCGTCTCCTGCAAAAGATCGGCGGCAAGGTCCGCCGCCCCCATGCGCCCGGCGGCGTTGATGCGGGGGGAGAGGACAAAGCCGATCTGAATAGACGTAATGGGCTTGCCCAGCAGGCCCGCCTCCTTCAAAAGCGCATGGATACCTACGAAATCCGTATGGTCCAGAGAGGCAAGTCCGCAGGAAACAATGGTGCGGTTCTCCCCCTCCATCCGCATGACGTCAGCAATGGTGCCGATGGCGGCCAGTGTGCAGTACCGGGCAAACAAGATCGGAAGAGCGTCGTGTAGGGAAAGAGTGTAGATCTCGGTGGTCGCC
>UQMC01000032.1 GCA_900542115.1 uncultured Oscillibacter sp. | reverse complement strand
CTCCGATGTCGGTATACTTTTTGGGATTGTGGAGAAAGTCGATGATCTCCGTCAGGGATTCCTTGGCTTCGTCCTGTCCGGCCACATCGGCAAAGGTGACGCCGGTCTGTTTTTCCATGTAGACCTTGGCGTTGGCCTTGCCTACGCCACCGATTCCGCCCATGCCGCCCATGCCCTTTTTGGACATGATTCGCATGATGAGGGAGAACATCAGCATGATGAACACAAAGGGCAGGATGAAATTGATGGCAAACACCAGCAACGGGCTCATCTGAGGCTCGTACTTGGTGTCATAATCCGTTTTTCCGGCCTCGTGCATCCGCTCCACCAGCGTGTCATTGCTCTCCATTTTCACTGTAAAGAGCCGCAGCGCCGCCGTTTGCGGCTTTCCGTCAGAATCCGTATAGGTATAGACGGTCTTTCCATCCTTATCCGTGGATTTTGTGTAGGCCGTACCGTCCTCGTCCGTATAGACGTAGCCATCCGCCGGGGTGATATACAAAAGGCCCTCGGAGGAATCCACGGTGACGTCCTCCACCTGCCGCGCCTCCGTCATGGCGACAAAGTCGCTGTATTTGATATTGATGCTGGAAGCCTGCTTTCCGGCGGTGCCCATGTAGCTGTTGGTGCAGTAGAAGACCACCGTCAGCGCCAGCGCCCACGCCACCAGCTTTGCCGCTCCGGCAAGATTGCTGTTGCGTCCGCGGCGGTTTTTGTTATTTTTATCGTTCTGATCCATGAGGAGCTCCTTTCGAGTATGTACCACACAACAGTATAGCACAAAGCCCCGGCAATCACAAGGACAAGCCGCCGCCAAATGATGAAGTTTCTGTAAATTTGCCCCGAAAACAGGTATTGCATTCTGAGCGCCGCTGTGATATACTCTCCCCCGACAGGTGCCATCTCCCTGTCCAAGCGCCTTGACCGGGCGTTCGTTCGGGCCTCAGGATAGAGGCTCCGTTCTCTAAACAAAAAAATGGAGGTTTTTTTATGTCCAAATGGTCTTCCCGGCAGCTTGCAACCGCTGCCATCATCGCCGCGCTGTATACGGTGATGAGCCTGATGTCCTCTGTGTTCGGACTGACATACGGCGCGATTCAGTGCCGCTTTTCCGAGGCGTTGACGGTCCTGCCGTTCTTTTTGCCGGAGGCGATCCCGGGCCTGTTTGTAGGGTGCCTTGTCACGAACCTCATGAGCACGGTGGGGCCGCTGGATATCATCCTCGGCTCCATGGCAACGCTCTTGGCCGCACTGTGGACAGCGAAGATGCCGAACAAATGGCTGGCGCCCCTGCCGCCGGTCATCTGCAACGCTGTGATCATCGGCGCTATGATCGCGTGGTACGAGGCGGGCTTCGGGCCCGGCTTTGGCGCTGCCTTTGCCTATAACGCCGTGACAGTCGGCATCGGCGAGGCCATCGCGTGCTACGTGCTGGGAATGCTGCTGCTGGCTATTCTGCCCCGTGTTCCCGCGCTGCGGGGGCGGCTGACCGTCCGGGGCTGAAAGGCTGTTGGTGTGCGGAAAATGAAAAAGGAAGGTCCATGCGGTTTTACCGCATGGACCTTCTTTTTTTGTACGCAAGGGTTTAGCCGTTTTCAAAGGTCAGCCGCATCTGATACCACACCGCGCCGCCGTGAACGGAGCCGGAAACACCCTCATTCACAAAGCCCAGCTTGGCGTAATAGTGCAGCAGGTGCTCCTTGCAGGTCAGCACCAGCCCCCGGCGGCCCTGCGCCCGGGCGTCCGCAATGGCGCGGCGCAGCAGCGTCTCCGCAATGCCCTGCCGCCGGCAGGCGGGGAGCGTGTTCACACCGAAGATCATCTGCCACGCGCCGCTCTCATCGTGCAGCGCCGCCTGCGCGTACAGTTCATCGGTGAGGTCTGCCTGATTTGTCACCATTCCGTCCACAAAGCCTGCCAGTTTTTCTCCATCCCACATGAGCCAGAAGTGGCTGCCGTAATGGCGCAGCCGGTCCGTCAGCTCCGTTTCTGTGGCGGCCTCCGCCGCGGGGAAGCACGCCGCCTCCACAGCCGCCACGGCCTTTGCGTCATTTACGCTTCCAAGTTTGATTTCCATGGTTATCCTTTCTTTTTTCGGGGCTTCGGCAGCGGCGTGACACGCTCCAGCACCGCCAGTACCGCCGTAGCCCGCTCTGTATCGTCCATATCCAGAATATAGTGCTCCTTGGAGCCGGAGTAGGGGACGCCGGTGGGAGCGCTTTTCATCAAATCGGCCAGTTCCGGCAGCCTTTTGACAAATACCGTGTTGTCGCAGACCAGCAGCACCGGCCGGTCATTGAGATAGACCATGTATTCGCCGAACATTTTCCGACAGCGGGCGGCCTCCGGCTCCGGCAGCCGCTCCAGCACATAATCAAGGTAGTCCTTCGTGGTCGCCATATCCGCCTCACAGCTCCAGCGCCAACTGACCGTCATCGCTGTCCGGGGCCTTCAGGCCAAATTCACTGGGCAAAAAGCGGGGGCACACATTTTCCGAGGTGCAGATAACGGAGGCCGCCAGTCGGGCGCCGATGGTGCAGGACTCCGCCAGCGTCTTGCCGTAGGTCAGCCCCATGGTGACACCGGCGAAGAAGGCGTCTCCCGCGCCGGTGGTGTCCTTTACATCCACCCGCTTTGCGGGGCACCAGCCGCGCTCCCCGTCCAGCGTGGCGTAAACAGCCCCCTGCTCGCCCATGGTCACCACTATGCCCGGCAGCGCCGCCGCCTGAACGTGGTGGGATAGAACAGTCTCCAGTTCCGCGGGCGTTTTGCCCTCGTAATCCTCGGAAAACAGGATGCCCGCCTCCTGCTGATTGCACACAAAGCAGGCGCAGGAGCGCAGAAAGTCCCGCCGTTCCACGGCAATGCTCATGTTGGAGACCACGGCAAACACCGGCTTATGATATTTTTCCGCAAAGGCAAAGACCCGCTTCACGATTTCTTTATCCATGTCAATCTCCAGCGCGATGCTGTCGGCGTCCCGGAAGATTTCATCCCCCTGTTCCTCTAAAATATCCAGAATCGGGGAGAGGTCGGGGCGCTTGGAAATGGACGCGGCCACATCGCCGCCGTTATCGAATACCGCCAGCCAGGTTCCCATTCCGTCCGGTACGGTGCGGATATAGTCGGTGTTGACCTTGTGAGCTCTCAGCTTGCGGACAACGTCCGCCCCGGTGCCGGTATCGTCCACGAGACTGACAAAGGTGGGGCGCAGCTCCACGTTGGCAATGTCCTCCGCCAGATTGCGGCTGACGCCGCCGTGGACCACCTCCACCCGGCCGGAGTTCCGTCCGCCGGGGATGTAGAGATCGGAGGGATACCCCTTGATGTCCACAAAAACCGCGCCTAAAACCACAATACCCATGCTCTGCTCTCCTAAAATACAAAATGTGTCCACATTCTACCATGGCACACCGAAAAAGTCCAGAGGGCAAAGGGAATTGCCAAGCCCGGCCGGACATGGTACAATACGGGTATCAACCGAAGGGCGCTCTGCGCCGGCGGAACGGAAAGAGGAGTGACGATGGATACAGCGATTCGCCTGACCCAGATGACCGCAGCCTCCGGCTGCGCCGCCAAGCTGGGACCGGGGACCTTATCGGATATTCTCAAGGGCCTGCCGAACGGCAGTGACCCTAATTTGCTGGTGGGCTTCGACACCAATGACGATGCCTGTGTGTACCGCATTACTGATAAGATCGCGGCCATTCATACCGTGGATTTCTTTACGCCCATTGTGGATGATCCCTTCTGGTTCGGACAGATCGCCGCCGCCAACGCCCTCAGCGATGTGTACGCCATGGGCGGGCGACCTGCTGTGGCCATGAACCTTTTGTGCGTGCCCTGCTCGCTGCCGCAGGAGGTTATCCGCCGCATTTTGGAGGGCGGACACCAGAAGGCGGTGGAGGCGGGCTGCGTCATTGCCGGGGGCCACACGATTCAAGACCACGAGCCGAAATACGGCCTCTGCGTCACCGGGTATGTCCATCCAGACAGGGTGCTGCGGAACGTGGGCGCGCAGCCGGGGGACGCGCTGATTCTTACAAAGCCCATCGGCACCGGCGTGCTGACTGCCGCCGCCAAAGGAGATTTGGTGACGCCGGAGCAGTATGAGCGGCTGCTGCACTCCATGGCCACGCTGAATGCGGCAGCGGCGGAGCGAATTACCGCCTGCCCGCATATCCACGCCTGCACGGACGTCACCGGCTTCGGCCTTCTGGGTCACAGCGACGAAATGGCACGGGGCAGCGGCGTGACAGTCCGGCTGTACAGCAGGAGAATCCCGCTGCTGCCGGGGGCGTTGAAACTGGCGGAAAGCGGCATACTGCCCGCCGGAGCCTATCGGAACATGGCGTATGTCCGGCCCCGGCTGTCCGTCGCGGATACGGTGCCGCAGGCGCTGGCGGACCTGATTGCGGACCCGCAGACCTCCGGCGGGCTGTTGGTCGCTCTGCCGATGGAGGAGGCGGGGGCGCTGGCCCGGGATCTGCGCGCCTGCTGCCCGGAGAGCGCCGTGATCGGCACGGTGCTGCCAAAGCAGGACTATTCTGTAGAGATCGTTTAAAAAACAGCGCCTCGCGGATGACCGTGGGGCGTTGTTTTTTCTTGTGTATCACGAAGCGGCATGGTATACTGGGGTTGCAATACAATAAGTAAGGAGTGTGCGTAATGTCTCAGACAGTCGATGCAATGGGGAAGCAGTGCCCGATTCCCGTGGTCATGGCCCGGCAGGCCCTTCAGGGGATGCAGACGCCGGATACGCTGGTGGTTCTGGTGGACAATGAGGTGGCTGTTCAGAATCTTACAAAGCTGGCGGTGAGCTGCCATCTGCCGGTCCGGGCGGAAAAGCTGGGGGACAAGCGGTTTGAGGTCACTATGGACGTTGCCGCGCCGGTGACGCCGGAGCCGGACGCGGAGGTCTGCCTGCCGGATCAGCGGGGGGATACCGTCATCGCCGTTGGCTCCGACCGGATGGGCGACGGAGAGGAGGCGCTGGGGAAAACACTGCTGAAGGGCTTTTTATACGCGGTAAGTCAGCTTCCCTCTCTGCCGCAGACCATCCTTTTTTACAATACCGGTGCGCGCATCACCTGTTCCGGCTCCGACTCCCTGGAGGATTTGAAGTTTATGGAGGCGCAGGGCGTGGAGATTCTGACCTGCGGTACGTGCCTTGATTACTACAAGCTGAAAGAAACGCTGGCCGTGGGCGGCGTGACGAATATGTACGTCATTGCGGAAAAGCTCTCTGCCGCCGGAAAGGTCATCAAGCCGTGATCTATCTTGATAATGCCGCCACCACCCTTCATAAGCCCCGCCGGGTCATTGAGGCGGTGGCGGCGGCCATGGACTCCATGGGGAACTGCGCCCGGGGGACCCATGATGGGAGCCTCACCGCTGCCCGGACCATTTACGCCGCCCGGGAAAAGCTGGCGGCGCTGTTCCACTGCCCCCGGGCGGATCATGTGGCCTTTACCTGCAACTCCACAGAGGCGCTGAACATCGCCATCAATGGCCTGATAGGGCCGGGAGATCATGTGGTCTCAACGGATCTGGAGCATAACTCCGTTCTGCGGCCGCTGTACCGCCTTGAGGCGGAGCGGGGCGTGACGCTGGATTTCGTTCCGGCGGACCAGCAGGGCCGAATCAGCTATGACGAGCTTTCCCGGCGCGTCCGCCCCGGCACACGGGCAGTGGTCTGCACCCACGCCTCCAATCTTACGGGGAACGCGCTGGATATTGCCCGCATCGGCGCCATCGTCCATGACCGGGGGGCGCTGTTCATCGTGGACGCCTCTCAGAGTGCCGGTGTCCTGCCTATCGACATGGAGACCCAGCACATTGACGTTCTGTGCTTTACGGGGCACAAATCCCTGATGGGACCGCAGGGCACCGGCGGGCTGTGCGTCCGGGAGGGTGTTGCCATCCGTCCATGGAAGGTGGGGGGCACCGGCGTTCAGACCTACAGCCCCACCCAGCCGCCACAGATGCCGACAGTGCTGGAGGCCGGGACGCTGAACGGCCACGGCATTGCCGGACTTTCCGCCGCGCTGGATTTTCTTCGGGAGACCGGCATAGATACCATCCGCGCCCATGAGGACGCGCTGGCTCGCCGGTTTTATGAGGGGGTGTCCGGTATACCGGGCGTCACGGTCTACGGCGATTTTACCGGGCCGCGGACAGCGGTGGTTTCCCTGAATATCCGGGACCTTGATTCCGGCGAGGTGTCGGATACGCTCTCCGAGGTCTACGGTATCGCCACCCGGCCCGGCGCCCACTGCGCCCCTCGGCTCCACCGGGCGTTGGGGACGGAGACACAGGGCGCGGTGCGCTTCAGCTTCGGTTGGTTCAATACAGCAGAAGAAACGGACGCGGCCATCCGGGCTGTCAGGGAGATAGCGAGATGAGAGAGCGGATATTCTGGCTGGTGGTGACGTTCCACACCACAGCGGCGGCCATGGCCATGGAGGCTCTGTGCAAGGAGCAGAGCCTTCCCGGCCGTCTGATTCCCACGCCCCGGGAGCTTACCGCGGACTGCGGCATGGCGTGGCGGGCGCCGCCGGAAACGGAGAAATCGCTGCGGGCCTTGGCGGCGGCGCGGCAGCTTGACTGCGCGGAATGGCGGACGCTATTGCTTTGAGTTTGCTGTGCGATTTTACTGCATTAAAAAACGTCCCCTGACACGGTATTCGTGTCAGGGGACGTTTTTTATCCTTCAGGAAATTTGCGGGGAGTTGGTACGCTTCTGGCAGTCCGGGCAGATGCCCTCCACCACCAGCCGGTGGCCCAGTACCCGATAGCCGGTTTCCCGAGAGAGCTGCGCGTCATACGCTGCGTCATAGGGCAGGTCCACATCTGCTACACTGCCGCAGAGCACACACCGCATATGGTGGTGGGGGTCTGCGCGCAGGTCGAAGCGGTCGCAGTCGGCCATGACCACGCGGTAAATATCCTGCTTTTCACACAGCAGATTCAAATTGCGGTAGACCGTTCCCCGGCTGACATGGGCGTCCCGCTCCCGGACACTTTGATAGATCTGCTCTGCCGTGGGGTGATCCTGCCGGCTCCGAACGGCGTCCAGCACCAGTTGGCGCTGGCGGGTATTGCGCTGCTGCTTCATGGCCGCACCTCCTCTTTTCTTTTTAGGACATTGTATCAAAAAGAAAGAGAATACACAAGAGGGGAATTCTGGAAAATCACTGCAAATACAGCCATCAGATGTTTAAAAGCGCTTTGGCGGAGCGGAAGGTGCGCCGCAGGAAAATGCCGCTGAGAGTGGCGGAGACGATCTCGGCGATGATGAAGGCTGTCCACACAAGGTCCAGCCGCCCCGTTTGGGCCAGCAGCCATGCCACCGGCAGCAGCACAACCAGTTGGCGGCAGACGGAGATAATGAGGCTGTAGAACGGGTTGCCGATGGCCTGACACACAGAGCCCGCAATGATGCCGAAGCCTGCCAGCGGGAAGTGGATGGAAATGATTCGCAGCGCCCGGTCGCCAATCTCCAGCATTTCGGGGGAGGCGTTGAAGAAGCCCAGAAGGGTAGAGGGGAACAGCTGGAACACAATGAGGCCGCAGGTCATGATGCTGATGGCAGTGGCCACGGTGAGCTTCACGGTCTTGTTCACCCGGTCCATCCGGGCGGCGCCGAAGTTATAGGAAATAATAGGCACCATGCCGTTATTCAGGCCGAACACCGGCATGAATACGAAGCTCTGGAGCTTGAAGTAGGCGCCGAACACCGCCGTGGCGGTTTTGGTGAAGCCAAAGAGAATTTTGTTCATGCCGAAGGTCATGATGGAACTGATGGACTGCATCACGATAGAGGGGAAACCCACCCGGTAAATTTCCTTGGCGATGATGGTGTTCCAGCGAATTTCCCGAGGGACGATGTGGATGTCCGGGTTTTTCTTCAGGTTCATGATGATGGCGAGAATCGCCGCCAAAATCTGGCCCGCCACCGTGGCAACAGCGGCACCGGCCACCTCCAGCCGGGGGAAGCCGAACAGGCCGAAAATGAGGATGGGGTCAAGGACGATGTTCGTTATGGCGCCCACAAGCTGCGTGCACATGGCCAGCGTGGTCCGGCCGGTGGATTGCAGCAGCCGCTCAAAGCAGAACTGGCAGAAAATGCCGATGGAGCAGCCAAGGCAGATGGTAGCGTACCGTGTGCCGTACTCCACGATAGCGGCCTCGCTGCCGGCCTGAAGCTGGAAGAAGGTCCGGGAGAAGAAAACGCCGATCAGGGCAAAGACAACAAAGTTGCACAAGGCCAGAAAAATACCGGTGTTGGCGGCTTTATCGGCCATGTCCTGCCGCTTCTCGCCCAAGGAGCGGGACAGCAGCGCGTTAATGCCGACAGCGGTGCCGCCGCCGAAGGCGATCATCAGATTTTGCAGGGGGAAGGCCAGAGAGACCGCGTTGAGGGCGTCCTCGCTGAGCTTGGCCACGAAAATACTGTCTACCACATTGTAAAGAGCCTGCACCAGCATGGAGATCATCATGGGAATCGCCATACCGGCCAGCAGCCTTCCAACGGGCAGAACGCCCATCTTGTTTTCCTGCAGCGCCGCGCCTGCGGTGTTTTGCGTATTCATGCGTTTCAAAATTCCTTTCTTTTTCATGCGCTTCCAGAAAAAGGACGCGGCCCTTCAGCCGCGCCTTTCAGGTACTTGATTTTACGGTTACTTCTTCAGTTCGCCGGTGGCAAGCTGGGTGAGGTAGGCATTGAGGAACCCGTCCAGATCACCGTCCATGACATTATCGATCTGGCTGGTTTCGTAGCCGGTGCGGGTGTCCTTTACCAGCTGATAGGGCATGAACACGTAGGAGCGAATCTGGCTGCCCCACTCGATTTTCATCTGCACGCCCTTGATGTCGGAAATCTTCTCCGCGTGCTGCTGAATCTTCAGCTCAATGAGCTTGGCGCGGAGCTGCTTCATACAGTTGTCCTTGTTCTGGAACTGGGAGCGCTCCTGCTGAGAGGCCACCACAATGCCGGTGGGCTTGTGGATGAGGCGCACGGCGGAGGAAGTCTTGTTGATGTGCTGGCCGCCTGCGCCGGAGGAGCGGTAGACCTGCATCTCAATATCCTCGGGGCGAATTTCCACCTCGACATCGTCCGGCAGCTCCGGCATGACCTCCACGGCGGCAAAGCTGGTCTGGCGGCGGGCGTTGGCGTCAAAGGGGGAGACGCGGACAAGCCGGTGGACGCCGTGCTCACTTTTCAGCAGTCCGTAGGCGTTTTCACCTTCGATGGACACCACGGCGGACTTGATGCCCGCCTCGTCGCATTCCTCGTAGTCCAGCGTTTTCCACGCAAAGCCATGGCGCTCCGCCCAGCGGGTATACATCCGGTAGAGCATCTGGCACCAGTCCTGCGCCTCGGTGCCGCCGGCGCCGGCGTGGAGCTGGAGAATCACATTATTGGAATCGTATTCGCCGGAGAGCAGTGTGGTCATCCGGGCCTCCTCCACGCTTTCCTCCAGCGCGGCGAACTCCGTTTTGATCTCCTCCAGCGTCTCGGCGTCCTCCGCCTCCTGTCCCATTTCGCACAGGGCGGTGAGGTCCTCCCATGTGCTGGTGAGCTTGTGGAAGCGGTTTACCTTATTTTGAAGCTGCTTCAGCCGGGTCTGAATCTTCTGGGAGCGCTCTAAATCGTTCCAGAAGCCGTCCTGCGTGGTCTCATCCTCCAAACGGGCGGCCTCCTGCGCGGCGGAGTCGATGTCAAGGGCCTGCTTCAGCTTTTCCAGCTCCGGCTCCAGTTCCCGCAGCTTTTGCTTATATGCGTCATATTCGATCAAAGCCATATCGTTTTCTCAACTTTCCTCTCGAAATATTCCTTTAGCTTCAATATTATATAGAAGTTTGCCCTGTTTGTAAAGAGAAAAATGCGAAAACCGCGGAAACGTGGCGTGGGCGCTCAGGAGAATCAACGCTTTACACAGAATTTACAAAAAAGTCATAAAAAAATAGTTGAAATAAACAAAGCGAGATGTTATAGTAGGCATAACAAATAAAGGAAAGGAGGAATGTGAAATATGCTGAACAATTTCATCATGGATCTGGACGATCTGATTTTCCAGGATCAGGAGCAGAGCCACAGCGAGCGGTAAAACCCCGGAAGAGCCACGCCGAATGGGCGTGGATTTTTTCTGCCCTTTTTTCGGATGTGAAAATTCCACAAACGGCGCAATCGTTTTGCCGCAGGGAACGGCGGGCAAATCAGGTGAAGTCTTTGCATTTATTCGTGAATATAGCGGAAATCAGGTTAGTTTACGGCATGAATGTGCAAAATTGTGTAACGAAAACGGTATACGCAAACGGAAATGCCGAAAAAATAAAACGAAAATTCGGAAACATTCCACATTTCTTTTGGCTAAAACGTAAAATTTGTACAAATTACACAGTGGCTTAGGTAAATTTACTTGAAAAGAGACCGCGCGATTGGTAGAATGATACAGCAGTAATTTCCAAGTCGATTGAAAAACTGTTGAATTTTTTAAGGAGTGGAAAAAATGGAAAACATCATTTGGGTTGCCCTTGTATGTGCAGTCCTTGCGCTGGTGTTTGCCGCGTGGAAGACCTCCGTGGTTTCCAAGGCAGATGCCGGTACGGAGCGTATGCGGGAGATTGCGGAGAGCATCAGCGACGGTGCCCGGGCGTTCCTGTTTGCCGAGTATAAGATTCTGGTCATCTTCGTGGCGGTGCTGTTCGTGCTCATCGGCCTGTTCATCACATGGCTCACGGCAGTGTGCTTCCTCATCGGTGCGGTCTTCTCCGTGTGCGCCGGCTATGTAGGCATGAATGTAGCCACGAAGGCCAATGTCCGCACCGCTGCCGCCGCCAAGGCCAGCGGCATGAACAAGGCGCTGGGCATCGCGTTTTCCGGCGGCTCCGTCATGGGTATGTGCGTGGTGGGCCTCGGCCTGCTGGGCTGTGCCGGTATCTATGCCGTGACCGGCAACGTTGAAATTCTCACTGGCTTCTCTCTGGGCGCTTCCTCCATCGCGCTGTTTGCCCGTGTGGGCGGCGGTATCTACACCAAGGCCGCCGATGTGGGTGCTGACCTTGTTGGTAAGGTCGAGGCCGGTATCCCCGAGGATGACCCCCGGAACCCTGCCGTTATCGCCGATAACGTGGGCGACAACGTGGGCGACGTGGCCGGCATGGGCGCTGACCTGTTTGAGTCCTATGTGGGCGCTCTGGTGTCCGCGCTGACGCTGGGTATCGCCGTGACCGGCACCTTTGCCGGTGCCGGTGCTCTGTTCCCCCTGATTCTGGCTGCCGCCGGCATCGTGGCCTCCATTATCGGCTGCTTCTTTGTCCGCGGCGATGAAAACTCCAATCCCCACAAGGCCCTGAAGATGGGCTCCTATGTGTCCTCCGCCATTGTGGTGGTCCTGTCCCTGATTTTGAGCAATACCTTCTTCGGCGGTATGTCTCAGGCCATCGCCATCATTGCGGGCCTGATCGTGGGCCTCATCATCGGTATTGTCACCGAGATCTACACCTCCGGCGATTATAAGTCCGTGCAGAAGATCGCCCAGCAGTCCGAGACCGGCGCTGCCACCACCATCATCAGCGGCATTGCCGTTGGCATGATGTCCACCGCCGTTCCCATTCTGCTGATCTGCGTGGGTATCTTTGTTTCCTACACCGTGGCGGGCCTGTACGGCATTGCGCTGGCCGCTGTGGGTATGCTGTCCACCACCGGCATCACCGTGGCTGTGGACGCCTACGGTCCTATCGCCGATAACGCCGGCGGCATCGCAGAGATGAGCGGCCTTGAGCCTCATGTCCGTGAGATCACCGACAAGCTGGACGCCGTTGGCAACACAACTGCCGCTATGGGTAAGGGCTTCGCCATCGGCTCCGCCGCCCTGACCGCACTGGCCCTGTTTGTCAGCTACGCGCAGGCTGTCGGCATTGCCGATACCGGCATCAACATTCTGGACTCTCGGGTGACCATCGGCCTGCTCATCGGCGGTATGCTGCCCTTTGTGTTCTCCGCTCTGACCATGGACTCCGTTTCCAAGGCCGCCTACAGCATGATCGAGGAGGTGCGCCGCCAGTTCCGCACCATCCCCGGCATCATGGAGGGCACCGCGAAGCCTGATTACAAGTCCTGTGTGGCTATCTCCACCACCTCCGCTCTGAAGGAGATGCTGGTTCCCGGTGTTATGGCCGTTCTGGCGCCTCTGGCCGTGGGCCTGCTGCTGGGTACCGGCGCACTGGGCGGTATGCTGGCAGGTGCGCTGGTCACCGGTGTGCTGATGGCCATTTTCATGTCCAACGCCGGCGGCGCTTGGGATAACGCCAAGAAGTATATCGAGGACGGCAACCACGGCGGCAAGGGCAGCGAGGCCCATAAGGCCGCAGTGGTGGGCGATACCGTGGGCGATCCCTTCAAGGATACCTCCGGCCCCTCCATCAACATCCTTATTAAGCTCATGACCGTTGTTTCTCTGGTGTTTGCTTCTATCTTCACCGCAGGCGGTCTGCTGTAAGTCAAAAGAAATATTACGCTTTTGGGCGGCTCCCGCAGAATGCGGGAGCCGCCCTTTTATTACAGATGTGAGTGGTTTATTTGACCGGCAAACCAGCAGCGGAGTATTTTGGAGGCAGCTCGTTTCGTCAATTTGACGATGAAAACGCAAAAAGGAGTTCTTGACATAGTAAACGATTGCCAATATAATAATTGGTGAAAATCCGGCGAAATGCCGAACCCCAGCTATTCGGCAAATTCAGATAGAAAAGGAGATCGGATATGATCTATTCCACTGAAGTGCAGAATATGTGCCCTGTGGCCAAGGGCGCGTATCACGGTCCGGCCCCCATTCCCGAGGAGGGTAAGTGGGTGCAGGCCAAGGAGATTCGGGACATTTCCGGCCTGACCCACGGTATCGGCTGGTGTGCGCCCCAGCAGGGCGCCTGTAAGCTGACGCTGAACGTAAAGGACGGCGTCATTGAGGAGGCGCTGGTGGAGACCATCGGCTGCTCCGGCATGACCCATTCCGCCGCCATGGCCAGTGAGATTCTGGTTGGAAAGACCATTTTGGAGGCGCTGAACACCGACCTTGTGTGCGACGCCATCAACACTGCCATGCGGGAGCTGTTTTTGCAGATCGTCTATGGCCGGACGCAAACGGCTTTCTCCGAGGGCGGCCTGCCGGTAGGCGCATCGCTGGAGGACTTGGGTAAGGGCCTGCGGAGCCAGATCGGTACCATGTTTGCCACCAAGGAAAAGGGCCCCCGCTATATGGAAATGGCCGAGGGCTATGTCACCCGCGTGGCGCTGAACGCGGACAATGAGATCATCGGCTATGAGTTTGTGAACCTCGGTAAGATGATGGATGCCATCAAAAAGGGTACGGACGCCAACGAGGCGTTAGAGAAGGCCAAGTCCCATTACGGACAGTGGGACAGCGCTGTCAAATACATCGACCCCCGTCAGGAATAAGAGAAGGAGGATTGTGTTTGCATAGCGCAAACACAATCTAAAAATCGCCAACCGCTCGCCGCTGGAGCGGCAACCGCGGTAGATGCGAAATGACTATTTCCTTTTTAGGGAATGGTTCTTCGCAATCAAGTATGACGAAAGGAAATGGTCATCACCATGGCTCTGTTTGAAAGCTACGAGAGAAGAATCGACAAAATCAATTCCGTCCTTTCTCAGTACGGAATTTCCAGCGTGGAGGAGTGCCGCGACATCTGCAAGGCCGCGGGCTTCGACCCCTACGAGATCGTGAAAGGTATCCAGCCCATCTGCTTTGAAAACGCCTGCTGGGCCTACTGCGTGGGCGCGGCCATTGCACTGAAAAAGGGCGTGAAGACCGCTGCCGAAGCGGCGGAGGCCATCGGCATCGGCCTGCAGTCTTTCTGCATCCCCGGCTCCGTAGCCGAGGAGCGCAAGGTGGGTCTGGGCCACGGTAATCTGGGCGCTATGCTGCTGCGGGACGAGACCAAGTGCTTCGCGTTTCTGGCGGGCCACGAGTCCTTTGCCGCCGCCGAGGGCGCCATCGGCATCGTTCGCAACGCCAACAAGGCCCGGAAGGAGCCTCTGCGGGTCATTCTCAACGGACTTGGCAAGGACGCCGCCCAGATCATCAGCCGCATCAATGGCTTCACCTATGTCCAGACGCAGTTTGATTACTATACCGGCGAACTGAAGATCGTCCGGGAGGTCAAATATTCTGAAGGCGAGCGGGCCGCAGTCCGCTGCTACGGCGCGGATGACGTCCGGGAGGGCGTGGCCATCATGCACCACGAGGGCGTGGATGTATCCATCACCGGCAACTCCACCAACCCCACCCGGTTCCAGCACCCCGTAGCCGGTACCTATAAGAAGGAGTGCATCGAGCAGGGCAAGAAGTACTTCTCCGTGGCCTCCGGCGGTGGTACGGGCCGCACCCTGCACCCGGACAATATGGCAGCCGGCCCTGCCTCCTACGGTATGACTGACACCATGGGCCGGATGCACTCCGACGCTCAGTTTGCTGGCTCCAGCTCCGTGCCCGCCCATGTGGAAATGATGGGATTCCTCGGCATGGGCAACAACCCGATGGTGGGCGCTACCGTCGCTGTGGCAGTTGCCGTTGCTGAGAGTAAGAAGTAATAGAAAACTACAGAAAATAGCAAAAAAAGAACTTTTTTGATATAAACAAAAACACCCGTTTCATAGAGAAACGGGTGTTTTTAGCGTTTTGTCAACATTTTGTCAACCAAATTTTCAAAGCATGTCCAAAAGCTTAGCTCCTTCCGCTGACATTTTATCGGTTAGATGCTGGTAGATTTACATAGTAACTTGAATGTTTTTGTGCCCCAGTCTATACTGCACGTATTTCGGAGAAGCACCTTTTTCTGCCAGCATGGTCGCGTGGGTGTGCCGCAGACTATGATAGTCAAATTTTGGAATTCCCAGCTCATGCCTTGCGATATGGCTGACGTGCTGCATATTGCGGCTATTGATATAGGAACCGTCCGGGCGGACCATTACCAAATGGATCTCGTCACCATTCCCATTGCAGTTAAGATGCCCGACGTCATCACGGAACCAACGGATGTAGAGATCGTCACAGATTGCACGATTTTGCGTCTGCCGCACTTTTTCGCGTTCTAAGACACCAACAACATCTTGCGAAAGCTCAATGGTACGAATACTGTCATACTTTGGCATTGTGAAATACCAGTATGCCGGTGCACCAGTGGTCGCATTCTTTTCCTGCCATAGAATTTGCTGCCGAACCGTCAGCTTTTTGCGGTCAGGTCAATATCTTTCCATTCCAAAGCAAAAGCTTCTGCGATACGCAACCCGCATTTATAGCCGATCAGGAGAGGCAGATAAGAACTGCTCCCCTCCGGGAACCGTTGGAATAACTTCCCCATTTGCTCTGCGGACAGGTACACATGAGGTGCACTTCTGGTTTTGACTTTTGGCGTTGCACGAGTAGAGGGAATGTCTATATACTCCGCAGGACTGAATGGAATGTATTTCAGCGGCTGAACCGCATAGGAAAGACTCCCAGTCAGGATGCCTTTCAGCACCGCTAAGGTGTTGTGGCTATACCCCTGATTGAATTTATCGTTTATTAGCTTTTGCAAAGTTTCGGAAGACAGTGCCGCAAGCCGGTACTTTCCGATGGCGGGCTTGATGTGCAGCCGGATTTTCTTATCATAGTTATTGATTGTGCTTGGCTTGCAGTTGTTTTGACAATAGTATCTAATTGAAATCCGGTACTTTTACGGCTGAGACAACTGCGAAAGCTATTTGTAAGGCTTTATTTAGGCGTTAAAATGGGATTTATCACATTTGATTTCAAGGAGAGTCACCATGGAAGAACATAGCCTTACAAACGAACAAATCCTCGCGTTTTCCACGGCGCTTTTTCAGGCAGAGCGGTCTCAGGCAACGATGGAGAAATATTTGCGAAGTGTACGAGCGTTCTCGCTATTTTTGGACGGTCAGTCCGTTACGAAGGATACCGTTATGGCATGGAAAAAGCGCCTTCAGAGAGAAGAAAACTATTCACCGTCTACCATCAATGCTTCTTTGGCAGCTCTAAACTACCTGTTTAACTTTCTCGGCTGGACGGACTGCCGCACACACTATCTGAAGATCCAGCGCCGTCTGTTCCGGGAGACCGGGCGGGAGCTGGACCGAGCAGACTATGAAAAGCTGATCGCTGCCGCCCTCAGCTTGGGCCGGGAGCGGATCACCCTCGTCATGGAAACTATCTGTGCCACGGGCATCCGAGTGGGCGAGGTGCGGTACATACAGGATCGTCCCCACGGATTACAGACTTTCCATTGACCGCAGATGCCTCTGTTTCAAGAGAACATACGCCTTGCGTACAGAGTGTGAGCGTTACAATT
>UQMC01000031.1 GCA_900542115.1 uncultured Oscillibacter sp. | reverse complement strand
TTCGTCGAAAAATATTTTCCGCAAAGCACCTGAAAAACTTTTTTGTGAAAACGCCTGACAAAATCAGGCGTTTTCCTTGACATTTCAAGGTTTTTCTTATATCATTCTGAAGTGCCGAATTTCAAAGAAACAGGGTCCCCCCTTAACAGAGAGAAGAGGCGGAATTTTTCTGGCCGCAATGCTGAAAATAAAGCGGAAGCGGTCGATAGAAATGGGGGAGGATACATGTCCAAAGAGTTGATTCGCCTGCGGGATCTCTGCATGGCTTTCGACAACGAGCAGGTTCTCGATCACATCAATCTGTACATCAATGATAAGGAGTTCCTCACGCTTCTCGGACCCAGCGGGTGCGGAAAAACCACCACGCTGCGTATTATCGGAGGTTTCGCGATGCCTACATCGGGAGACGTCCTGTTCGATGGCGTGAGGATTAATGACGTTCCGCCCTATAAGCGGCAGATCAATACGGTTTTCCAGAAATACGCCCTGTTCCCGCACCTGAATGTATTTGAAAATATTGCTTTCGGCCTGCGGATGCAAAAGCTGCCGGAGGCTGAAATCAAGCAGCGGGTCATGGAGATGCTGGAGACCGTCAGTCTCAAGGGCTTTGAGCACCGGCGTCCGGAGGCCCTTTCCGGCGGTCAGCAGCAGCGGGTGGCCATTGCCCGTGCGCTGGTGAACCGCCCCAAGGTGCTGCTGCTGGACGAACCGCTGGCGGCGCTGGACCTGAAGCTGCGGAAGGATATGCAGATCGAGCTGAAGCGTATCCAGCAGCAGGTGGGCATCACCTTTATCTATGTGACCCACGATCAGGAGGAGGCCCTCACTATGTCCGATACCATTGTGGTCATGGACAAGGGCTCCATTCAGCAGATCGGAACGCCCGAAGATATTTATAACGAGCCGAAAAACGCTTTTGTGGCGGACTTTATCGGCGAATCCAATATTATTGACGGTATCATGCTTCAGGATGATCTGGTGCAAATGTACAGCAAGACTTTCCCCTGTCTCGATGGCGGCTTTGCCCCCAACGAACCGGTGGATGTAGTTATCCGTCCAGAGGATATTGATATTGTCCCTGTGGAGCAGGGGCAGCTCACTGGCACGGTTACCAGCGTGACCTTCAAGGGGATGCAGTATGACATCATCGTTGACTTCAAGGGCTTCAAATGGCTGATTCAAACAACGGACCACTCCCCTGTCGGCTCCCGCATCGGCATCAAAATCGACCCTGACGGTATCCATGTTATGAAGAAAAGCGCCTATTCCGGTATGTTTGGCGATTACTCCTCCTTCTCCGAGGAATATGATGAGTTGGACGACGCAAGCCTTGCGTTGGATGAAGAGGAGAGCGGGGATGAAAACTAACCGCCTCTCCCGCTTTGCCATCCCCTATGTGATTTGGATGGCGCTCTTTGTAGTGGCGCCCATTATCATGGTGGTGATCTACGCTTTTTCCTCCGCCTCCGGCGGCTTTACGCTGGATAATTTTGCCAGAATGGGTACCTACACCCTGGTATTCACCCGCTCGTTCAAGCTGGCGCTGATCGCTACGGCAATCTGCGTGCTCATCGGCTACCCGGTCTCCTACATGATGAGCAAGGAAGGCCCCCGCTTTCAGCGGTTGGCCATGGTGCTGATTATGCTGCCGATGTGGATGAATTTTCTGCTGCGGACCTATTCATGGATGGCTATTCTCGAAAACAACGGCCTTTTAAATCAGTTATTCCGCAAAATCGGCGTTATTGCACTTTATAACAGCATCTTCGGTACGGACATCAGCTTCTTTCGCATGATCAATACACAGGGGGCTGTTGTGCTGGGCATGGTATATAACTACCTCCCTTTCATGATTTTGCCCATTTATTCCGTAATCGTAAAGCTGGACCGCAATCTCATTGAGGCAGCCCGGGATTTGGGCGCCAACTCCGTTCAGGTGTTCCGGCGGGTGATCCTGCCCCTGTCTCTCCCCGGTGTGCTCTCCGGTATCACCATGGTTTTTGTCCCCTCCGTGTCCACTTTTGCTATCAGCACGATGCTGGGCGGCGGCACAGAAATGCTGCTGGGCGACCTCATTGAACGTCAATTTCTCGGCGGCGCCTATAATCCCCAGCTTGGCGCGGCAATTTCCCTTGCCATGATGATTATTGTGGTTATCTGCATGGCTGTGATGAATCGTTTTGGCGAGGGTGAAGAACAGGCGGTGATGATGTGAAAAAGAACAATTCTCTTTTTAACCGCCTGTTCATGCTGCTTACGTTTCTGTTCCTCTATGCGCCCATCGTGTTGCTGATCGTCTTTTCCTTCAATTCCGGCAACAGCAACATGGTCTGGAAAGGCTTTTCCCTTCACTGGTATACAAAGCTGTTCCATAACCGCATTATCATGCAGAGCGTTTATACAACGCTTCTCGTTTCCCTGCTGGCCACGGTTATTGCCACTGTTGCGGGCACCTTTGCCGCCATCGGCTTTTATGCCATGCGCCGCAGGCTCCGTACACCGCTGATGACGGTCAACAACATCCCCATGATGAATGCCGATATTGTCACCGGCGTCTCCATGTGCCTGCTGTTCGTGGCCTTTTTCAACGGTTGGGGCAGCTTTGCCGCTTGGTTCAATTCGCTGGGGCTTTTTCGTCTCCCTACCCGGCTGACCATGGGCTTTGGCACCCTTCTGATCGCGCATATCACCTTCAATATTCCCTATGTGATTCTCTCTGTCGGTCCCAAGCTGCGGCAGATGGACCGCAATCTGGTGGACGCGGCTATGGACCTCGGCTGCACATGGATGCAGGCCTTCCAGAAGGTCATCATCCCGGAGATCAAGCCCGGCATCGTTTCCGGCGCGCTGACTGCCTTTACCATGAGCATTGATGATTTCGTCATCAGCTATTTTACTGCCGGTTCCTCTGCCTCTACACTGGCTATGACCATTTATGGTATGACCAAAAAGAAGGTAACGCCTGAGATCAACGCTATTTCGACACTCTTATTTGTCACGGTGCTGATCCTGCTGGCGGTCATCAATCTGCGAGAGGCCCGGCAGGAGCGCAAACGCATAGCCGAAGCGGCCCACAAATAAAATTTCACGGCAGACGCCTTGAAATATAAATAATTTACTGGAGGAATGATCAATTGAAAAAAGCATTAGCCTTGACTTGTGCCATGACCATGGCGGCAAGCCTGTTTCTCACCGGATGCGGCGGTAATAGCAACAGCTTTACCAGCAGCACAGATTCCAATTCGGATTCCAATTCCGGCGGCAGTAACGGCAGCGGCAAGCGTGTTGTGAATGTTTGTAGCTGGGGTGAATACATTGACGAGGACTTGATCTACAAATTCGAGGACGAGACCGGCATCAAGGTCAACTACCAGACTGCCGAGAGCAATGAAGCCCTGTACTCCCTGCTGAAAACCGGCGCTGGTGACTATGACGTCATCGTCCCTTCTGACTATATGATCGCCCGTCTCATTGACGAGGGTATGCTGGCAGAGCTGAACTATGACAACATCCCCAACTATGAAAAGATCGGCGAGCAGTACAAGAGCCTGAGCTTCGATCCCGAGAACAAGTACACCGTTCCCTACACCTGGGGCACCCTGGGCATCATCTACAATTCCACCATGGTGGACGGCGACATCGACAGCTGGGACGCCATGTTCGACGAGAAGTACGCCGACAACGTCCTGATGATCCGCAACTCCCGGGACGCTTTGGCTGCGGCACTGCTGGACCTCGGCTATGATATCAACACCACCGATGAAGCTCAGATTCGAGAAGCCTATGAGCTGTTGGCAGACGCCAAGAGCAAGGGCGTATACCAGTCCTTTGTCATGGATGAGGTGTTCGGCAAAATGGAGGGCGGCAACGCCGCTATCGCCATGTACTATGCCGGTGACTATCTGACCATGCTGGAAAATAACCCTGACCTGAAATTCGTGGTCCCCAAGGAGGGCAGCAACTGGTTCGTGGACGCCATGTGCGTTCTGAAAACCGCTCAGCACAAGGAGGAGGCCGAGGCGTGGATCAACTTCATCGCCTCCACGGAATCCAGCCTGGCCAACATGGACTACATTGGCTATGCCTCCCCCAATCTGGAGGCACTGGAGGGTTATCCCGCTTACTACGAGGAGACCTACGGCGAGCCTCTGGACGAGGAGCGCTATGAGATCATGGCCGCTCCCGATGACGTGCTGGCCCGTTGCGAGCTGTATACCAACCTCCCCGCCGACACGCTGACGCTGTACAACGATCTCTGGACGGAGCTGGGTATTTAACAGAAACCGCAGTCCCGCCGACGCGGGACGGAAAGGAATTGAGTATGATTGAAATTGGCGCGAAGCTGACCGTTGAAAAGACGGTCACCCCGGAGCTCACCGCACAGGTGGCCGGTTCCGGCTTGCTGCCGGTGTTCGGCACCCCCTTTATGACGGCTATGATGGAAAATGCCGCGGCCGGTGTCCTCCAGCAGTATCTGGAGGAAGGCAAGGGCAGCGTGGGCACCCATCTGAATGTCTCCCATGACGCCCCCACCCCCGTGGGTATGAAGGTCTGGGCGGAGGCTGAGATCACCGCCGTTTCCGAAAACGGCAAGATGATCGACTTTGCCGTAAAGGCGTGGGACGAGAAAGGCCCCATCGGCGCGGGCACCCACACCCGGGCGATCATCACCAATGACCGCTTCCTCAGCAAGTGCAACAGCAAGCTGGATAAATAAACAAATTAAAAAAATCAGCCCCGTATTCTTAGTAGATACGGGGCTGATTTTTTATTGATTCTATGAAAGAAAATTGTATCAGAACAGCGTGATCTGACTGGTATCTGCCATACCGGCAAAGGTGCCAAGCGCCTTCAGCTGCTCAATATGCGTTTTGGAGAGCTTATTGCAGCACATGGAAAATTCTTCGATGGAGATGAACTCCTTCCCTTTCCGCTTCTCCACTGTGTCAATGGCCGCCGCTTCACCTAAACCATGTACGGTGACAAAGGGCGGCAGCAGTCCGTTTTCCGTTACGATAAACTTTGTTGCATCGGACTTGTAGATATTGATGGTGTCAAAGTGGAAGCCCCGGAGATAAAACTCATAGCACACCTCCAGCGTGGTCAGCAGATTCTGCTCAACAGCCGTGGCATCCTTATTGTTTTCAATTTCCCGAATCTTCTTTTTAACCGCCGCCATACCAGCGCAGCAGTATTCCGCGTCAAAGGCCTTGGCTCGCACGGAAAAGAACGTCGCATAAAACGCCAGCGGCTCATGGACCTTGTACCACGCAATGCGGAACGCCATCATTACATAGGCGACTGCGTGAGCCTTGGGGAACAGATAGCCGATTTTGGCAAGGGATTCGATGTACCACTCCGGCACCTCATGTTCTCGCATGGCGTCCTCCCAGCCCTCGTCAAAGCCGCCCTTCTTTACCTTTCCCTTTCGGACCTTTTCCATGATCTTAAAGCTCATTTTGGGGTCCAGTCCCTTGGATATAAGGTAAAGCATGATATCGTCACGGCAGCCCACCGTTTCCAGAACGCTGGCGGTGCCGCTCAAAATCAGTTCCCGTGCATTTCCCATCCACACATCGGTGCCGTGAGAGAAGCCGGACAGCCGCACCAGCGTATTGAAGTCCTTCGGCTGCGTGTCCATCAGCATCTGCCGGGTGAAGCGCGTGTTGAACTCCGGAATTGCCACAGCGCCGGTAGGCCCGAGAATTTCATCATTTTCATATCCCAGCACCTTACTGGAGGTGAAAATTGACATGGTATCCGGGTCATCCAGCGGAATCTCGTGTGGGTCCACGCCGGTAAGGTCCTGCATCATACGCACCATGGTCGGGTCATCGTGTCCCAGCATATCCAGCTTCAGGATATTTGCCTCCATGGAGTGATATTCAAAGTGCGTTGTAATGGTATCGGAATCATCCGCATCCGCCGGGTGCTGAACCGGGCAGAAATCCTCCATATCCTTGTCATCCGGGACAACCACCAGACCGCCGGGGTGTTGGCCGGTCGTCCGGCGCACACCTACACAGCCAAGGGTCAGGCGGTTTTCCTCTGCCCGGCTTGCCACAATGCCGTTTTCCTCCAGATACTTCTTGACAAAGCCATACGCCGTTTTTTCCGCCAACGTACCGATGGTTCCTGCCCGGAACACCTGTGTCTCACCAAACATTTCAATGGCATGTCGGTGCGCCCGCGCCTGATATTCGCCGGAGAAGTTCAGATCGATATCCGGCACCTTGCCGCCGCCGAAGCCCAAGAAGGTTTCAAACGGGATATCAAAGCCGTCCTTTACGTACTTTGTGCCGCACACCGGGCACTCCTTATCCGGCATATCTGCTCCGCAGCCGTAGCTGCCATCCAAAATAAACTCACTGTTTTTGCAGTTAGGGCAGCGGTAATGGGGCGGCAGCGAATTGACCTCAGTAATGCCGGACATATAAGCCACCAACGAGGAACCGACGGAGCCACGGGAGCCCACCAGATAGCCGCACTCATTGCTGCGCTGCACCAGCTTTTGCGCAGACATATACACCACATCGTATTTTCCAAGAATGCCGCCCAGCTCCACGTTCAAGCGGTCCACAATCAACTGCGGCGGATTCTCGCCGTAAAGCCGATGGACCTTCTCCCATACCAGACGGTTCAAATCCTCCTCTGAATTTTCAAGGCGCGGCGGGAACAGCTCCGCCGGCAGCAGCTCAAAGGTCTCGATCTGATCCGCAACCAGACGGGTATTGGTGATCACCACCTCATACGCCTTTTCCTCACCCAGATAGCTGAACTCCTCCAGCATCTCCTGTGTGGTTTTGAAATAGATTGGCAGCGGCTCATTGGCGTCCGGGAATTTTTTAGAGGCCAGCAGGATATGCCGGTACACCTCGTCCTCCGGCTCCCGGAAATGAACGTCGCCCGTAGCGCAGACCGGCTTTCCAAGCTCCTCACCCAGCCGGACAATGGTGCGGTTAAACTCCCGCAGGTCCTCCTCGCTTCTGGCATCGCCATTGCGAAGCATGAATGCATTATTGCAAAGAGGCTGAATTTCCAAATAATCATAAAACGAGGCGATGCGTTTCAGCTCATCCCAATCCTTATGGTCCGTCACCGCCCGGAACAGCTCCCCGGCCTCACAGGCAGAGCCGATGATTAAGCCTTCCCGGTGCGCTATCAGTTCGCTCTTGGGAATAGTGGGTACCCGTTTAAAATACTTCAGGTTGGACGCTGAAATTAACTGGTAAAGATTTTTCAATCCCACCTTGTTCCGGGCCAAAATGATGATATGCTTCGGGAACCGGTTTGACTTACTGCCAAGGGGCCGCAGCTTCTCCATTTCCTGATTGATGGCCTGCAAACTATGGATTCCCCGCTCATGGAGCATTTTCCAGAACGGAATCAACATATACCCCACTGTTGCGGCATCGTCGCTGGCACGGTGGTGGTTAAAAGCGGGCAAGTCAAGGTGCTCCGCCACAATATCCAGCTTATATTTAGAGAGCTCCGGCAGCAGATTTTGCGCTAAAATCAAGGAGTCCACATAGGTCGGCTCAAAGTCCAGACCAACCTTTTTACACCCCGCACGGATAAAGCCGATATCAAATTCCGCGTTATGCGCCGCCAGCGGCCGCCCGTTGACAAATTTCAGGAAATCCGTCAATGCCTCCTTCAGCTGCGGCGCGTCCTTCAGCATTTCGTCTGTGATGCCGGTCAGGCCGATGATTTCCGGCGTTAAGCGGCGGTTGGGATTTACAAAGGTCTGGAAGCGTTCGGCGATCTCACCGTTTTTCAGCACCACCGCACCGATCTCCGTGATAGCCTCCCGGTCTACCTTGAGACCTGTTGTTTCAATATCGAAGCAGACGAACTCGTCCTCCAATTTGCAGTCCTGATGCCCGTGCACAGCGATTCGGTCATCCACATTATTGATAAAATAGCCCTCTACGCCGTAAAGTATTTTTATTTTATCCCCTGCTGCGTGCCACGCATCCGGGAAGGATTGGGCCACGCCGTGATCCGTAATGGCAATGGCGGGATGTCCCCAGCGAATCAGCGCCTTTGCGTCCTTATCTGTCAAATTTTTATGAATCGCAACTGAACTGGTGTAGTCTGTCATTTCCACATGAAGACGCCACATTCCCGGCCGGCGGGTCTCCGTACATTCGGCAGAGAACACCTTCCCTGCCACCGTGGCGTTGCCCATTTTCAGGTCCAGTGTTTTCATCTCTACAGGCCGCGTTTTAATGGTATTCCCCATTAAAACCGCCCCCACCGCGGCTCCCCCGCCGTGACTCCCGGACGCCGGTGCCGCTTTCTGCCGGTCTGCGGGAGCTGCTTCTTTCAGTGTTGCATGAATATCGACTGCGTTGAAGCTATAGTCATTGCGAATCGCGGAGATCAGCTCATCAATATCCGAAGCCTCCAAAGCGGTCTTTACTGTCACCGCCAAATCAATGGCCCGTGTTTCTCTTTGGATGCAGGCTGTGGTGATTGCTGCGCCCAGCAGCTTGAGCCGCAGCTCTGAGGACAGCTTCAGCTGCGAAAATAATTCAAAAAACGGTATCTCTTTCGACATGGGGACCTCTTTCGTTTACAGCTTCTCAATTTCTTTCATTAAGGCATCTACAAGCTGCTCCTGCGGCACCTTGTAAAGTATTTCTCCCTTTCGGAATATCAGACCCTCACCGTCTCCACCGGCAATGCCGACATCGGCGGCAGACGCCTCTCCCGGGCCATTGACCGCGCAGCCCATCACCGCGACTGTAATATTCTTCTTGCAGCCCGCAAGGCGCCGCTCGACCTCCTCCGCCATGGGAATCAAATCAATTCGTGTGCGGCCGCAGGTCGGGCAGGCAATCAGATTGACGCCATCTCTCCGCAGTCCGGCAGCCCGGAGTATCCTCTGCGCGGCGTAAACCTCCTCAACGGGGTCCGCCGTCAGCGTGACACGCATCGTGTCTCCGATGCCCATACACAGTAATCCGCCAATTCCCATGGCGGATTTTATCATGCCCATAGCCGGCGTACCGGCCTCGGTAACGCCTAAGTGCAGGGGATAATCTGTCTGCTGGCTCAAAAGCGTGTAGGACCGCATGGTCAAAGGCACATCGGAGCATTTGACCGAAATGCAGATATCATCAAAGTCATAGCGGTTCAGCAGCTTTACATGGCCCATGGCGCTCTCCACCAGTGCCTCCGCAGTAACGCCGCCATACTTGGCCCGCAGGCTCTTTTCCAGAGAACCGCCATTGACACCGATACGAATGGGAATCCGCTTTCGGCGGCAAGCCTCCGCCACAGCCTTGACCCGCTCCTCCCCACCGATGTTGCCGGGGTTGATGCGCAGTGCATCGATTCCCCGCTCGGCGCACATGATTGCCAGCTTATAATTAAAGTGGATGTCCGCAATCAGCGGAATCGTGATTTGCTCCTTGATACGGTCCACCGCCATAGCCGCTGCCTCATCCGGCACCGCAATGCGGATGATCTCGCATCCGGCGGCCTCCAGCGCGTGAATCTGCGCCACGGTAGCATCAACCTGATCCGTTTTCGTATTGCACATGGACTGGATGGTAACCGGAGTACCGCCGCCCACCGGCACGGACCCCACTATCAGCTTCTTTGTCATCTTGAATATCCTCTTTTCAGTCATTTCAACAGCCTGAATACATCATGAAATGTTACCAGCAGCATAAAGCCCAGCAAAAGTGCCATGCCCGCCGCATTGACAGCCGCCTGAAATCTCTCGGGTATTTTTCTATGGAAGACTTTGATAGCAACAGCATCCACCAGCAGGAAGAGAATCCGCCCGCCATCCAGCGCCGGCAGCGGGAGAAGATTCATCACCGACAGGTTTACCGCAATCAACGCCGCAAAATAGGCAATACTCTCCGCCGCGGCTAAGAGTCCATTTTCATTATTGCTCTCCGCCTCCTGCTGCGCCTCTGAGCCGACATTTTGAATGGTTGTCACGATGCCCACCGGGCCGCTGAGGTCATTCAGTCCGGCATTTCCCTGAACGAGTTGTACGAGACTGAACCAAACCAACTGAACAAAGTCCTTCGCCTGATTCCAACTATACGAAAGCTTGTTCCACGCGGTCGCAGTGATCGCCTGACGTCCCACATACAGTCCAAAGCCCTGATAGGGCTTGCCCTGCTGGTCCGTACAGGTCTGCCGGAGAAGTTCCTGCACCGTGATATGCTGGCCGTCCCGAATGACCTCAATATCAGCCGTATCGCCGGAATAGCCCAAAAACATCTGCGCGTCGCCGCTGAAATAAGTGCGCCAGCCGTTGACCTTGTAAATCTGATCTCCGGGCATCAGTCCGGACGCACCGGTCTGCGTGACCTCCGGCGCCAAGTTCGCTATGCTGTCTACCCAAAACACCTGCGCGCTGCTGAACAGAATTGCGATAATCAGCAGTCCGGCAATGAAATTCATAAAAGCACCGGCGGCCAAAATCACCAGCTTTTTTAAAAAGCCTTGCCGGACAAAGGAGCGGGTGTTACCGGTATCCTCATCCTCGCCCTCCATGGCGCAGTAGCCGCCGATGGGCAGAAGCCGAAGCGAATATAGTGTCTCGCCCTTTTGCCTTTTCCACAGTGCGGGACCCATGCCGATGGAAAACTCATTGACCTGCACACCGCAGAACTTCGCAGCCAGAAAATGTCCCAACTCGTGCACGGCAATTAAAATTCCAAAAATCAGAATTGCTGCAAGGATATAGACAATGCTCATGCATGACTCCTTGAATACGCGGATTTCAAGGCAGCTCGTGCCTCCCTGTCCGCTGTCAGAATATCCTCCAAAGAGGGGCTTTGCACCGTAGGAACCATCGCCCTGACCTCAGCCACCAAATCGGAAATATCGTAAAAGCCGATTTTTTGCTCAAGGAACAGGCGAACAGCCTCCTCATTGGCGCCATTCAAAATCGCGCAGGCTGTACCGCCCTGTTCCGCCGCTTCCTCTGCCAGACGAAGACACGGAAACACCTCCCTGTCCGGCTCCATGAAGGTCAGCGGCGGGCTGTTCAGCAAATCCAGCGGCGGCGCCGGATTTTCTCCCCGCTTCGGATAGGTCATAGCATAACGAATCGGCAAACGCATATCCGGCGTCCCCAACTGCGCCAAAACCACTCCGTCACAAAATTCAACCATGGAGTGAACAATGCTCTGCGGATGCACCACAACGGAGACCTGACGCAAGGGCAGGCGGTACAGCCGCATGGCCTCAATGACCTCCAGCCCCTTATTCATCAATGTGGCGCAATCAACGGTGATTTTCGGCCCCATGGTCCAATTCGGATGCCGCAGAGCATCCTCACGGGTCTTTACTGCCGCTTCCTCCCGCTTCATGCCCCGGAACGGTCCGCCGGAGCAGGTCAATATCAGCCGCTTGATCTCACTGCGCTCCGCGCAGCCCTGCAAGCACTGAAAAATAGCGGAATGCTCGCTGTCCACCGGCACGATTTCCGCGCCGCAGCGCTCCGCCTCATCCATAACCAGCTCTCCGGCACAAACCAGTGTCTCCTTATTTGCCAGCGCGATACGCTTTCCCGCATGAATTGCCGCCAGCGTTGGCTTCAGACCCACAACGCCCACCACTGCGGTCACGACCGTGTCCGCCTCCGGCAGTGCGGCAGCCTCAGATAGCGCCTCCAAGCCGCCCCGTACCTTGATGTCAGTATCCGCCAGGCGCATAGTTAGCTCTCTTGACGCGCCTTCGTCTGTCATTACCGCCAGCTTTGGGCGAAATTTCCGGCACTGCGCCTCCATTCGCTCCACATTGGTATTAGCGGTCAGGGCCGCAACACGCAGGCCGAGCTGTTCCGCTACATCCAGACTTTGACGTCCAATGGAGCCGGTGGAGCCGAGTATTGTAATCGTATTTGTCATAGCTTATCCCCTATGCCTTACAGTCCGCCCGCGCAAACAAACAGATAGAGCCACGGAGCAATAAACAGCGTGGAATCAAAGCGATCCAGCATTCCGCCGTGGGTCAAAAACAGGTGGCTGAAATCCTTGATACCGGCCTCGCGCTTGATGAGGGACATGGAAAGATCACCCAACTGCCCCACCACGTTTGCCAGCGCACCATACTGCGCCAACTGCAAATAATTCGGCGCGTAGCTAAGCCATGCATGGGCCACTGCGCCCCAAAGCACCAGCCCCAGCGCGCCGCCCAGCACACCGGCAATGGCACCCGCCCATGTTTTGTGCGGGCTGACAGCCGGCGCCATTTTGCGCTTTCCGAACAGCATTCCGCCATACATGGAAAGGCTGTCCCCGATAAACGCCACGCAAAACGGTAGCAGCACGTACATTCTGCCATATTCCGGATCCATCCGCAGTAGAAAAATGCTGCTGTACATCATGGGGAATACAATGCCGCCCACAATGGCGGTGGCCACATCAGCAAAGGGCATAGCGTTTGGCTTTCCATATCCCTTGACCGCAATGAAAAACAGGAACGTTACCAGCGTCAGCGGCTCACACAGAATGCGGATCATCCCGATGGACTGATACCCGTCATAAAACTGCCATGTATGTTCATCGTAAATGACCCATTCCAGAACAACAGCCGCCAGAATAGTGGCCGCATAGACGCACTTCGGCACCTTCTTTCCTGCCGTGTGCAGCAGCTCATAGGCGGCGGCGGCAGAAATGCCGCATACCACAATCAGCGTGGCCCAGCTTGGACACAGCAGAAACGCCGCCAGCAGCAGCGGCAGGCCAACAATGACAACCAGCCATCTTTGCAACATTGAAAATCAGTCCTTTCAACGCCTGTAAGGGCTTATTTCTTCACACCGCCAAAGCGGCGGTCACGGCTCTGATAGGCCGCAATGGCCCGATCCAGCTCCGCCTCGTCAAAATCCGGCCACAGCGTATCTGTATAATAAAATTCCGAGTAGGCGCATTGCCAGAGCAGGAAATTGCTCAGCCGCTCCTCTCCGCTGGGCCTGATGATCAGCTCCGGGTCCGGGATGCCGGCAGAGTCCAGATAGGAAGAAAATACCGCCTCATCAAGCTCCTCCGGCTTCCGCGTCCCTGCCGTGCACTCGGCGGCAAACCGCCGAACCGCCCGCAGAATCTCATCCCGGCCACCGTAATTCAGGCAGACATTCGCCTGAAAATCATCGCGGGACAGATGCTCTGTAATTTCATCCGTCTCATGGGCCAGCGCCCGCAGCTCCGGAGCAATGGGTGTCATATCTCCGAAGAAATGGAGCCGGATATGGTCACGCTCCATGGTATCCACCGCCTCCAGCAGATACTTTTTCAAAAGCGCCATAATGGTGGAGACCTCCGTTTCGGAGCGCTTCCAGTTTTCCGTGGAAAAGGCGTATACCGTCAGATACTTGACGCCGATATTCTTGCAGTAGGTAGCTATTTTGCGGAATGTCTCCGCTCCCGCCTTATGACCAGCGGTACGGGGCAGTCCGCGCTTCGTGGCCCAGCGGCCGTTGCCATCCATAATGATAGCGATATGGCGAGGTGGGTCACCAACCCACCCCGCCGTATGTGTTCCAGTTCGTACCTCAGCCATCAGATCTCCATCAGTTCCTTTTCCTTGCGGGCAAGAAGCTCGTCGATTTTCTTGCTGCTCTCATCCGTCAGCTTCTGGAGGTCCTTCTCCATCTGCTTCAGATCGTCCTCCGTGATTTCGGACGCCTTTTCCATTTTCTTGAAGGCATCCATAGCGTCCCGGCGGATATTGCGAATCGCCACCTTGCCGTTTTCGGCATATTTGCGAATCTGCTTAACCAGTTCCTTACGGCGCTCCTCCGTCAACTGCGGGAAATTCAGGCGGATATTGCGTCCGTCATTCTGCGGGTTGATACCGAGGTCGGAGTTCAGAATTGCCTTTTCAATGGATTTCAGCGCGGAATTATCCCAAGGGGAAATTTGCAGAATACGGGGGTCCGGCGTGGAAATCGCGGCGATCTGCTGAATGGGCGTCGGCGTGCCGTAATAGTCCACCGTAATGCGGTCCAGCACAGCGGCGTTGGCCCGGCCAGCCCGGACAGATGCAAAATCTGCAGCGGCAGAGTCGATGCTCTTGCTCATCTTTTCCTCATAAATCTTGTATTCGTCCTTCAACATGGCGTGTTCCTTCCTTTCTCATTCCTTTACGATGGTTCCGACCTTTTCGCCGCATACTGCCCGGATAATATTTTCCGGGTCCTTCAGAGCAAACAAAAGTACGGGAATATGGTTGTCCATAGAAAGCGATGTCGCAGTTGTATCCATGACCATCAAATGCTGTGCCAGCACATCGTCATAGGAGATGCTGTCATACTTCACCGCAGTGGGGTCCTTGACCGGGTCGGCGCTGTAAACACCGTCTACGTTTTTGGCAAGCAGAATCACATCTGCGTCAATTTCCGCAGCCCGCAGCACAGCCGCCGTGTCTGTGGAGAAATAGGGATTGCCGGTGCCGGCGCCGAAAATGACCACGCGGCCCTTTTCCAGATGCCGGATAGCCTTGGAGCGGATGTACGGCTCCGCGATGGAGCGCATTTCAATGGCGGTCTGCACCCGGACGGGGATCCCCTTCTGCTCGCAGACATCCGCCACGGCAAGACAGTTCATAACGGTCGCCAGCATTCCGATATGGTCAGCGCGGCTGCGCTCCATTTTGCCGCCGCCGCTGTTCTTGGCGCCCCGCCAAAAATTGCCGCCACCGACAACAAGGCCCACCTGAACGCCCATGTCCAGACATCTCTTGATCGCATCGCACACCTGACCGATCACCTCAAAGTCCAGACCGGAGTGCTTATCTCCCGCCAGCGCCTCGCCGCTGATTTTCAGTAAAACACGATGATAAACCGGTTTTTCCATATTGCCCTCCTATGGCATATAATCTTATCGTTTATTTTACCTTATTTTCCGCCGTTTGGAAAGGGGGTAACGGAAGATTTTCACAGGAAAATTAAAAAGTGCTTTTTCCTTGAAATTCCGCCTTTTTTCACGCCGCAACCGATAGTTGACAATCGGGGGGTAGCAAAGCACAGCCCTGTATGGTATACTGAGGGCAGAATTTCACCTGACATTCCGATACAAGGAGGACCCTATTATGACGCTGGGACAGCGCATCTGCCAATATCGAAAACAATTAAATATCTCTCAGGAGGAGCTTGGTGACCGGCTGGGCGTCAGCCGCCAAGCAGTCAGTAAATGGGAGACCGACCTCTCCGCCCCGGACATGAATAATCTCTTAGCACTTGCCCGTGAGTTCGGCATTTCTGTGGCAGAGCTGACGGAAACGCCGGAGAAAACCGATACGGATGAAGCTGACAGTGTACCGCCTCTGCCGATTCAAGCCCCTGCCAAAGGCCGTTCCACATGGAAAAAGGTCCTAATTGCTATTTTCGTTCTCTTTATTTTATTCTTGGCCGGGTTTTTACTAAATCCCCGAAACACCGAGCAGTTCACTGCGGGCACCGCTGAAGAAACCACGAACATTGCAGATCTGGTAAAAAGCCCGACCACAGACTTCGCTCTGGTTTTGGATTGGACGGAAACCGGGGACTTTTTACAGCTTGGTGAGCAAACCGGTACCTATCCATTTGAAACGTCGCTCCCACAGGACGCGAAAATGGTTGTCACAAAGGAGGACAACGGAGCAGAGCTCCACACTGTTGACTGTCTGGACGAGGCCGGTATCCGTCTGACCTACTCTCATCTGGATGGCCAGCCGGACACAATTTTAAAACTGGAAACCGATTACAAGGAACTTTCCACACCCCGGGGCATCCATGTAGGCAGTACCAAGGCAGAGGTTGTGGGCGCTTACGGAACCGACTTAGTATACTGCGTCAAGGAAGATGGAAGTAACCTTCTCGCAGCGCACAATTACTTTTACGCCTATCAGCCCAAGGATGCCTATTCCAATAGCATCTGCTTTTTCATGGAAGATGGTCTGGTAGCGGGTATCCGGGTGGAGAATATGCTGGATGCCGGGAACGAGGCCTACTCCGTCAACAACATTACCCGCTTCCCTATCCAAAGCAGCGGTGACCCGGATTACTCCAACCGTCAGGATATCTATCAGGAACCGATTGACACCACCCGAAGGGTCTATATCGCGTGGAACCAGCTTGTGACCAATGAAAACCTCTCTGCTGAGGAACAATATGCCTATCGTCGAGATGTCTTTACCAACCTGCCGGATATGGATTGGCAGGAGTTCGGGGAACTGGGTAGTACGATCGATAATTTTACCACATCGGAGGCCTTCATGTCATGGCTGGCGGGCCAAGAGAGCTATTCTGACTCCGAAATACTTCGCATTCAATGGGGCTGTACCGCGAAGGGATTGGATGGAGCCTATTCAGAAAGCTATGATGAAATTCTCTGCAGCGCCCTTTTCTATGATCCAGTTACTTACGCAAAGATGCTTGCCTATCCGAATGTGATGGATGATAAAACCAGATGGCATGCCATTACAGGAGCCGTTTTTTACGGAGAGCTATTTCCGGAAAAAGAAGCAGATGCCGCAGAGACTCTGGACGCTGTGATTGACACCAACGCCCTGACTGCGGAAGAAAACGCTTGGGCTAAGCTACTGCGGTACTATCTGGCTACCCCCAGTAAAGATGGCGGCTTCGGAGATTATCCCAAAACACCGGCAGAACTGGAAAGCCTGCAAAATGGGTAACACACAATAGGTCCTTTCAGCGCAGGGCCAATAAACAGGGAGCAGAAGATAAAATCTTCCGCTCCCTTGTTTATTTTATATTAGGGTTGAGCAAAACGCGAGTTTTGCAAAATCGAGTCACAATATATGGGCCGCAATCAAGTCGGATGGCACTATTTATTGTGTGGTCTTATGAGCAAATCGGAGTTTTGCT
>UQMC01000030.1 GCA_900542115.1 uncultured Oscillibacter sp. | reverse complement strand
GGATTTTACTTCAAGCAGAGCCGGGGCGGCACCTGTACGCTGGCCTCCGCCGCCACAAAGTACACGCTGCCCGCCGCCCGGACCGGAAGCGCCAGCTGGAGCACCAGCAGCAGACAGAAAAGCAGGGCCGCACCGCGTTTTTTCATGCCGCTTTCCTCCCCTCTGACCATTTGAATAAAATATTTTACCACAGTCCTGCGGGCCTTGTAAAGCCCTACCCCGCATAGACCGCCACCGCTACGCCGGTATAGTAGTGGGTGAGAATCTCCCGGTAATCGGCCCCGGCCTCTGCCATGGCGTCCGCGCCGTACTGGCTGAGTCCAACGCCGTGGCCGTGACCTGTCACGTAAAAAACAAAATTTCCGTCCTGAAGCTCCCATTCAAAGCAGGCGGAGCGCAGCCCCAGCGCGGCGCGCACCACCGTCCCCCGGACGGTCACGCCGCCCACCTCCACGGTCTCCACGCTGCCTGCGCTGTCCCGCACGGCATTTTTCAGCCAGTTCTTTTTCTCGCCGGACAGCTCCGCCCCCGGAATCTTGGCCAGTAATCGCTGCTTCAGATCCGCCGGTGAAAATTCCACACGGCTATAATAATTGGGAATGCTCTCCGCCGCCTCCGGGGAGTCCACAGGTTTAAGATAGGGCAGATCGTTCTGCCACACCTGTCCGGCGGCGCGGGTCAGCCCGGCGGAGCTGGCATGGAACACCGCCAAAATCGGCACGCCGCCGTACAAAATGGCCTCACCGTCTGTGGCAGCCACCGCCGTGCGTATCTTTTCCGTATAGCTTTCGGCATTTTCGCCCCAGTTCGCCCGGGCGCTTTCCGGGGCGATATATGCCTGACAGCAGGTGGAATCCGTGCAGATGTCCGCCGTATCTCCGTGGTTTCCCCCGGAGATTAGCTTATAGAGCGTGTATGTCCGAGCCGCCACCGCCTGTGCCTTCAGCGCCTCCTCCGCGAAGGAGGCGGGCATCTCCGCCGCCGTGACGCCAAACAAATAATCCTCCATAGTCATCTCCCGGACGGTATTGCCCTCCAGCACCCGCAGCGTCCGCTCCCGGTCATGCGGCGCGGCAGGCGATTCCGCCTCCTCTGTCTGCTCCAAAGCAGTATCCGCCGCCGGCGTCTGCGGCGGCTCTGCCACCTCTGCCGGTCCCCGCACCAGCACCAGCGGCAAAAGAAAGATTCCCAGCAGCGCTGTGCCGGAGGCCAACAGTGTTTCTCTTAGTAATTGCTCCATTCCGTTCTCCCTCGCTTGTCCGTTTTCTTTTCTATATGCGGCGGCCGACATAAAAATGAGCGGCAGCGTGGACAAGCCGGAAAAACGGTGGTATAATTTTAAAACTAAAATGAAACGTTACGGTGGCGATGCCGCCTGAAAGGACAGAATATGAAACAGCGTGCGCTTCTTTTCTCTCTGGCTGCCGGGGCAGCGTGCCTTGCCCTGCGGCTGCTTCAAAATCATATTGGTTTTGAGGCGGACACCCGCCTGCCGGTTCCCGGCAGTCTTCCCGCTCTGCTGCTGCCGTTGCTGCTGCTTTTATCGGCGGCGGCGCTGATTCTCCTGACCCGCCGCCTGCCCCGCAGCACAGAGGCCCCCTTTTCCGCACAATTCGGCGGCGCGGACGCAAAATGTCTGACGCTGACGGTCCTCGGCTGCTTTTTGGTAGGTCTCTCCGGCGTATGGGAGCTGCTGCGGGCTGTCTCCGGCGGGCAGACCGTTCTTTCGGCGGATGGGCTTTCCATGGTCGCCTCTGCCGGCTCCGGCACCTCCGGCGCCATCATGGGCGTACTGTCCATAGCTGCCGCTGCCGGTCTGTTCTGCGGTTTATTGGCCTGCCGGAAGGAGACGGTCAGTCCGCTGCCGCTGCTGGCCGTTCCGGTCTCACTGCTAATTCGGCTGGTCTTTGTTTACCGGCTGGACTCCGTTGACCCGGTGCTGGCACACTACTACCCGGAGCTGCTGGGGCTGATGGCGCTGATTCTCGGTTCCTACCGGCTCTCCGGCTTCACGGTAAAGGCTGGAAATTCCCGGCTGTTCACCCTGTACACCGGGCTGTCCGTCATTTGCTCCCTGACGCTGCTGGCCGACGGAATTACCCCCGCCGCCTGTCTGACGCTGGGCGGTGCCGCCGCGCTGGCCGGGTTTTGCTGGACCATGCGGGAAGCGGCATGACTTCTTCAAAAAAAACATCCGCCGCCTGAAGCATCAGGCGGCGGATGTTTTTTACTCAGGCATTGATGTCCCGGGTAGCGTAGGCATTGAGCTCCATGCCCGCCGTGTGACCGGCCAGATACTCATAGTAGCCCTGTGCACCGATCATGGCACCGTTGTCGCCGCACCACCGCAGCGGCGGCAGATACAGGTGATAGCCCGCCTGCGCGCAGGCCCGTTCCAAATCGCCCCGAATGACAGAATTGGCCGCCACGCCGCCTGCCGCGGCAATCACAGTCCTTCCCGCCTGCTGCGCGGCCTCCATGGCCCGGGGCACCAGCGTGTCACTGACTGCCTGCGCGAAATCCCGCGCCAGCGCCGGGGCGTCCAACGGCTGGCCCACCTGCTCGGCATGGTGGGCCAAATTCACCACCGCCGTTTTCAGACCCGAAAAGCTCATGTCCAGCGGAGCGCCCTCCACATGGGCCACCGGCAGGGTGTAAACGCCGCCCTTTGATTTCTGCGCCAGCTTATCCATAGGAGCGCCGCCGGGATACGGCAAGCCCAGCACCCGGGCCGCCTTGTCAAAGCACTCCCCTGCCGCGTCATCCCGGGTCGCGCCTAAAATCTTCATATCCGTGTAATCCCGGACGTCCACGATGAGCGTATTGCCGCCGGAGATAGCCAGTGCCAGAAACGGCGGCTCCAGCTCCGGGAAGGCCAGATAGTTCGCGGCGATATGTCCCCGGATATGGTGCACCGGAATCAGCGGCACCCCCAGCCCAAATGCCATGGATTTTGCGAAGCTGAGGCCCACCAGCACCGCGCCGATAAGGCCCGGCGCATAGGTGACCGCCACCGCGTCAATATCCTGCCGGGTGCAGCCTGCGTCCGCAAGGGCCTTTTCCGTCAGGGCGGCGATGGCCTCCACGTGCTTGCGGGAGGCGATTTCCGGCACAACACCGCCGTAGAGCGCATGGAGGTCCGCTTGGGACGCGATGGCGTCCGACAGCACTCGGCGTCCGTCCTCCACCACCGCCACGGCGGTCTCATCGCACGAGCTTTCAAAGGCTAAAATTTTCATGGTACCGCTTCTTTCTCTTGTTATTCAGCGTAACGGCCGCTTTTCACTGCTGCCATGGAACTCTCGGTCCCGGCGCGGCCTTGGCGTCAAAGGGGATGCGGACATATTTATGAAATTTGTCCGCCGCGAAGGTATTTTCGTAAACAAACCGGTGCTCCTGCATCAAAAGCGCCTCGTCCACCGGCCCATCGGCCAGATACAGCGTTTTATAGTGCACGCCGAACATCTCCGTATCATAGCCTGCGGTCCGCAGGCCATTCCGGGCATAAAAGCCCAGCCGCCGCGCCGCCATGGCCACGTCCGGGGCGTCCTCCGGGGCTTCGGATTCTCCGAAAATCACGGTGCCGCTCTCCCGCTCCCGCAGCTTTTGCAGAAGCACGGTGCCAAGGCCGCCGTTACGGCGGGCGTTGGAAACACATAGATAATCCAGCAGCGCCCAGCCGGGATGGCCCAGCCAGAGAAACGCCTCGCCCACGATATTATCCCCGTCAAACAGGCAGTAGGGTCTGTACCAGCCCTCGTCCCAGCTTTTTTCAATGTTCCGCAGGGGTTTTAATTCCGCTGTGGGAAATGCTTCCTTCAGGTCCCGGTCATAAATCGTCCTCAGTTGTTCAACTGACGGGATTCTCAGTTCCATGCTGTTCAAACTCCCTCGTCATAATGATGGCATCCTCTCTGGGATGCTCATAATAATTTTTCCGACGGCCCACGCTGCGAAAGCCCCGGCTGCCGTAAAGGGCAATGGCGTCATAGTTGGACGCCCGCACCTCCAGCGACAAAAACGCCAAGTGGTTGCCCTTGGCAAAGTCCAGAAAGACCTGCAGGAGCTTTCCCGCGATGCCCTGCCGGCGGCAGTCCGGCCGGACCGCCACATTGGTGATGTACCCCTCGTCCAGCACCGCCTGTAAGCCGGCATAGCCTGCCACTTTATCATTGTCATCCAGCGCCACCAAAAAGGCGGAGAGGTAATTGTCCAGCTCCTCTGCCAGCATATTCCGGCTCCACGGCGTTGTAAAGCAGACCCGCTCCAGCTCCGCCACCTCGTCCAGATGGTCCGCAGTCATGGGGACAATGCGGACGTGCATTTTTTCAGCTTCCATTTTTTACTCCTTTGATCAGCCCTTGGCCTCCAGCCAGTTGCGGCCCCAGTGGGCCTCCGCCGTCAGAGGGACGGACAGCTGCACCACATTTTCCATTTCTTCCTCCAGCAGCGCCGCGGCGGTTTCCGCCTGTGCTGCCGGACACTCCACGATGAGTTCATCGTGCACCTGCAGAACAAGGCGCGCCTCCGGCAGCCCTTCCCGCAGCCGCTTTTCCACGGCGATCATGGCCAGCTTGATAATGTCCGCCGCCGTGCCCTGAATGGGCATATTCAGTGCCACCCGCTCCCCAAAGGAGCGCATATTGAAGTTGGAGGACTTGATCTCCGGCAGCTCCCGCCGTCGGTGGAACAGCGTCTCCACATACCCCTGCTCCTTGGCCTTTGCCACCACATCATCCATATACTTCCGCACACCGGGGAAGGTGGCGAAATACGCCTCCATATACGCCTTGGCCTCCGCTACCGTCACGCCGATGTCCTGGCTCAGGGAGAAGGCGGAAATGCCGTATACAATACCGAAGTTCACGGCCTTGGCACGGCGGCGCATCTCATGAGTCACCTCGGCGGGGGCCACATGGAACACCTGCGCCGCCGTGGCGGTGTGGATATCCGTGCCGGAGGTAAATGCCGCCTGCATGGCCTCGTCTCCGGAGATGTGGGCCAGCAGCCGCAGCTCGATCTGAGAATAGTCCGCGTCCACTAAGACGCAGCCCTCCGCCGGGATAAACATCCGGCGGATCTCGCTGCCTAAATCCGTGCGGGTGGGGATATTCTGCAAATTCGGCTCTGTGGAGCTCAGCCGCCCGGTAGCGGTGACGGTCATCTGGAACCGGGTCCGCACCCGCCCGTCCGGGTCCATGGCCTTTAAAAGCCCATCGGCGTAGGTGGAGCGCAGCTTCGTGTACTGCCGGTATTCCAGCACAGCCCCCACAATGGGGGCCTCGTAGCGCAGCTTTTCCAGCACATCGGCATTGGTGGACCAGCCGGTTTTCGTTTTCTTGCCGTGGGGCAGGCCCAGCCTGCCGAATAAAATTTCTCCCAGCTGCTTGGGGGAGTTGATGTTGAATTCCTCACCGGCCATGTTATAAATATCCTGCTCCAGCGCGTTGGCTCTTTCCGTGAGCATTTCCCCAAAGGCCGCCAGCGCGCCCCGGTCCACCCGGCAGCCAGCCAGTTCCATTTCCGCCAGCACCCGGCACAGCGGCAGCTCCGCCGTGGCGTACAGATCCCAGAGGTCCAGCTCCTTCAATTTGGGAGCCAGCACTTCATAAAGGGCGTCCACGGCGCTGGTGTAGCTGTGGAAGGCGGTCTCCGCCGCCGTCACATCTCCCAGCAGAGAGAAGGCATCCGGTTCCAGGTGGACCGGCTTTACCAGCTCCGTGTGGAAATACCCAGCGAACAGCTGACCGATTTCATATTTGCCGCTGGTGGCGTCCACCAGATAGGCGGCCAGAGCGGTGTCGAACATGAAGCCCTCTGCGTTCAGGCCGTTTTCCAGCAGCGTCCGCATGAGGTCCTTGACGTTATGGCTCACTTTTTTAATGTCGGTGGCGAACAGGGCGTTCAGCAGCGCGTTCCAGTCGCCGGTGTAGCGCTCAAAAAAGAACTCCGCCGACAGAGCCGTGTCCGCCCCGGTATCGCAGTCCACCACCACGCCGGAAAGGTCCGGCAGAGCCAGCACTGTCACATGGTCCGCTTTCCGGAACAAGTCCAGCACCTCCCGGGCACGGGATTCCTCCGTGATCCGCTCCGCCGTCACGGTGACGTCCGGCACGGCATCCGCCGGAGCCGTTTCCACCGGACGCAGGCCCATTTTTTCAATCAGCTTGGAAAATTCCAGCTTCAAAAACAGGGGATACGCCGCCGGTGTCGGCTCCTGCACCCGGTTTTCCGCCGGGTCAAAGGACAGCGGCGCATCAGTGACAATGGTGGCCAGCCAGTAGGAATGGCGGGCTGCGTCCTCTCCCGCCGTCAGCTTTTTGATGGCGGCGGGCTTGGCGTCGATATCCGGCAGCTTTTCATAAATGGCGTCCACGCTGCCATATTTTTGAATAAGATCCATAGCGGTCTTTTCACCCACCCCCGGTACGCCGGGAATATTGTCGGAGGCGTCTCCCATCAGGGCCTTCAAATCGATCATGTGTATGGGGTCAAAGCCATACTGCTCCCGGAAAGTCTCCGGGGTCATGTCCTTTGTGGTGGTCTGACCCATACGGGTGGAGACCAACTTCACCTTGGTGTGCTCCGTGATAAGCTGAAGGGAATCCTTGTCGCCAGTCACCACCACGCAGTCCCAGCCCGCCGCCTCGCACCTTCTGGAAATGGTGCCGATGAGGTCATCGGCCTCCCAGCCCTCCATTTCGTAGCGAGGAATGTTCAGGGCGTCCAGCACCTCCTTGAGCACCGGCACCTGCATCCGAAGCTCCTCCGGCATGGGCTTGCGGGTGGCCTTGTAGTCCTCGTCCGCCTTGTGGCGGAACGTGGGAGCGTGGACGTCAAACGTGACGCACAGCGCGTCCGGCTGCTCCTCGTCCCGCAGACGCAACAACGTGGTAAGAAAGCCGAAGATTGCGTGGGTGAACAGCCCCTCCCGGTTGGAAAGCGGGCGAATGCCGTAATAGGCCCGGTTGATGATGGAATTACCGTCTATGACCATGCACTTCATGGGAAAACCTCCGGTGATAATCGCATAATTGGATTTATTATACCCCATTTCCCAGCCATTCGCAACGGCTTCCATGGGAAAAGGCCGGATTTTTCCGCTCGCCTCCGCTGACGGGATAGAATGCCGAAAATCAGTCGGAAATTTTGGCGGATATCCCTATGCTTTTTTGTGGACAGGGCACGTTTTTTTCAGTATACTTCAGCCAAGAGGTGCATTATTTTTTATAATAGCTGATATAAGCGGAAGGGAGCGGTCTCATGACGGAAAGCTACGCCGGGAAAATCAACCGCAGGCTGCTGAAAAAGCAGCGAATCATTGCCGCTGCCGCCGGACGGGAGCCGGCGGAGCTGGTGCTGAAAAACGCCGCCTTTGTCAACGTCTTTTCCAACGAAATTTCCACCATGGACATTGCCGTGACAGAGGGGCTCATTGTCGGCATGGGCAGCTATCACGGCAAAACAGAGGTGGACTGCACCGGGAAAATCGTCCTCCCCGGCTTTCTGGACGCCCATATCCATCTGGAAAGCTCGCTGGTCAGCCCCACGGAATTTGTCAAGGCGGTGCTGCCCCACGGCACCACCACCGTTGTCACGGACCCCCATGAGATCACAAATGTTATGGGAACCGACGGAATCGAGTATATGCTCCAGGCCACAGAGGGCCTGCCGGTGGATGTGCGGTTCATGCTGCCCTCCTGTGTCCCGGCAACGCCGCTGGACGAATCCGGCGCCATTCTGGACTACCGGACTATTGACAGCTTTTATGACCATCCCCGGGTACAGGGCCTTGCGGAACTGATGAACTTTGTGGGCGCCATCAACGGGGACGAACAGACCGTGGAAAAAATCGTGGCGGCGCAGGCCCACCACAAAAAGATCGACGGTCACGCCCCGGACCTGAAGGGCAATGACCTCAACGCCTACATCGCCGCCGGCGTTTATTCCGACCATGAGTGCCACGATATAAATGATGCCCTTGCCAAGCTGGAGCGGGGACAATTCATCATGATTCGGGAGGGCACCGCCGCCCGGAACCTGGAGGCCCTCATGCCCCTGCTCACCGGCCAGTACGCTGACCGCTGTATGTTCTGCACGGACGATAAACACCCCAATGACCTGCTGGAAAAGGGCCACATCGACTATATTGTAAAGCGGGCCATCGCCCTTGGGGCCGACCCCATCACCGCGGTCAAGGTGGCCTGCCACAACGCTGCCCGGTATTTTCTGCTGAACAACCGGGGCGGTATCTCCCCCGGCTATCTGGCGGACTTTGTCATCATCGACAGCTTCGATTCCTTCCAGATCGAACAGGTCTACAAGCGTGGCGTGCTCATGGTGGACCACGGCCAAATGCGGGACTTCCCCGCCCCGGAGGTAGATGCCTATCTGGTGGAGCGCGCCCACAGAACGTTCCATGTGGCGACCCTCACGGCGGAGGACTTTGTGGAAAAGCGGCCCCGGGGCGTCATCGGCATGGTGAACGGTGAGATCACCACGGCGGACGCCGGGTACTCCGACCGCATCGACACGGAGTATGATGTGCTGAAGATTGCCGTGGTGGAGCGGCACAAGAATACGCACCACATCGGCATCGGCTATTTGCAGGGCTACGGCCTGAGGTCCGGCGCGGTGGCCACCTCTATTTCTCACGATTCCCACAACATCATCGTAGTCGGCACCACCGAAGCCGACATGGCCGCCGCCGTGAACCGGGTGGTGGAGCTGAACGGCGGCATCGTGGTGTGGGACGATGGCCGCCCCGCCGCTGAGGTACCGCTGGCCATTGCCGGAATCATGAGCGATGAGCCGCTGGCCGTTGTGAACGAAAAGCTGGAGCGGGCCAAGGCCGTGGCCCACAGTCTCGGCGTCGGCCCCGGCATTGACCCGTTCATGACCCTCTCCTTCATGGCTCTGCCGGTGATTCCCTCTCTGCGAATCACCACCCGGGGCGTGTTCGATGTCACCACCCAGAGCTACGTATAACGCCGGAATATGAAAAGCCTGCCTCTACGTCAGCAGAGGCAGGCTTTTTGCCGCTCAATCAGAGGTAAAACCGGTGGCAGCCGATGGTCTGTTGATAGGTGCAGTTGGCGTTGATCCACACCCCCTGCGACAGCGCCGGGGCGTAGAAATACAGAGCATCGCCGATGATGTTTTCCCCCGCCAGCGCCTGCCGCGCCGCCTCCACGGAAGTCTCGGAGGGTGATTGATAAATGCGTCCGTTTCCCACCGGCTCAAACTGGACCGCGTCCTTCCGGTCAAAAATCACGGCCTGCACGGTATCCGGGAATTGCGGACTCGCCACCCGGTTCAAAATGACATTTCCCACGGCGATCTGCCCTGTCATGGACTCCGCTCCGCTTTCAGCGTAGATAATGTGGGCCAGCCAGTAAAGCTCAGAGGCGTTGCAGGCCGCGCCGGGGGAGGTCACCGCCGCGCCGCCTAAGTACGCATCCCACTCCACGGTGCACCCCAGCGCCTCGCACACCGCTCGCAGCGGCACGTAGGTCACGCCGTTTTCCACCGTCACCCGGCCATGGAACGTGCGGCTGTTGACGGTGAGGGTGTCCGCTGCCGGGTCTGCCCGGAGCGTATCATCTTCACTTTCCGCCGCGGCCTGTCCCGCGCTGCTGTCCCACCACACGCGCCAACCGGCGTCCAGCCCATTCAGCAGCGCCCGCAGCGGCACATAGGTCACGCCGCTGTCCACATAGCCGCGCACCGGCAGCGTGTCGGCATCCACCTGCACCGGTACGCTCCGGCGGGCGGCGTGAGCACCCACAGTCAGAAGTCCGGCAACGGCCGCTGTCATCAGCAAACGTTGGAAAATTCTCTGTTTCATGTCTCTTTTCCTTTCTGTTACCATTTTGTAACCTTATTGTACCCAACGGCAAGGGCAGGAAACAACCCTCAAAAGCTGGAAACAGCGGCAGAGGCTTCCAGTCCCCCCCTCACATTGACTTTTTCCGCCGCAGGGATTACAATAACAGCATCTCATTTATGACACTGCAAAAGGAGTGTTGATTATGCTGTTTTCCGACCGTCCCCGCACACACTATGAAAAGCCGCTGGCCCATGAGGTCATCTGCCAGCTTCGCTTCCCCACGATTCTCACCATCAACAATACGGAGCCTGCCGATTTTCAGGAGGCTGTCCGGGAGGACTTTCCCCAGTACGCCCGCCGACAGGACCAACTGCCGCCCCGGGTGGTAAACGGCAAGCCCGAGCCGCAGGCTCCGGTGACCAATTACCATTTTCTCTCACAGGACGGGCGCTGGAAGCTGAACCTCACCCGGGATTTCATCGCTCTCTCCACGTTGTCCTACCCCGGCTGGGAGGAGTTTGCCCGGATGCTGGACAAGCCCCTTGCAACATTCATCCAGCTCTATAAGCCCGCCTATTTCCAGCGGGTGGGTCTGCGGTATCTCAATATCGTTTCCCGGAACGCGCTGGGGCTGGAGGATACGCCGTGGCGTGAGCTGTTCACCCCGCCGTATCTGGGTGTTCTGGCGGAGCTGGATGTGGACGAGGAGCGCGTCCCCGTGGCGGGTCTTGATGTACAGCTCAAGCTGGATTCCAGCAGCGCCGCCAAGATTCACGCCGGTACCGCCCATCTTAAAAACAACACACCCAACGCGCCGCAGGACCCGGAGGTGAAGTTTATTCTGGACATGGACCTCTCCATGAGCGGCAATACGCCCTGCGGTCTGGCCGCCCCGGCTCTGGAAACGCTGCATGGTCACTCCACCCGCATTTTCGAGGGCGCTGTGACCGACACACTGCGTCAGGCCATGGGCCGCGTTTGATTCGCACACACTTTTTGCCCCTGTTGTCCGCACTCGGACAGCAGGGGCTTTTTTTTGCTGTGAATTTTTTGAAAAATAATCGGATTTCGGTGAAAAATACTCTATACAGCCGGACCCTGATTTGATAAGATAATGCGTGAAATATTTCCCGCACTACTTTTGAAAGGAGAATTTCCCATGCTGAACAATGCGTATTGCAAGCGGGTCTATGACCAGATTCTGGCCCGTGACCCCGATCAGAAGGAGTTTCATCAGGCGGTCTACGAGGTGCTGGAGGGGCTTCAGCCCATGGTGGAGCGTCATCCCGAGCTGGAGGCCAACGGCATTCTGGAGCGCTTTGTAGAGCCGGAGCGTACCGTTATGTTCCGCGTGCCCTGGACGGACGATTCCGGCAAGGTACAGGTGAACCGGGGCTTCCGGGTGCAGTTCAACTCCGCCATCGGCCCCTACAAGGGCGGCCTGCGGTTCCACCCCACGGTGAACCTGTCCATTCTGAAGTTCCTCGGCTTTGAGCAGATTTTGAAAAACAGCCTCACCGGCCTGCCCATCGGCGGCGGCAAGGGCGGCAGCGACTTTGACCCCAAGGGCAAGTCCGATGCCGAGGTCATGCGCTTCTGCCAGAGCTTTATGACGGAGCTCTACCGCCACATCGGCCAGTTCACGGATGTGCCCGCCGGTGATATCGGCGTGGGCGGCCGCGAGATTGGCTACCTGTTCGGCCAGTACAAGCGCCTGAAGAACGCCAGCGAGGCTTCTGTCCTCACCGGCAAGGGCCTGACCTTCGGCGGCTCCCTTACCCGGACCGAGGCCACCGGCTACGGCCTGTGCTATTTCACGGAGGAGATGCTCAAGACGCTGAAGGGCGACAGCTTTGCCGGTAAGACCGTGGTGATCTCCGGCAGCGGCAACGTGGCTATCTTCGCCTGCGAAAAGGCCACGGCTCTCGGCGCCAAGGTTGTCGCCATGTGCGATTCCAATGGCTATATCCATGACCCGGACGGTATCAAGCTGGACGTTGTCAAGGACATCAAGCTCGTCAAGCGCGGCCGCATCAAGGAATATGCCGCACAGGTCCCCGGCAGCACCTATACCGAGGGCTGCCGCGGCATCTGGACCATCCCCTGCGACATTGCCCTGCCCTGCGCCACTCAGAATGAGATCGACGTGGCCGAGGCCGAAAACATCGTCAAGGGCGGCGCCATGGCCGTGGCCGAGGGCGCCAATATGCCCTCCACCCCCGCCGCCATCGACATTTTCCGCAAGGCCGGTTTGCTGTTCGCGCCCGCCAAGGCGGCCAACGCCGGCGGCGTGGCGGTCAGCGCACTGGAAATGAGCCAGAACTCCATGCGCTACTCCTGGACATTTGAGGAGGTGGACGCCAAGCTCCACGGCATCATGGTGAACATCTTCCACAACATCAACAACGCCGCCAAGGAATACGGCCTTGATGGCAACCTCGTAGCCGGTGCCAATCTGGCCGGCTTCAAGAAGGTCAGCGAGGCCATGCTGGCGCAGGGTCTTGTCTGAGCTTAACATCACACACAAAAAATACAGGACAGGGAGCAATTTCCCTGTCCTGTATTTTTTATAAATGCTCAAGGGTGGACCTCCGCACGTGGCTCCCGCGCCAGATGGAGGGGGCGAACAGCAGCAGCATGGGGAACAGCTCCAGCCGCCCCGCCAGCATATCAAAGCTCAAAAGCAGCTTGGCCCACGGGGCAAAGAAACTGAAATTCCCGGTGGGGCCCACCATGTTCAGTCCCGGGCCGACATTATTGATGCAGGTCACAACAGAGGTAAAGGTTGTCAGCTCATCAAAGCCCGCCAGACTCAGCAGCAGCCATGAGCCGCATAAAATCAGTATGTAGATGGAAAGATACGCCTGCACGCCCCGCACCTGTTTTTCCGGCAGGGCGCGGCCCTCCATCCGCACATTGATCACGGCATTGGGATGCAGCATCTTCCGCATATCCATTACAGCGGCCTTTGCCAAGGTGACGATGCGCGTGACCTTCAATCCGCCGGCGGTAGAACCGGCGCAGCCGCCCACAAACATCAGCAGCACCAGCACTGTTTTGGAAAAGACGGGCCACTGCCCGAAATCCACCGTGGCGTAGCCGGTTGTGGTGATAACGGAGGACACCTGAAAGAAAGTGTGGCGCAGCGCCGTTCCCACAGAGTCGTACAGCGACAGGATGTTGGCGGCAATGGCCGCTGTGGACGCCGCCACGATGCCGAGATACACCCACAGCTCCTCGGAGCGGAGCACCTCCCGAAAGCGGCGCACCAGCAGGAAAAAGTACAGATTAAAATTGACGCCGAAGGCCAGCATCCCGATACCGATGACAATGTCGATATACGCGCTGTTGTAGGCCCCCACGCTGGCGTTCCGGCTGGAAAAGCCGCCGGTACCGGCGGTGCCGAAGGCATGGATACAGGCGTCAAACAAATCCATGCCCCCCAGCACCAGCAGCAAAATCATAACCGCTGTCATCACAAAATAAATGCCGTAGAGGATTTTTGCCGTGTCGCTCATGCGGCTCACCAGTTTGCCCGCCGTAGGCCCCGGCATCTCCGCCCGGAGGATGTGCATGGTATGTCCGTCGCTCATGGGTAAAATCGCCATGACGAACACCAGTACGCCCATGCCGCCAACCCAGTGCGTAAAGCTGCGCCAGAACAGGCTGCCCCGGCTCAGCGGTTCCACTGCCGGGAGGATACTGGCTCCGGTGGTAGTAAAGCCGGAGACCGTTTCAAAAAAGGCGTCCACGTAATGGAGAATGTCCCCCGAAAGCACAAAGGGCAGCGCTCCAAAGGCGGACATCAGCAGCCACACCAGCGCCACGGCAGCAAAGCCGTCCTTGGCGTAAAGGGCGGTGCGCTCCGGCTTTCGGAAGCTCAAAAGTGCGCCGCAAACTACCAGCGCCGCCATGGTGATCAGCCACGGCATGGCCGGTTCCCTGTACAGCAGCGCCACGGCCAGCGGCAGGGTCAAAAGTCCCGCCTCCACCAGCAGGATTCGTCCCAGCACAAAGCCGATCATGCGTATATTCATAGTGCCTCCTCTTACTCCTGCCGCAAAATATCGTGAATGTCCTGAAGGGCGGCGTCCTGCGTCACCACAATGACATCATCGCCGCTGCGAATCACATCGCTGCCGCCGGGTATGACAATGCTGCCGTTGCGCCGGACAATGCCCGCAATGAGCACGCCGGATTTCAGCCGCAGGTCCTTCAGGGGCGTTTCCACAAAGGCAACGTCATTGTCTACATGAAATTCCAGTGCCTCAATAGCCCCCTCCACCAGCCGGTGCAGCGTTTTGATCTTGGCGCCGGAGGCGCTCTCCATGGCCCGGACGTACTGCACAATCAACTCCGTGGTCACATCTCGGACGGAGACTATGCTGTCGATCATCCGCTCGCTGCTCACCAGCTCCATCAGGGAGCGGCGGTTGATCTTCGCCACCACCTTGCACCCGGCCTTCTGCCGGGATGCGCACATGGCCATGAGGATATTGGCCTCGTCAATGCCGGTCAGGGCCACAAAGGCATCGGTATCGTCAATGCCCTCCTCTGCCAGCAGCTCCCCGTCCGTACCGTCACCCACAATGACCAGCGCCCGGGGCAGCAGCTCGCTGATTTGGGCGCAGCGGCTCTCATTCTGGTCGATAATCTTCACGCTCATCCCCATGTGCAGAAGCTCGCTTGCAAGATAGTAGCACATTTTGCTGGCGCCCACGATCATGACGCTGGATGCCTTTTTGCGAAACACACCCAAATACTGGAAAAAAGCGGAGAGCTGATCCGGCGCGGCGGTGACATAGATTTTATCGCCGCTTTTTAGTTGGAAATCACCGGAGGGGATGGTGGTCTCCCCTTTCCGGGACACCGCACATATCAGCACCCTTGCCCGGGCGCTGCGGTAAATATCCAGCAATTGGACGCCATCCAGCGCAGAGCCCTCCTGCAAACGGTACTCCACCAGCTCCAGCCGCCCCTTGGAAAAGGACTCCAGCTTCATAGCCGCCGGGAACCGTAGTACGCGGGCGATCTCGTGAGCCGCCGCCTTTTCCGGGTTGATGGACATGGTCATGCCCAACTCCCCCCGCATGAAGCGGAGCTGCGTCTCATATTCCGGGTTGCGGATTCTGGCGATGGTGTGGGCCACGCCCAGCTTTTTCGCCACAAGGCAGGCCAGAATGTTGATCTCATCGCTGGAGGTGGTGGCGATCAGCAAGTCCGCCTTATTTACCTCCGCCTCCTTCTGCACCTCGTAGCTTGCTCCGTTGCCGCAAATTCCCATCACATCATAGACGTTGATGATATTTTCAATAAGCTTCGGCTCCTGATCGATAACCGTGACCCGGTGCTCCCGAATCAACTGAGCAGTCAGACTGCTGCCAACCTTGCCCGCGCCCACAATGATGATCTGCATTGCTTTTCCCCCTTGGCGGCTTTCCGCCGTTCATTCAAAAAGTCCCTCCGGGATGCGGATATCCGCCCTCGGAACCCGTTCCCAGTCAAAGTCCGTCAGCAGCGCCTCCGCCGTTTTCGGCGCGGCAGAGGGATTGATGCCCGCAAGATACCCCAGCCTCCCCAAAATTTCCTCCGGGGACAGCCGTTCCTGTAAGCTGTCCAGTCCCACTGCACCGTCCCGCTTGGAAAGGCGCTTTCCCTCCGCTGTCAGCAGCAGCGGGAAATGATAAAACTGCGGCGGCGTCAGGCCCAGCAGGTGATAGAGATATAACTGCCGGGGTGTGGAATCCTGCAGGTCCGACCCCCGCACCACCTCTGTGATGCCCATGGCGGCATCATCTACCACCACTGCCAGTTGATAGGCAAACATTCCGTCGGACCGGCGCAGAAGAAAATCCCCGCAGTCCCGGGCCAGATTTTCCTCATAACGGCCCATGTGTCCGTCCGTGAAGCCCCAGACCTCCTCCGACACCCGCAGCCGCAGAGCGGGCGCACGAGTCCGGCGCTTCTCCGCGATCTCCGCCGCTGTTAAATACCGGCAGGTGCCGACATAAACTGTCTGCCCGTCTTCCCGGTGGGGAGCCGAGGCTGCGTGCAGCTCCGCCCGGGTGCAAAAGCAGGGGTACACCAGTCCCCTGTCCTCCAGTTTCTCCAGCGCCGCCTGATAGAGCGCCGTGCGGCGGCTTTGGTAATATGGGCCGGTACCGTTCTCCTTACCGGGGCCGATGTCCCAGTCCAGCCCCAGCCATTGCAGGTCCCGCTCCGTCTGTGCGCCGTATTTCAGCGGACAGCGGGCGGTATCAAGGTCCTCCACCCGCAACAAAATTTTTCCGCCCTTCTGCCGTGCGGACAGCCACGCCAGCAGCGCGCAGAACAGGTTTCCCAGATGGAGCCGCCCGCTGGGAGACGGTGCAAAGCGCCCCAAGGTCTCCACAGTGCTCCACCTCCCATATCACAGGTAAAATCAAGGTTATTATACTCCTTCCTATGCCGCAAGGCAAGCCTTCCCACAGCTTCCCCTGTCAAAATCCGCCGCTGCCGCATAGAATAAAACAGCTTTTTAAGGGGAGGGCCTGCCATGCTGCGTGTTTATATTCCCGGTGACGCCGCCGTTTACCGCAATTACGCCCGAGCCGTGCGCCGCGCCGGGGCAGTGCCCTGCTTTACCGATGATCCGGCGGACTGCGGCTGTCTGCTGCTTCCCGGCGGCGGCGACCTGTCCCCAATGCTCTATGGACAGACCGATATTGCCTGCCGCGGCCTTGACCCGGCGCGGGACGCGCTGGAAATGGATCTGCTGAATCTGTTCACCTCCGCCCACCGACCGGTGCTGGGCGTCTGCCGGGGAATGCAGAGTGTGAACGTATTTTTCGGCGGCACGCTTGTGCAGGACCTTCCCGGCCACAGCTCGGTCCACGACAGTGACCGGCTACATAGCGTCACCGCTGCCCCCTCGCTGCTGCGGCGGCTGTATGGGGAGCGCTGCGTTGTCAACAGCAGCCACCACCAGTCCATTGACCGTTTCGGCGCCGGGCTGGAGGCGTTGCAATGGGCGCCGGACGGTACTGTTGAGGCTCTGCGGCACCGCACGCTCCCCATTCTATGCGTCCAGTGGCACCCGGAACGGCTGTCCCTCCCCGGTGCGGCAGATGGGCAGCTTTTATACGACGCTTTCCTCTCCATGGCAAAACTGTAAACTTTTCAGGAAAAACGCCTTGACAGAACCGACTTTATATGCTAAGCTATACAAGCTGACATTTCCACGGAGGGCTTATGCAGGTGTAGCACAATGGTCAGGGCACCAGCCTTCCAAGCTGGGGATGCGGGTTCGATTCCCGTCACCTGCTCCAGAATCTGCGCCAGTAGCTCAGGTGGATAGAGCAACTGCCTTCTAAGCAGTGGGCCGGGGGTTCGAGT
>UQMC01000029.1 GCA_900542115.1 uncultured Oscillibacter sp. | reverse complement strand
TTGTCCTGCCAAGGGCATAGCTGGGTAGCTATGTACGGACGAGATAAACGCTGAAAGCATCTAAGCGTGAAACTCCCCCTAAGATGAGATCTCTCATCCTTCATGGAGTAAGGGCCCAGGAAGACTACCTGGTTGATAGGCAAGGTGTGGAAGCGCAGTAATGTGTGGAGCTGACTTGTACTAATAGCCCGAGGGCTTGACCTACGAATGAAGCAGGCAAGGCCTGAAACATGGAAGAAGTTGCATTGTTCGGTTTTGAGGGTACATATAATCGGGAGCGGTTTATGTAATCTCAGTGCTTTTGGAAAGAAAGCGGCAGGAGAAGGCTGATTTAAAGTTTTCTTTGCGCATTTTTTTCAAAAGAAAGTGCGCGCCTTTAGCTCAGTTGGTAGAGCAACTGACTCTTAATCAGTGGGTCCCCGGTTCGAGTCCGTGAAGGCGCACCATGGCCCGTTGGTCAAGTGGTTAAGACAGCGGCCTCTCACGCCGTTAACATCGGTTCGAATCCGGTACGGGTCACCAGTTCAAAATAGTCTCTTAGGCACACATCCCGCTCTGCGAGCGTGATGAGATGCCGGACGAGCCTGTTTTTCGCCTATCGCACTGCAAACGCTGCGCTGGTTTACAGCGCGAGCAGGACGGGAGAATGCTGGGCAAGCTGCGGATCGTTCGCTTCCGTGGGAGCGCGAAAGCTCAGTCCCTCCGCTGCTTTTCCTTTTCCGTCTCGAAACGCTGACGCTGGTTTTTCGGCGGAGTTACGAGAGTTAAAAGGCTCTTGACAAAAGGCGCGAAGGACAATATAATATAGTTTGTTTTCGGGCAGTGCCCGATGACATAGAGTTGGTGCTGATTAGGATGAGGGTCCACCCGTTCCCATTCCGAACACGGTAGTTAAGCTCATTTCTGTCGACAATACTTGGCTGGCAACGGCCCGGAAAGATAGATAGCGCCAACACATTTCCCCGCAGAGCGAAAACTCTGCGGGGAGTTTTTTGTGCTCAGACTCAGTGGAAATTGGATATATGCAGAAGACCGTCTACAGAAAGGTATGTTTGCACTCAGTGCGAGTTGTAAGTCGATATATGAGGATGAGAAACAAGGCATTACCAGATGGCACATAGAAAATGTGGAAGCAGAACGGAAACTATCAGGTTGTTAGTTCCGTTTTTACCATCTTGGTTGCTGATTAGAAAAGACGAGAGGTAAAAGCGTCCGAATGGAAGCTGCCTGACCAATAAACCCCTTGAGCTATAAGGCTTTAGGGGTTCTTTTCTGTCATCGAGAGTAAATTTAACCTTATTTTCAGCCTTACCAGGTCATGAGGTTTCTGTAGCACAGGAACTTCAGGACCTGCTTTGTACCTTCGCTTTATCCCATGGAAACTGTTTTTCTATATGGGCTGCACTGACTTCTTTCATCTGCATTGTAACATGGCCGTAAACATCCTGTGTAAAGGTGGCTGTGGCATAACCTAAATTCCCCTGTACGGTCTTAATATCGTCCCCGGAGCGAAGCGTCGCCACAGTGTAGCCATGTCTCAGGTCATAAAAACGCGCATCCGGTCTGCCAATGGATGCAGTAGCTCTCTTAAATGCTCTATATAGGGTCGGCTTTGTGATGTGGTTTCCGGTTGCGTCTGTAAATACAAGTCCGCTCTGCTGCCTCAATGGGCAGTAAGAAGCCGCTCCTTTGTCTGCTCCACTTTTCGATGCTTCAGCCGTTCCATAACAAAGGGGGCCGCCGTAATAATTGTCCGGGCCTTGCTGTTTTTCGTAGAAACAAGCTGGTATGCTTTCATGTCCTTATCCTGATGAAGCTGCATCTGCTTATTGATCGTCAGAACACCGTTATCAAAATCCACACAATCCCATGTCAGCCCGAGAATCTCACCCTCACGAACTCCTGTAAACAGAGTGACAACAAAGAGGGTTTCAAAGCGGTTCCCGGCGGTTCCCGCGAGCTTCTTTTATAAAAGGCGAAATCTGTGCATCATCACAAGGTGTGACCTTTGCCTTTTCAACACGTGGAAGAATGCAGGTATCCGCCGGATTAAACCGGATATATCCAATCAGAACAGCCTGCTGCAATACTTTATGAAGAACTCTATGGACATTTTTGATTGTCTTGGGGGAAAACCCCTTTGGATGCTTTTCAGAAGGCCTCAGAAGATTGATGTAAGCTCCCTGTATCGTTGGAGCATCCAGCATATCTAAGCGGATCACTCCCAGCAATGGTTTGATGTGGAGCCGAATGTCGGACTTATAAATATCAAGTGTGCGGGGCTTGATATTCAGCAATCAGTATCCATCCAAGTATCTAACCACTGCCCAAGTGTCTGTTTATTGGGCTCTATATAAGAGCCGCAGTCGATTTGTGGTAATGACTTTTAGTTTTTCTGCGACCACTTTCTGCGTCTTTCCTGATATAGAACGTTGAATCTGCTTTCCTGTACCGGGGTCATACCCAACTGTATATCCAACCTGGCAGTAAGTATATTCTTTACCATTTTGATATTCCCCTTCATGTTAAGGCCCGGCTGGACACATTCCCGGCAGGGAGCATCACTTCTGATGGGACCGAGGACATGGCGGCCCTTGGGCTGGTAGCGGACGATGCCTTTGCGGCCCGTCTGGCAGATATGGACTTGGTTTCCAAAAGTCTCCGCCTCCGCTTTGATTTAGATGGGACAGACGCGGAGAAGCTGAATTGCGCGGAAGCGCTTTTGGCCGTTTCCGATGGGGCGTTCAGTGTCAGGAGCCATCAGGACATGGCGGTGGAATTTTATACCATGTGCGGCGGCTTCCTGTTTTTGGGAATTTTCTTGGGCCTGCTGTTCCTGCTGGCCACCGTGCTCATCATTTACTATAAGCAGGTGTCCGAGGGCTATGAGGACCAGCGGCGCTACCAAATCATGCAGCAGGTAGGCATGAGCCCCGGAGAGGTGGCCCTGTCCATCCGGGGGCAGATTCTGCTGGTATTTTTCCTGCCGCTGCTGACAGCGGGACTTCATATCTTAGTGGCATTTCCCATGATCTGCTGTATTTTGGAGCTGTTCAGCCTGTATGACACGCGGCTGTTTGCCCTCTGCACGGCGGGGACGCTGGCGATGTTTGCCGCTGTGTATGCCATGGTGTACGGTCTGACGGCCCGCACCTACGAGCGCATTGTGGGCGGCATCGGGTAAGCCGCTGAACGCATGACCTGCACGAACAGGATTTTGCCGCAAATTTTCAGATGCCTCTTGACAAGTAATCGATCGGTAGCTAAACTATAAGTTACCGATTGGTTACTTCTTTTTTGGGGGGACATGATAACAGTGGAGACAAAAGAGAGGATTCTGGAAACGGCGCTGGAATTGTTCGCGCAGAACGGCTATCTCGGAACATCCATGAGCATGATCGCGGAGCGGTTGGGAATCACAAAGGCCGCGTTATATAAGCACTACACCGGTAAGCAGGAAATTTTAGACCGAATAGTGGAACGGATGAACGAGCTGGACCGCGAGCGGGCCGCGCAATACCAGATGCCGCAGGCAGAGACAGTGCAGTTTGCAAAGGCGTATTTAAGTGCGCCTGCCGAAAGGATTTTGGCCTACAGCACGGCGCAGTTCAACCATTGGACACAGGAGCCCTTTCCCGCAGATTTTCGCAAAATGCTGACGCTGGAGCAGTACCGGGACCCGGCCCTTGCGCGGCTTTATCAGAAGTATCTTGCAGCCGGACCCCTTGATTATATGGCGGCGATTTTCCGGGAATTGACAGGGGATGATAAGACCGGTATGCAGCTGGCCTTGGAGTTTTATGGGCCGATCTACCTGCTCTACAGCATCTATGACGGTGCGGAGGACAAAGCTCCCGTGTCGGCCTTGCTGAATACACATATTGACCGGTTTATCGCTCAGGTTGAAGCCAGCGATCGAAAGAAGCCGGAAATCAAAGAAACGCACCGGTGAAGACCGGTGCGAAAAGGGGGGGAAGGGTATGAATATCACCGTCATTTATGCCACTGGCAGAAGGGCGCAGTCCAGTACATACAATCTCGCCCGGCTGCTGATCTGTGAGCTTTTGGACAACGGGCGGCTCTTTGAATTTCAGCTTCCAAAGGATATGCCCCATATCTGTATGGGGTGCTATGCCTGCATCAAGGGACAGGAGCAGAAATGCGGCGGCTCTGCCGCGCTTGCCCCGATTCTTGCCGCTATGGAGCAGTCCGAATTGCTCATTTTCTGTGCACCGACGTATGTGTTCCACGTTCCGGGGCAGATGAAAACACTGCTGGACCACTTCGCTTACCGCTGGATGGTCCACCGCCCGGACCTGTCCTTTATGAAAAAGCAGGCGGTCATCATCAACACAGCCGCAGGCGGCGGCACACGCTCAACGACCCGCGAGCTCAAGGACAGCACCGATTACTGGGGGATTGCCCGGACCCATATTCTCTCCCAGAAGGTGTGGAATTACGATTGGACGAACCTGCCCGCGTCCTTCCGTACATCGGCGGAAGCCAAGGTCCGGCGAACGGCCCGGCGTGTCCGGCGGTGTGCGGCGAATTTGACCCCATCTTTCAAGGTAAAATGCCTGTTTACGCTCTATCAATTCCTGCATAGAAAGCAGAAAATGTCCGCAGTGGACGATGCCTATTGGCAGGAGCAGGGGTATACCACGAGAAAGCCGTGGCAGTAGGCGGCAGGAAAGGGAAGTCCCTTACTGCGCGGCGCGGGCCGGTGTACACAGGAGGTGCTTGAGTAAAAATACGATTCCGCGTACCAAAAGGTTGATGGCAAGGATAAAAAAGGACAGAACGGCCGCCCCCTCCGGGTTGATCTGGTCGCTGTACTGCGTGACCAGCATGGAAAGCGGGCGGGTCTGGGCGGTGGCCAGAAACGATACCGCCGAGATCGTGACCATGGCATTTAAAAAGAAATAGGAAAACATATCCAGCAGCGTTTCGGCACACTGGGGCAGAAATACGTTTGCAAACAGGCGGAAAGGAGGGACTCCGAGCACCCGTCCGGTGCCCTCCAGATTGGCATTCAGCTTGCCGAAGGTCTGATAGAGCATCAGGTAGGGCGTTGTGAAGAAATGGATGATGCTGGAGAAGATCAGGATTCCCATGGTCTCATAAAGCGCAGTCCGCTTGAAGGCCAGCACATAGGCAAGTCCCAGCACCAAGCCGGGAATCGACAGCGTCAGAGTGGAAAGCAAATGGACCGATCTTGCAAGGCTGCCCCGGTGTCTTGCCGCGGCATACGCCGCAAAGGCCGCAATCACTGTCCCGCCCAGCGCGGTGCCTGCGGAAAGCAGCAGGGAGTTCTTTAACCCCAGTACGCCCCGGGCATTCAGGCAGTCCCGGATGTGCCGCAGCGTCAGTTCCATGTGCAGCGGATAATCCTCTAACAGCATGGTGAAAAGAAAGGCTAAAATAGGCAGGACAAATAGAAGTCCGATGACACAGCACAGGCAGAAGGCGGCTATGTCGGCCGCCGGGCGACGCGGGACGAAAAATTCCCGGCGCGTTGTGCCGGAGGCGCTTTGTCTGCGCCCGGAATCAAAGAGAAAGGCCAGCAGGGCCGGAATTAGCAGGCAGACGCCGATGATACAGCCTTTACCGAATTGCTGCTGCCCGGCAACGCTGGCATATAGAACCGTAGCCAGCGTTTTCACCTTGCCGCCCACGGCCAGCGGGATGCCGTAATCCGTGACCGCCATGGAAAAGACCAGAAAGGCGGCGGCAATGCTCTCCCGCCGGAGATGTCCCAGCGTGAGACTGGCAAAGCGGCTGCGTGCAGGCACGCCCAGCACCATAGCCGCCTCATGGGGGGTATAATCCTCATACCGCAAAATGTTGCAAAGAAGCAAAAAGGCCACCGGGGCCGTGTATAGGACCTGCCCTAAAACAATGCCGTGGAGGCCGTAGATACTGCCGGAGAGGTGCAGGAGCCGGGTCAAAAAGCCGTTGGCCCCCAGCAGCAGTACCAGCCCTGTACCCAGCGAGACCGAGGGGACCAGCATGGGAAGAATGAACACCACCTGCCAGACAGCCCCGCCCGCATGGGTCCTGCATACCAAAAGCGCCATTAAGAGCGCCAACAGCATGGAAAAGACCGTTGTGAAAGAAGCGGAGACAAGGGAAGAACAAATCGCCTTACGGAAAACAGGGGAGGAAAACACCTCCACAGCGCTCTGACAGGTGATCGAGGAAAACATACGCCCCACCGGCCAGACTACAAAGCAGGCGAAAAAGAGCAGCAGCAGGCAAGCGGAATTTCTGACAAAAGTAGATTTGTTCTCCATTTTGTCACTGTTCCTCCGCCATATTGGTATACTGCTGTAGATCCCGCAGCCGGCGCAGCAGATTTTGCCCCACGAATTGTTCTACATAGCTGTCCGCCGGGTGATGCAGCAGGTTTTCCGGTGTGTCTAACTGATGAATACGGCCCTGCTCCAAAACCATAATGCGGTCGGAGAGGGCAAATGCCTCCTCCTGGTCATGGGTAACATAGAGGATGGTGGAGTCAAAGCTGTGCTGCAGCTTTTTGATCTCGTCCCGCAGTGTCAGGCGGTTTTCCGCGTCCAGCGCGGCCATGGGCTCGTCAAAGAGAATGACGTCCGGCTTCATGACCAGCGTCCGGGCAATGGCCGTTCTCTGCTGCTGCCCGCCGGAGAGCTGCGCGGGATACTTGTCCAGCGCGTCCCCCATGCCGACCCGCTCCAAAATGTCCTTGGCCATGGCGGCTTCCTTTCCGCGGAAGGCAGCGTGAAAACGCAGTGCGTAAGCAACGTTTTTCAGCACGGTCATGTTCTCAAACAGCGCGTAGTTCTGAAACACGATGCCGATTTTCCGTTGGTCCGGCGGCAGGTGGGTGATGTCCTGCCCATCCTTGAGAATCGTGCCGCTGTCAGGGGAGACGAGACCGGTCAAAATCCGCAGCAGCGTGGTCTTTCCGCAGCCGGAGGGGCCCAGGATGGAGAGGAACTCTCCATCCCGGACGGTAAAGCTGATGTCCTGTAGAATCGGCTGGCCGCTGTACGCCTTGCTGCAATGAAGGACGCAGAGCTTGCTGTCGGGGTTTAATGCTCCCATTTTGCCAGCAGAGCCTCTTTCACATCCGGCGTATTGTTGGACATATCGGCGTAGGGAATATCCGTGGGGTAATTTTCAACGCTGTTGACCTGATCCACCTTTACCTTTTCGGGCAGATAGGTGCTCAGGTAATCGTCGATCACATCACTGTAGAAATACGTGACAACGTCGATCACCGGCTGCCGGGTCTCGTGACCGGCGATGATGGACAATCCGGCAGGGGTATAGGGCGCGCCCTCTTTGAAGAACAGGATGTCCAGATCGGCCCCCTCGTTGATCAGGTCCACGGCCTTGAAGGTCAGGCTCAGGGCGATGGCACATTCCCCGGCCACTGCGTCTTTCACCGGTGCGGAGCCGCCGCCGGTATATTGCAGGATATTTTCATCCAGCTTGTCGAAGTAGGCCAGAGCTTCCTCCTCGCCCCATGCGTTGGCAAGGCTTTTCAGGAAAAGATAGCCGGTGGAGGACTGGGTGGGGTCCGGCATTTCGATCAGTCCGCGGTACTCGTCGGCTAAAAGATCGTCATAGCTCTGGGGAATAGGCAGGCCCTTTTCCTCCAACAGGTCGGGACGGACAATGACAGAGCCGCTGTAGCGGTCCACAGGCATATACTTGTTGTCCGGGGAGCGCATATCCTCTACAAACTGGTCAGGGTCAATGAAATCGATCACCGCCAGATTGTCGCTGAGGCTTTCCAGATAGCCGTATTCGCAGTCAAAAATAATATCGCAGGAGGTGTCGGCGCCCTCGGCTTTCAGCTTGGCCGCCAGATCGCCGGAATGGTAGTATTCCAGAGAGATGTCATACTGGGGGAACTGCTCGTCCAACCGCTGCTGCATATATTCAATGAGATAGTCCTCGGTGGGGGTGTAGATCACAACCTTTTCGCGGTCGGCCCCATCGGCTGCCGGGGAATCGGGCGTCTCCTGCTTGGAGCCGCAGGCGGTCAGCCCCAGCACCATGGCTGCGGCGAGACCCAACGCTCCCAGCCGCTTGAAGCGGTGCTCTGTGCGGGAGGTGTGCAGGGATGGTGTGTCGGCAATGGTGAGAGACTTATTCTCCATACCGACACCTTTGCCGCTATGCTTCGCGGCAATGCTGAATGCGTTTTTCATTGTCATTCTCCTTTTTCTGCATTCGTTTTTTATAGCGGTGGAAGGTGGTGTCCCCGATCCGCCGCTGCAAACGCGCCCAAGCGCGCTGCGAACAATAAAAAAGAATATGCATAACTGCATATTCGTAGGTCAAACCGTTTATTTCCCTACGTTGGCATTACCCAAATCAGGTCGCGGGTCCCGGCAAAGGCAGCCGTATCTCAGCCTGCTGACGCAGGCACCCCGTTGTTGTGGATTTATTAAAGCATATCTGACGAAAAAATGCAATCCCTGTTTTATAAAGTAAACGGTTTGGTGTTGGTACGATTTCGTTTGTCGGGTGCGGAAGACAGGATTTTGTTGGATCAATATAATTGAACAAAAATAAATTTTTGTTCAATTATGAGTGGAGGGACATATAAATAAAAGATTTGGTGCTGGATTTGTAGTAATTTTTTTAATTGGTCGAATATAGCCGAAGCCACTGTTGGAAGTCATGAATGAATAATTTAAATTTGGTTTTCTTTATGGGCGGACTGCTGGCGGTGGCCGCTTATTTCACGCCGTTTTCCATTCTGCGTGCTTTGGGCGATTCTAAAACGCCGCTGATCTTTTTGGTGGTATGCAGTCTGCTGAATATCGCGCTGGACCTTCTCTTTGTGGTGGGCCTGAACACAGGGATCGCCGGAGCCGTGATTGCCACAGTGCTGTCTGAAGCGCTGGCCGCTGCCGCCTGCATCATCTATGCCTTTAAGAAGGTTCCTCAATTTCGGCAAGCCTTTCAGTATAGAGCCATCAATAAGGGATTGATACAGAAAACTCTGCGGGTCGGTGTTCCGACAGGTCTACAGTACGCCCTGATTTATGTGTCCAGCATCATTTTGCAGCGCATTGTCAATGACTTTGGCGAGTCCGTTATCGGTGCTTTCACCGCGACAACGCAGATCGAGCTTCTGGTGCAGCAGATCTTTTCCGCACTGGGTGCCGCCATCATGACCTATACCGGGCAGAATATCGGTGCCGGCAAGCACGAGCGGGTCTTGCTGGGCGTGACGGCCGCCATGAAAATCAGTGCCGTGGTCTCCGTCATAGTTTTGATAGTGTTTTGGCTGTTCAGCCGGCCAATTATGAGCATTTCCGTAACCAATACAGAGATTATTTCCATCGCGGCCAATGGCATCCGAATCACCAGTCTGTTCCTGATGGGGTTGGGCGGTGTCCAGATTCTCCGCTATATGCTCAACGGCGCAGGGGACTCTATGTATGCCCTGGTGAACGGTATTGTGGAGGTGATTGCGCGGGTAGCCTTTGCCATTGGCCTGACAGCGATTCCTCTCATTGGGATGTGGGGCATTTGGCTGACAACGGGCCTGACATGGACGGTCACGGCGCTTTTTGCCTTGGTGCGCTATAAACACGGCGCGTGGATGTCTAAGAAGCTGGTTAGGGCAGTGAGGGTTCCCCTACGGCAAAAGGAAGCGGATACGCGCTATAGAGCGCGTATCCGCTTCCTTTTCTGTGGCCCTGCGGGGCAACGTATTTCAGCTATTCAAGAATGTCATTACCAATATGCGGCCTTACTGTGACCCGCCCTATGCCCAAACCGAGGACTGCTATCAGGTGGAATTCTCAAAGGAGGACTACCAGCGGCTCCATAATGTCCTGCTGACTTGTCAGGGCAAGGCGATGCTTCTCTTGAAAGGACATTATTTGATGGTCAGCAGCAGCTGGCCGCCCTTGACGGTGTCACCCTCCTTGACCTCCACGGTGTCCACCGTGCCGTCCATCCGGGCGGTAATGGCGGTCTCCATCTTCATGGCTTCGATGGTGACCAGCGTCTGGTTCTTTTCCACCCGGTCACCGGCCTTTACGGCGATCTTACTCACCGCGCCGGGGATGGACGCGCCTACCTGACTCTTATCCTCCGGATCGGCCATGGGGACTTTGACGATATTCTTCTGCGCAGCCTCATCCGGCACCTGCACTTCCCGGCGGATGCCGTTGAGCTCAAAGATAACGGTGCGCATTCCGTCCTTATCTATATCGCCAAGGCCCAGATACTTGATGACCAACGTTTTACCGTCGGCAATATTGACCTTATTGGTCTCACCCACAGCCAACCCATGGAAGAACACATGGCTGCCCAGACGCATGATGTAGCCGTATTCTTTCTGTTGCTTGACGAACGCCTCCACTACCTTGGGATAGAGGCAATAACTCAGCACGGCACGCCGGCTGGGATCGGGGTCGAACGCCTGCATCTCTTTTTTCTTGGCGTCAAAATCCACCGGGGGAAGCAGTTGGCCGGGACGGCAGGCGATGGGCTGCTTTCCCTTAAGGACTACCTTTTGCAGCTCCTTGGGAAAACCGCAGGCCGGCTGTCCCATCATGCCGGAGAAGTAGCTGACAACGCTGTCGGGGAAAGCGAGGCCCTCGCCCTTTTCCACGATGGTCTCTGGAGTCAGATCGTTCTGGGTCATGAAGATGGCCAAATCGCCCACCATTTTGCTGGAGGGGGTCACCTTTACAATGTCGCCCAGCATTTGGTTGACCAACCGGTAGTTTTCCTTGACCTCTGTGAAACGGCTGCCGAGACCCAGTGACTCTACCTGCGGCTTGAGGTTGGTATACTGGCCGCCGGGAATCTCATAGCGGTAGATGTCCGCGTTGTTGCACTGAAGGCCGCCTTCGAAGGAGTCATAGCGCTTGCGCACATCCTCCCAGTAGTTCGTGAGGAACTGCAAACGCTCCAAATCCAGTCCAGTGTCCCGTTCAGTGCCCTGCAGGGCCGCCGCCACAGCGTTCATAGAGGGCTGGCTGGTCATGCCGGCCATGGAGCTGATTGCCAGATCTACCACATCTACTCCGGCCTCCGCTGCCAGCAGGCAGGCAGCTACCTGGTTGCCGGAGGTGTCATGCGTGTGGAGCTGGATGGGAATGCCGATTTCCTGCTTGAGGGTGGAGACCAGCTTTTTAGCGGCATAGGGCTTGAGGATGCCGGACATATCTTTGATGCAGAGCATATGGGCGCCCCGGTGCTCCAGCTCCTTGGCCATTTTCACATAGTAATTCAGGGTGTATTTGTCCCGCTTGGGATCCAGAATGTCGCCGGTGTAGCAAATGGCGGCCTGACAGATCTTATCCTGCTTGAGCACCTCGTCCATGGCAACCTCCATGCCGGGCAGCCAGTTCAGAGAGTCGAATACGCGGAACACATCAATGCCGGAGCGGGCAGCTTCCTTGATGAACTCCCGGATCACGTTATCGGGATAGTTGGTATAGCCCACGGCGTTAGCGCCCCGCAGCAGCATCTGCAGCAGCAGGTTGGGCGCTTTTTGGCGGATGAGGTCCAGCCGCTCCCAGGGGGACTCATGGAGGAAGCGGTAAGCGACGTCGAAAGTTGCGCCGCCCCAGCACTCCAGAGAGAAGGCGTCGGACAGAATCTCACTGGTGCCGTCCATGCCCTTGACGATGTCCCGGGTACGGACGCGGGTGGCCAGCAGGGACTGGTGGGCATCGCGGCAGGTGGTGTCAGTGATAAGCAGCTTCTTCTGAGCCAGCACCCAGTCCGCTACCGCTTTGGGGCCCTTGGCGTCCAGCAACTGCTTCAGACCGTCTGGACGGTTGCCGGTCACCGGCGGGAACCGGGGCGCATCGTAGAACTTATGACCGTCCCGCTCCTTTACCACGATATTGCCGATATACTTGAGCATCTTGGTGGCCCGATCCTGACTCTCACCCAACTGGAACAGCTCCGGTGTCTCGTCGATAAACTTTGTATGGCAGCCGCCGGCGATAAAAGTGGGGTTTTTCAGGATATTGGTGATGAATGCGATGTTGGTCTTAACGCCCCGGACATGCACCTCGTTGATGGCACGGGCGGCCTTCCGGCAGACGCCGGCGAAGGTGTTGTCCCAAGTGGTGACCTTTACCAGCAGAGAATCATAATAGGGGGAGATCACCGCGCCGGTGTAGGCATTGCCGCCGTCCAGACGAATGCCGAAACCGCCGGAGGAGCGGTAAGAGGTGATCTTTCCGGTGTCCGGCGCGAAGTTGTTGGCCGGGTCCTCGGTGGTAATGCGGCACTGGATGGCGTAGCCGTTTTGATGGATGTCCGCTTGGGAGGTGATGCCGATCTCCGGGTCGCTGAGAGGCTTGCCCTCGGCAATGAGAATCTGAGAGCGTACCAGATCGATGCCCGTTACCACCTCCGTGACCGTGTGCTCCACCTGAATGCGGGGATTCATCTCGATAAAGTAATGGTGGCCGTCCTTGTCCACAAGGAATTCCAGCGTTCCGGCGTTGACATAGCCTACGTGCCGGGCAATCTTCACTGCGTCGTCACACAGCGCCTGCCGCACCTCCGGTGCGACGGAGAAAGCAGGGGTGAATTCCACTACTTTCTGATAGCGCCGCTGCAAAGAGCAATCACGCTCGTAAAGATGCACCACATTGCCGTATTCATCGCCCAGCACCTGAATCTCGATGTGCTTAGGCTCCACCAAAAATTTCTCCATGAAGATGTCGTCATTGCCGAAGGCCTTTTTTGCTTCAGCCTTCACCAGATCGAAATTTACGCCCACATCTTCCACGGTGTCGCAGCGGCGCATACCTCGCCCGCCGCCTCCTGCGGCGGCTTTCAAAATCACAGGGAAGCCGAACTCCACGGCCAGCTTCTGTGCCTCTGCCCGGTCTTTCAGCGGCTCTGCCGTGCCGGGGGTGGTGGGCACGCCGCACTCCAGTGCCATCTGCTTGGCCGAGAGCTTGTCGCCCATCATATCGAGAACCCTGGAACTGGGGCCGATGAACTGGATGCCTGCTGCCTCGCAGGCGCGGGCAAAGTCACCATTTTCGCTCAGAAAGCCGTAGCCGGGATGGATGGCATCTGCCCCATGCTTTTTGGCAAGGCGAATGATCCGGTCGATATTCAGATAGGCCCCCAGAGGGCTTTCATTCTCGCCAATGAGATAGGACTCATCCGCCGCTGTGCGGAACAGGCTGTATGTATCTTCATTGGAGTAGATCGCTACGGTCTGCAGCCCCAGATCGTGGCAGGCCCGGAAGATCCGCATGGCAATCTCGCCCCGGTTTGCCACCAGGACCTTTTTGAACGTTCTTTCCATATTGTCTCCTCCTTATCAAATGTTCCTCAGCGTTTTAATTTTCCTCAGTATACGCTCCTATATCTGCGAACTGCAACGGTTTTCTTGCCCGCTTTTTTATTTTCAGAAAAACGAACATGATTTACGTAATGTTACTTATTTTCCTTGTTTATTCCACCAACACCATTGTCTTTCTACTGTGGATGTTTTCACAAAAAGCGCCCAAGGTGAATGATCAATAAAGCCCGCCAAATTTTCATTCGGCACATACCATCAGTTGACAAGGGCAAAGATGCTTTCCAGCGGCCTAAATAGCCGCTGATTTTGTCATTGTCCTTGGCTTGCGCCAGCAAGCCTTCGTCCGCTTCCGCATCAGCGCCCATTTTTGCTTGCTGGAAAGTCCTTCGGAGTTTTTCGGAATCGGAAACGGCGGCTCAGCGAGGCTGACGAAGCAGCCGGGCTGCCGCCCGGCAATGAGGAAAACGAAGCTGGACGTTGTTTCAGTTCCGAAAAACCGTGTTTGCCCTTGTCAACTGATGGTAGATTGCTATCATTTCAAAGGAATTGTCCGGATGCACCGTTAAAATACAAACATTTGATAACGAAAAACTGTTGCACCGTGTAGGAAAAGTAAAAATGCTGATAAACTCCAACGAATACCTGAATATCGTCAAATCGATAAAGGAATGGGAGGCGCTTGCAAATTCTGCTTGAATTTTGGGGAAAGCTGTGGTATGGTAAACATCGGTTACGGAATGCGGTGCAAAGGGGAGCGCCTTGGCGCCGCGCTCAGATTGATGACGAAACCAGATTGCGAGGGAGCCCGTGTTCCGGGTTGAGAGGATTCCAGTGAGAATCGACCGTCCCATGTCTTCCCCTGATTCGCGGGAGGACTGTCAGCATCTGCTTGAAGTCGCTTCGGTATGTGCTGCAAGGCACATACCTTTTTTGCGCTTCGGGCGGAAAATCAAATCTGGAGGTATCCTTATGAAAAAGTTCCTTGCAACGCTTTTGTCCCTTGCGCTATGTCTCGGTGTTGCCACTGGCTGCGCCGGAAAGGAGACGCCGGCGGCCAATTCCGGTAAAGATGTGGCGGAGACCGGTGTCAAAGAAATTCCCTCTTTGAAGATCGCCTTTTCCCCCTACGCTGACGCGGACCAGATCACCACGGCCACGGAGCCGCTGGAGCAGCTCCTGCAGGCAAAGCTGCTGGAAAAGGGCTATGATGTCAAGGAGATCGACATGACCGTCGGCACCAGCTACACCGCCGTGGGCGAAGCCCTCAGCGCCGGCAGCGCCGATATCGGCTTTATTTCCGGCGGCAACTATGTGCTGTTTTCCGATGACTGCGATGTGCTGCTCACTGCGCTGCGCTATGCCATCAACAAGGACTCCGACAATCCCGCCGATTGGAATGACGGTACCATTGAGGAAAACACGCAGGACATGAGCACGTATTATCGCTGCATCCTTTTAGCCGGCCCCAGTGAAAAGGGCCAGGCGCTGCTGGCCAAGGTCAACAACGGCGAGGAGCTGACATGGGATGACCTCAACAGCGCTACATGGTCCGTCCTCAGCCCCACCTCCGCCTCCGGCTACATCTATCCCTGCCTGTGGCTTCAGGAGCACTACGGCAAGGGAATCAGCGACCTTGACAACGTTGTGCAGTCCGATTCTCACACCACCTCCGTGGCGCGTCTGGCCTCCGGCCAGGTGGATGTGATGGTGTCCTACGGCCATATCCGCATCAAGAACGCCCCCAAGTGGGAGAGCGATTTCGGCGGCACCGCGCCCATGGTGGAGCAGACCGGCGTCATCGGCGTCACCGAGGGCATCTACAATGACATGATCGCCTATAGCAAAAGCTCCGACACCATGGCGGACGAGGATTTCCGCAAGGCGCTGGGCGAAGCGTTCATCGAGATCGCTGAGACCGACGAGGGCAAGGATATCATCAGCGTATTCAGTCAGGTGGGCTATACTTGGGGCAAGGACTCCGATTATGACGGAGAGCGCGCCGCGCAGGAGCTTCTGAAATCTCTGGAGGGCTGATCCCCTTATAAAAAATATGTGCCCCGCAGCTCAAAGAAGCTGCGGGGCTGAAAGGCTTTTATGCTGCTGGAAGTTCAACATATCCGCAAGGCGTTTCCAAATGGGACCCGCGCGCTGAATGATGTCAGCTTTTCCGTGGACGCGGGAGAGTTTGTATCGGTGATCGGTCCCTCCGGTGCCGGGAAAACAACCCTATTCCGTATTCTCAACGGCGCACTTTTGTGTGACGCCGGAGAAATTCTTGTTAGCGGCGTCCATTTTGAAGCCGCAGGCCGCCGACAGCGCCGCGCCATTCAGGCCACCATCGGCACGATCTATCAGGATTACGCGCTGGTGGAAAACGCCACCTGCCGCCAGAACGTGCTCAACGCCTGTCTGCCGGACATGGCCTTTCTCCCGGCAGTCTGCGGCCTGTTCGGAAAGGCCCGCATCGCCGCCGCAGACGCGCTGCTGGAGCGGGTAGGCCTGCTGGACAAGGTAGATGAGCCGGTGAAAAGCCTTTCCGGCGGACAGAAGCAGCGGGTCGCCATTGCCCGGGCGCTGATGCGCCGCCCTGCCCTGCTGCTGGCGGACGAGCCGGTGGCCTCGCTGGACCCCGTTACCGGGCGGCAGATTTTAACGCTTCTGCGGGACATTCAGCGGGACCAGCAGCTGACCATTCTCATGAACAGCCACAATTTAGAGCTGTCACAGGAGTTTTCCAACCGGCTCATCGGATTGAACGGCGGCGCCGTGGTGTTTGACGGTCCGGCCGACACCCCGGCCCGGGAGATTCTCCCGGCCGTGTACGGCGGACAGGAGGCACAGTCATGAGCCGCCCTGCCCGAAAGCGGCTTGTCTCCGTGCTGGTCTTCTGCCTGCTCTTTTTCACGGCGGCACGGTTCACCGGCTGCTCCCCCGCCCTGTTCTGGGCTCGCCGGAGCCACCTGACGGACCTGCTCTCCGCTATGCTGCCGCCGGAATGGGGCTATGCTCCCCGCATCCTTGCGCCGCTGCTGGCCACGCTTCAGATGTCCGTCACCGGCACGGCGCTGGGCGCCTTTTTCGCGCTGCTTTTGGCTCCGTTTTGCACGGAGGCCCTCCACACCCCACGGCCCCTCCGGACGCTGCTTCGGCTGCTCATTCAGGTGCTTCGCTCCTTCCCTGCCCTTATTCTGGCCCTGCTGGCCACGTTTTTATTTGGGCTTGGCACCTTTTCCGGCACCGTGGCCATCACGGTTTACACCTTTGCTATCCTGACCCGGCTGACCTATGAGGACATCGAGACCACCGACCTCACGGCATACCGCGCCCTGTGCGCCATGGGGGCTACCTCGGCAAGGGCCTATTGGCGCGCTGTTGTCCCCGGCATCGCCCCCTCTTATTTTTCCAATGTCCTCTATCTGCTGGAAACCAACGTGCGGCACAGTTCCATTTTGGGCTATGTGGGTGCCGGCGGCATCGGCCTGCTGCTGAACGAAAAAATATCGTGGCTGGAATACGGCAAGGTGGGCATGATTTTGTTCTGCCTGTTCCTGACCGTTTGCGCCATTGAGGCCCTCAGCCGCTTCCTGTCGCAAATCATCCGGGAGGAACGGCGCCTGTCCGCCGTGCAGAAGCGGGGGCTTTGGCTGGCTGCCGCTCTGCTCGTTCTGCTGTGCACCCTGTCCCTCCAGCCACCGGACTTCTCCCACACCAGTCCCCAGACCGTGCGGGCCATGGTTTCCGGCCTGCTGCATCCCGACTGGGCCTTCTTTTTTGAGACAGATGCCAGCGGCCTTGGGTATCTGCTGCTGGAAACGGTTTGTATTGCGCTGGCAGGGACCTGCCTTGGTGTGGTACTGGCTGTTCCCCTGTCATTCCTCGGCACTGCCCGTCTTGTGCCGAAGCCCATCGCGCTGCTGTTCCGCGTGGCGGTCATGCTCATCCGCTCCGTTCCGTTTTTGATTTACGGCCTCATCTTCATCCGGGTCACAGGTCCCGGCGCGTTTACCGGCGTCCTTACGCTATGCGTTTGCAGCGTGGGCCTTTTGAGCAAGCGGTTCACCGAGGCCATTGAGGCGCTGGATTTCCGTGCCTATCACGCGCTGGAGGCCATGGGCGTCCCGCTGCTGCTGCGAATCCGCTATGCCGTGCTGCCTCAACTCCTCCCCGCCTTTGCCTCCGCTGTGCTGTACCGCTTCGATGTGAACATCCGGGAGGCGTCGGTCTTAGGGCTGGTAGGTGCCGGCGGCATCGGCGCGCCGTTGATCTTCGCCATGAACCACTACAACTGGCCGGAGGCGGGCGCTATCGCCTTGGGCCTCATCCTGCTGGTGTGGGTCATCGACCGCCTTTCCGCCGCTGTGCGCCGGGCAAATACATAACCGAAATAACGCAAGAGGCAGAAGCCGATATGGCTTCTGCCTCAGCGTGTCGAAAAAGTCTTTTCTCCCCGCTGAACAAGTTTTCAGAACTTCA
>UQMC01000028.1 GCA_900542115.1 uncultured Oscillibacter sp. | reverse complement strand
GGTGATTTTTGGTGGAGACTACTGGACTCGAACCAGTGGCCTCATGCGTGTGAAGCATGCGCTCTAACCAGCTGAGCTAAGCCTCCAGATTTTTAATTGCCTATCAGACGCTTTCACAACGCCTGATAGGGTTGGTGACCCGTACGGGATTCGAACCCATGTTACAGCCGTGAAAGGGCCGTGTCTTAACCACTTGACCAACGGGCCGGAAAAGGCGATCCGTGAAGCGCCCGTGACGCTTCACGGATCTTTGGTAGCGGCGACTGGATTTGAACCAGTGACACTCCGGGTATGAACCGAATGCTCTAGCCAACTGAGCTACGCCGCCATTGTGCTTGTCTCGAACAGGCAACAATTACTATAGCAGATGTACCCTGATTTTGTCAAGCCTTCTGCTGCAATTTTTCAACTTTTTTTTGCGCGGCGTTATTTCAGCCCCGCGTGAAGCGAATTGCATTCACCGGACAGCCGTTGGCAGCGTCCGCCACGCGGGCAGTCCGCTTCGGCGCAGGCAGCGCTTGAACGGTGGAGACATGGCCTACGATCTGGAATACCTCCGGCACGGCGGCGGCACACATTCCGCAGCCGATGCAGCGGGGGGAATCAACGGTCAAGGTCATGGCGGCACCCCCATTCGACAGAATGTCTATATTATAGCAAAATACGGCGGCTTTGCAACTGCTTTCTGCGCTGCCCGGCGGAAATACGCCGGTAAGTCTTACCGAATTTGTAACACTTTATTCATTTACTTGCCATGGGGTTTGTGCTATGCTTGAGACGTTATGTAGATCGAACTGACCGGCAGAGAGCCGGGGAACATAGGAGGTATTTATGAGGATACGCATTCGGAAGCTCACATCGTTGCTGCTGTCGCTGAGCCTGCTCAGCGCACTGACGCTGCCCGCTGCCGCTTCGGCGGCAATGGGGGAGGACCTGACCGCAAAGGACACCCTGATTCACCGGGAAACGCAGCTTTCCACCAATGTGTTCTGGAGTGAGGCGTATTCCGATCTGCGGACGGAAAATCTCATTACCTACACGCCCAATCAGGCGGTGACGCCCATTGTCACCTATGGCGATGTGCTGACGGACCGTTCCAGCGTGGCGGATATGGCCGCGGCTCTGGAGGCGGAGGGCTACCGCGTTGTGGCGGGCATCAACGGCGATTTCTACAATGTGAATACGGGACTTCCCATCGGCCTTGTGGTGACGGACGGGGTGCTCCGCAGCAGCGACGCCGGGTACTATGCTATCGGCTTCCGCGCCGATGGCACCGCGATTTTGGGAAAGCCCTCTATCCGTGTTTCCGCTGATCTCGGCTATACGGTGGATGACGGATTTGGGACGTCCACCGAGGTTGTCCGCCCGGTGGCGGCGGTGAACAAGGCCCGGACCAACAGCGGCATTTTCCTCTATACCTACGATTTTAACGCTAAGCATACCACCGGCACAACGGAGGCCGGTGTGAACGTGGTCTGTGCCATTGAGGAGGGCAGCCTCACTATCGGCGGGACCGTAACGGCCCGGGTGGAGCGCGTGGAGGAGAGCACGGTCACGGCGCTTCAGCCGGGAGAGATCGTGCTGTCCGCCAATTCTCAGGCGGATACATACTACAGCGGCGCGCTGCAAAGTATGCAGCCGGGAAGCACCGTGACCCTGAGCGTTACGGCTGCGGACGAGGGCTGGAACGATGTGAAGTACGCCGTGGGCGCGCTGTACTGCCTTGCTGAAAACGGCGTCGTGGCCTCCGGCCTTGCGGCGGGCACAAATCCCCGCACCGCCGTGGGGCAGAAGGCGGACGGTACGCTGGTATTCTATACCGTTGACGGACGCCGCAGCGGCCATTCCATCGGCGCGTCCATGACGCAGGTGGGCGAGCGGCTTCTGGAACTGGGCTGCCAGACGGTGCTGTGTCTGGATGGCGGCGGGTCCACCAATCTGGCGGTGACGACGCCGGATTCCACAACGGCAACCATCATTAACCGTCCCTCCGAGACCGGGCGCAAGGTCACAAATCAGGTGTTTTTAGTGGCCTCCGACCGCGCCAGCGGCGATCTTGACCACTTCTATGTCCACGCCGCCAGCGATTACGTGCTGGCCGGCAGCAGCGTCTATGTCACGGCCACCGGCGTAGACAGCAGCTTTATTCCTATGCCTGTCCCGAATCATACGCTGACCGCCAGCGCGGGAACGCTGGAAAACGGTGTTTTGACCACGCCCGCCGGCGGCGGTGACATTACGGTCACGGCCAGCGGACGGGGCGCCAGCGGCAGCACAGTGGTCCACGCCATCTCTACCCCGGACTCCATTACCCTGAAAAACGGCACCTCTAACCTGACAACGCTGACGGTGACGCCCGGAAGCAAAACAACCCTGACCGCCGGAGCGATCTGGAACCACCTGACGCTGGGGGCGGATGCCAAGGCGTTTACATGGTCCGTCAGCGGCAACGTCGGAACGATAGATGACATCGGTCCGGTGGACGGAAATGCTGTGTTTACTGCCACCACCCCTGGCAGCGGCAGTTTGACCGTGTCCGCTGGAGGAAAAAGTGTGACGATCCCTATTTCCGTGACGCAACTCCCTCTGCTGACGGTGGAGGATTTTGAAAACGAACAAATTGCATTTTCCAGCGGCACGTATCTGAATGTATTCCGTACCAATGCCGGTCAATATGTGCAGCGGGGGCACTACGCAGGAAAGCTGGATTATACGCTCACCGAAGATACCGGCTGGTTTGCAACGGCTTCCGGTAGTGGATTTTCCAATCTTGAAAAGCCCTATACCGCGCTGAACCTGTGGGTCTATGGCGATGCCTCGGGCAACCAGCTCTCTCTGTTGTATACGGACGGTACGATGAACGGACTGAGACTGCCGGTGACGCTGCTGGACTTCACAGGCTGGAAGCAGGTCAGCGTTACGCTGCCGCAGGCATTTACGCTCAGCGGCTTGGTTGTGAATGCGCCGCCCGCTGTTGACAGCGATGGAAATCCCATTACGGCCAACACGCCCCGCACCGGCACGGTCTACATCGACCAGATCACCGCCGCCTTCCCCGGCACGGTGGACAATGCTCCGCCGGTGGTAACGGCTACGTTGGATCAGCAGAATTGGGCGGTGGACATCAAGGTTTCCGACGGTGTGGACGGGATTCTGCCACTGTCCTCTATTACGGTGGCACGGAACGGCGACACAGGGCAGGTGTTGGAGGGCTATGACACTGCGACAGGTACGATGAAGTATTATCTTCCCGGCCCCGGTGAGGCGAATGAGGCCACCCGTGTGACCGTTACCGCTGCGGATGCTTCCGGCAATATCGGCCGGGCCAGCGTGGATATTCCTCCCTATGGTGTGAGTCATAAGTTTACAGACATTGATGATTACTGGGCGGCGGACTATGTGGACTTCCTGTATAATGCCGACATTACCACCGGCTACAGCGACGGTACGTTCCGCCCCAACCAGAACATCAGCCGCGCCCAGTTCGCGGTCATGCTCCACCGTTATCTGAAGCTGGACGCAAATAAGTATGAGTCCGTTTCTCTGCCCTTTGCGGATCTGGGGCAGATTCCGGCCTATGCCCTCCCCGCAGCCAAGGCGCTGTACAGCGAGGGCATCATCACCGGCTCGGAAAAGAACGGGAAGCTGTACTTTAACCCCGACAGCTCTCTGACACGGGCACAGGCCGCCGCCATGATCGGCCGCACGCAGGCCAAGGGCTATGCGGAGGCGGAACTGACCTTTACCGACAACGGTAAAATTCCTGCCTACGCAGCACCGTATATCCGCACCATGACAGCGCAGGGCGTCATCAGCGGCTACAGCGATGGCAGCTTCAAGCCCAACAATAATATTACCCGCGGACAGATGGCAAAAATCCTCTACAATCTGATGTGATTTACAGAAAAGCCCCCGGGCCAGCCTGTTTTCAGGTTGGCCCGGAGGCTTTATTTTATGATTTGGTATTACAAGGAAGGTGTTCAGCTGAGAAGAACGGAGCGGGCCAGTCGGATACCGCTTTCCGTTTTCGTGACGCGCCGGAGAAAGGTCTCGATACTTTGCCGACTGAAGCTGTTTTCCGATGCGTTGGCGATGTAGTCCGCCTCTAAAAGAATCTGGTAGTCCGCACCGTCTACGTTGATATAGGTGTGGTGATGCCCCACCAGATAGGCGACCCGCTCAATCTGCTCCGGCGACAGGCCGGTGTCGGACAAAAATGCCCGGACCAGCGGAATGCCCTCCTGCTCCTGATATTTTCCGTTGGTATTGCCGTACTTTTCCCGGCACAGAGGGCAGGCGATGTCATGGGTGATGGCGGCGGTCTCTAAAATGAATTGCGCGTTGGCATCCAGTCCCTCCAGCTCACCGATGGTTTTTGCGTAGGTCCAGACGCGAATCAGGTGGTCAATATCGTGAATATTGCCCGCCGAGTAGTCGATCATTTTCTCCAAAAGCTGCGCGATGCTCATAAACGTACCCTCCGTGATTTTTGCTTTGCGGCACTATTATAGCAGGCGGCAGTGTGCTTTGCAACGGCAGGCCGCTGGACAAATAGGGCAGGGCACTCTATACTGAATATAGTAAAGTGCGGGAGAATGGCGTATGAATTTTTTTGAGTTGCTGAATATCAGCCCCGGCGTCACTGCCGTGATCGGCAGCGGCGGTAAGACGAGCCTTCTGCGGCGTCTGGCGGCGGAGGCACCGGGAACGGTGCTCCTCTGTACCACCACCCATATCCGCCCATTTGCGGAATACCCGCTGCTGACGGACGCGGCGGCGGAGACCGTCCTGCAAGCCTTGACTTCAGAGCGGGTCCTCTGTGTGGGGACGCCCTGCGAAAACGGTAAGCTGACCGCGCCGCGTCTGCCGATGGAAACGCTGGCCGCGCTGGCAGACTATATGCTGGTGGAGGCCGATGGCTCCCGGCAGATGCCTCTGAAGGCCCACGCAGCCCATGAGCCGGTGATACCCGCGTGTGCGGAGCGGGTTATCTGCGTGGCAGGGGCCTCCGGGTTCGACCGACCGATTCGGGCGTGCGTCCACCGGCCGGAGCGCTTCTGCGCCCTGACCGGCGCGGCGGAGACGGACACTGTCGCGCCTCTGTTGGCGGCCCAGGCCATTTTGACGGAGGGCCTCTGCGATACGGTATTCTTAAATCAGGTGGACAATGCGGAGCTTCTTGGGCGGGTCATGCCATTTTTGCGGACAGCGGCGGCAGGCGGCCTTTTTACGGCAGCGGGGAGTCTGCAAGGAGATTGGGGAAAGCGGTTTTAGTGCGCATTGCAGGGACTGCTCCGCGATTTTGTAAATTTCCGGCTTTTTCGCAAAAGCACTTCACAGAATCCCATTTTCATGTTATAATTTAATAGAATTTTAGCAGATTCGCTGCTTTTTGTGTGCAAATTTAGGATAGATGGAGAGAGTACCATGAATACGCAAGAACATTCGGCCCGTACCCTGTTCCCCAAAATCGGTATGCGGAATGTCAAGACCGCTTTGGCCGCCGCGCTGTGCGCGCTGGTCTACTATTTTCTGAATCGGGGACCGGCGTTTGCCTGCATCGGCGCTATTTTCGGCATGGGCGGCAGCTATGACGAGAGCCGTCAGTTCGGCGGCAATCGCTTTTTCGGCACGATGGTGGGGGGCCTGCTGGGTATGGGTCTGTTCGCAATCTACATGGAACTGTTTCCTGATGGCAGCAACCGCTGGTTTTTGATTCCGCTGACGTTTATCGGTGTGATTCTGCTGATTCTGCTGTGCCAGCACGTGTGGGTGGGCGGCGTTCAGCCCGGCGGCGTGGTGCTGTGCATTCTGCTGTTCAATACCCCTATAGATACCTACATCACCTACGCGCTGGACCGTATTTTTGATACCGGCATCGGCGTTTTGGCGGCGATGTTTGTCAACGGGATGCTGCCGGGGGGCTTTACCTTTGGCTTTATGCACCGTTTTTACCTCCGTATCGGCATCCGGGACGATGTGGTGGATGAGTTCATGCATTCCGCATGAGCGGGCATTCAACAAAGAAAAAGTCTCTCTGATGCGGAACACTCTACAATGAGAGAACAATTGTACGCGTATAAAGGAAAAGCGCCATAATAATCTGGACAAGCGTAAACGGTTGGATTATAATGTGTGACGATTAAAAAACGGCGCGGGAAGGCTGAGCATAGTAGGAGAAAGATAATGGTGAGATTGCGGATTCGCAGGGTCACTGCATGGAATATCGGCGCAACGGTGGTCGTGGGATTGATGTTCTTTGTGATCTCGTTCTGGGGCAATCGGGAGTTCCATGTGCTGCAGGATGCGACAGAGCGGTATATCCTCTGCGAGCGTGCGGCTAAAAATTTGCAGGATGGCTCCAATTATCTGACGGAGCAGGTGCGATTATTTGCTATCACCGGCCAGCAGGTCTATATGGACAATTATTTTGCCGAGGCCGCCGATGGCCGCAGGGAAAAAGCGCTGGAGGAGCTGCGCCCCTATTTTGAGGGGACGCACACCTTTACCGCGCTGCAAACGGCGCTGAATTATTCCGAGGACCTGATGGATACCGAATATTATTCCATGCGGCTGGTGCTGGAAGCCAAGGAGGTGCCGGAGGACACATGGCCCGCTGCCGTGCGGACAGTGGAGCTTTCCGCTGCCGATACGCAGCTCACGGCGGAGAACAAGCTCCGTCAGGCGCAGCGTATCGTTTGCGACAATGCGTACCAAACTGTTCGCAGTGAGATCATGGGGCAGATAACAGAATGCATGGACAGCCTTATTCAGCAGACCCGGGATGAACAGGGGAGGGCCACGACGATTTTTGAAGATATGTATCGGAAAATGGAGATTGGCGTTGCTGTCCTGGTGGTTATGATGCTGACCATGTGCGTGATGGTGCGGAGGCTGGTGGGTCTGCCGCTGATGAAGTGCAACCAAAGCATCCGGCAGGGTGAGCGCTTTCCGGTGGAGGGCGCAGCGGAGCTGCAGACCATGGCGGAGACCTATAATAAGGTCTATCTGGAAAATCAGGAGGCGCAGGTGCTCATCCGGCACAAGGCGGAGCATGATCCGCTGACGGACCTGCTGAACCGCGGCTCCTTTGAAAAGCTGCTGAAGCTCCACGAGGAGGGCGAAGCGCCGTTTGCGCTTATCATTGTGGATGTGGACTGCTTCAAATCCGTCAACGATACCTGCGGCCACGCCGCGGGCGATAAAACGCTGAAGAAGGTGGCGGAACTGCTGCTCACGGCGTTCCGCAGCATCGACCATGTGTGCCGTATCGGCGGCGACGAGTTTGCGATCATCATGGTGGAGATGACCAGCGATCTGGCATACACCATTCAGGAGAAAATTGACGCGGTGAATGAGACACTGACAAAGCAGGAGGGCGATGGCCCCAAGGTATCCCTGAGCGTCGGCGTTGCGTTCTCTGACAGGAAGAACCCCGGCAGAACGATTTTTGAGGATGCGGATAAGGCGCTGTACGAACAGAAGAACCACGGAAAATGCGGATGCAGCTTCTATGAGGGCCTGCCGGCGGAAACAGAAACCTCGGAACACTAAGAGAAAAAGCAATAAAAGGAGCCCGGTCTCTAAGTTGAGACCGGGTTCCTTTTCCCTATATACCGTTTCCCGCAAACGGCTTCAGGCAGCGTATTTCACGCTTTCCCACACACGCGTAGTTAAAATAGATGGTGTTTTTAAACGGAGGTCCAGATTTCGCCGTTTTTGCATTCAAAGGCGGCGGCCTCGGAATAGGCGTAATTGTTCATGGCGTCCCGCATTTCGTAAATCATGGCATAAGTACCGTCAGGCAGGGCCATCTCTCCGAAAGCGGTGTCCTCCGTCACGGTGAAGGTGTCCGCCGTGTAGGGCTCAAAATCGTCCTCACCCTCGAAGGAGGCCATGTACCAGATGGTTGTAAGCTCGTCGCCGGGCTGGAGCAGGCGCAGCTCCTTATCGGCCATGCCGTGATCGTCAATGCCCTGCCGTGCACCCAGAATGCTCCACTCCTGCGTGGTGAAGTCATAGGCAACCTGCAGGTTATAGGGCTCGCCGTTGAGCAGCACAGGCACAGCGTAGAGGTTGTAGTCCGCGCTGTCAAAGCTCAGCTCCATATAGGCAAGATGACCGTCAATGCTGCCCCAGACGCCCCGGAAGTTATCGGAGAACACACCGTTTTCCCAGTCGCCCTTCATGTCATTGTCTGTGCCCAGTTTCAGCATCATGTCATTTTCTTCGTCCGTATAGTAGAGGGAGAAGCTGATGCCGGCCAGAATGTCATTGGCCTCCGGCCCCAGCGTCAGAACGGAGTTTCCGCTCTCATCCAAATCCAGCGGCATTCCGTCCCAGTTCATGGTATAGAGATTTTGAATTTCCGGCAGCGAATCGAGGTCCATATCGGAGATATAGTCCATTCCGTCCTCATCCAGCTCGCCGGTGAGCTCATAGGCGTAGAAATACTTGAAGGCAGTTCCGGCACCCAGCGCCGCGTAGCCGGTGAAGTCATCCAAATCACCGTTATAGGAATAATAGCAGCTCAGGCCGGTAGCATCGGCACGATATGGACCGCCAACCTGATAGAGCACACAGTCATCCAGCGCGTCCAGCACCTCCTGCGCGGAACGCAGCGTGCCAGAGCTCAAGCGGGCCAGATGGCCGAGGTCCACCATGTTGGTGTAGCCCTGCTCCCGGGTATTGCCGCCGTAGTTTTCACTTTGGGCCGCCGTTCTGGCAAACTGGGAGAAGAAGGCGGGATTGTCGCACGCCAGAGACAGCGCCTCTGCGCCGAAGACCTCATAGGCGTCCAGCAGCGGACCAACCTTGGAAAGATCGGTGAGGGACAGGGTGGTGTTATCCTGCGTCCCCACAGCCTCACAGCCGCTATAGTAGGCATCGCAGATGATTTTGCCAAGCGCCGCACCGTCCATGGTGGGCTTCTGCGCCAGTGCGCCTACCCACTGGGAATAGTACCAGCCGTTGGCAGGCTCCGTTTCCTCGGAGGCCACCAGATAGCGCGCAATATCGGAAAATGTATTTGCCACGTCTACCGTAGCCATCAGGCAGGTGTCAAAGCCCACCAGTTCCAAGGGCTGACGGTCCGCAGAGGGCGTCCATACATTCGTGAACGCCTCGTACATCTCGTCCAGCGTCAGGGAGTCATAGTCATACAGCTCGTCGAAGGACGCGCCGGACACGCTGCCGCCGCCATGGTTCCAGAACACAACAGCCGTGCGCTGGGCGGGATAGTTTTCCTTGGCAAAGCGCAGGAAGTCCTCCAGCGTGTCCTCTGCGCCCATGCTGGCGGAGGGCTGCTCGTCCACCAGTGAAAGCCCCTCGCTGCTGTATACCCAGCGCTGGAGCTTTTCGGCGTCCACAAGATCGTTCTGCCAGACGGAGGAGCCGCCGGTCTGAATGACCACGTTTACTTCTTCGGGCAGTTCCACCTCCATCAGCTCCGAGAGGTCGGAGGTGGCAAAGCCGCCGCCGGATTCCAGATCGCTGCCGCAGAGATACCAGTAAACGGCCCATGTTCCATCTGCCGCGTCCGTTTCGTCAGAGGCGGGAGTGTCGCCGCCGCAGGCGGTCAGGGAAACGAGCATGACCAGCGCCAGCAGCAGGGAAATCACATTTTTACGCATACCATTCCTCCTTACATTCCAAGAAGCTGCCGCTTTTTCGCCGTAAATTCCTCTTCGGTGAGGATACCGGCGTCCATCAGGGCCTTGTATTTTTGAATTTCCTCAATGGCGTTTGCCGGGGCGGCGGGCTGCGCTACCTGCTGCGCGGGAGCCGCCTTGGCGCCGGGATATTCCTCCCGGGCCGCCGGATCAATGAAGCGCATCAGCTTCAGCGCAAGGGCGTGGAGCTGCTCGGCCTTTTCCTGATAGTCCTTCATGTAGCGCTCGGCGCTGGGATTCTCCCGGTCAAACTCGGGAGCGTCCAGCTTTTCGTGGAAGCTGTGCCAATAGGGATGCTCCAGCGTCAGCTCCACATGGAAATTCTTGATGGGCGGGTCCATCTCAAATTCCGGGCGGTTGCGTTCGCTTTCCCGCTCCCATTCCCGGCGGGCGTCCTCGTCATCGTTGAGGTGGCGCATCCGCTCCAGCGTTTGAATGTGCTCATATTCCTGCCGCTGAAGCTGGAACTGGGCGATGAGCGGCGCAATCTCATTCATCCGGGCGGGGACAATGCTTTCATGGCAGCGCAGAACGCCGGCTCCGCTCTCGTAGATGGGGGAGGTATCCTCTAAAATGCGGAAGCCCTTCAGGGCGGCAGCGGGGAAGACCCATGACCGATCATTGTCCTTCAGACGGAACAGACCGTGGGCCTCGTCCACCTGAAGATATCCGCTGAGAAAACCGTAGCTGATTTGGAATGTCTTTGAAAAGCTGCTCCGCAGAGCGGCATTTTCATCATAACGGGCAATGTACTGCCGGAAATCTGCCAGCGTCATCTTGCCCTGAACGCCATCCGGCAGGTCAATTTTATTATCGCAGTCCTTGCAGATGGCTTCATTTTCAAATTTCGTTGCCAGAAAGCGGGGAGTAGGACTGCCGCAGATGGGGCAGAGCTTCTTGTTGTTGCTGAATAATCCCATGATTTCGTTCCTCCCAAAATGTGATAAGATAGCCTGTTTATATCGTGTGGCCCGTCAGCGGTGTGTCCGGCGTGGGCAGGCAGCCGCGGGGGTGAAAGCCAAGGAGCCTTGCCGCAAGAGAGACCGGGAACCGGTCCAGTACACGGTTCAGTCCGGCGGCGGAGTCATTATAAATAAGGTAGCTGGTACGCAGCATTTTTTCATAGCCGTTCATGGCGTTCAGACACCGCAGACCGTCCGGAGTGGAGGCAAGGGCGGTGTGGTATCCGTCCACAGCGGAGAGGCGGGACAGCGCGTGGGCGATGACAGCGGCCTGTGCCTCCGCGGCGGCGGGGGTCGATTCGGCTGTAATGGGTGCCTGCTTGGCTTGAATCTCCTCCAAAATGGCGGGGACGACGGGCAGCGCGTAGAGCTCCGGCAGACGCAGCAGCATATTGAGCGCGTCAAAGCGGGAGGCGAGCTGCACGCCGATCTGGCTCATGGCGCTGCCAGCGTTTTCATCCAATACAGACAGTTTGTGCCGCACGGACAGCAGCCAGCTCCCCAGCAATATCAGCAGCAGCGCTGCAATGATGAGCGGATACATAGCGGCCACCTCCATTTCTGCCGTTTTTAAAATGTGCGTCGGGGGTTGCTGTCAACAAAGCAGCGGATGCGGATCGTGCCGCATCCGCTGCCGGAGAGCTTGGATTATTCCTGAACGAAGTAAAGGCCGTTGAGGCCGCTGTCATCGGACAGGGCGATCATCACGGTCTGGCCCAGATCGCTGAAGACGCAGAAATAAGGAATGCTCTGGCCGTCGTTGTCCACGGTGACGCCGACGCAGAGAGAACCGTCATCGTCCTGCAGCAGCTCGTAAACACCGTCAAGGCTGCCGCCGCCCTGCACGATCTGCATTGCGCCATCCTCGCCGAAGACGAATTGGAGCGTACCGCCATAAAGGCTCAGAGTCTGTGTAGCGTCATCGTCATCCATTTCCTCACCGTCCAGATAGCCGCCGGCGAAGTTCCAAGTGGTTCCCTCCAGCTCGGGAGGATCGATGCGGGTGATATCCGTCATGAGGTTGAACTTTTCGCCGGTATCTTCCGGGGTCTCGGTGTCCGCAGTGTCATCCGGGGTGGTGTCCTCGGTGGGAGCGGGGTCTGCGGTATCATCGCTCGTATCGTCGGAGCCGCCGCAGGCGGCCAGAGACAGGACCATCATCAGGCTCAGCAAGAGTGCAAGAAACTTTTTCATCGTAATTCTCCTTGTATGTATTTTGGGGTTTGCGGCGAACCGCGTTGCTGTTGTACCCAGTATATAGCACCGGGTACGAAAAAAGGGCGTTTCTGCATGAAACGCCCTGAAACTGTCATGAAATGTATGGGGGACTACAGAGAGACCCGCAGAAGGAAGCGCCCATTCTGAACGGCGAAGCTGTAAATACCGCCGTACCGCTCCGCAATGGCACAGATGCTCCGCACGCCGATTCCATGCCCCGGCTGGTTCGAGACGGGAATCCCGTGCTCAAAGCGGACAGTATCCACGCAGTCATTGACCACCTGAAGAAAGAGCTTGCCGCTCTTTTCGTAGGTCTGCACCTCAATGCCGCCGCTCTCGCCTATCTGCTCCGCCCGCCGCCGACAGGCGTTCAGCGCGTTTTCAAGAGCGTTGGACAGCAGCACGCAAAGGTCGCTTTCGGTCAACGGCAGAGCATGGGGCAGCTCCGCGTGGATGGACAGGGGAATCCCCTTTGCGGCGGCCCGCCCCGCAAAGGAGGAAAAAATCAGATTGGCGGCCTCGTTTTCGCAGTAGACCGTAACGCGGCTGGCTTCAATCTCATCGCTGATAGAGCGGATATAGGACTGCGCCTGTGTGTACTGACCGTTTTCAAGACACGCGGAGAGATATTGCAGATGATGGCGCAGATCGTGGCGGTAGGCCCGGGTCTTATTCTGGGATTCCCGCATGGCCTCAATTTCCCGCACCGCTTGGTGGACCTGCAAATTCAGGCTGTTCTGCATCTGCTCGAGGTAGGTTCTGGCCCGCTGCTCCTCGGAAAGCCGGAAGACGAAAATCAGATACGCAACGCTGCATACAAAGGGCATGAACTCCACCACCGTCGGGGAACCGCTGGAGAGAAGATTTGTATAGACCCGCGTCAGATAGTCGAAGGCATAGTACACAGCCGGGATGATGCCGAACTGGCATTGAATCGGTGCAGGATATTGGGAGACGGAGCGCACGGCGGGCGCGGCCCGCAGCAAAAGCAGAAGCAGCGGCACGGTCAGCGCCAGCTCCACGGCCTGCTGCATGGCGTCTCCGCCGGCGCAGAGCTCCACGATGAGCAGCGCCAGCCAGCGGCGGAGCTGACAGCAGAGATACGCGGTCAGCACGGAGATAACGGGCCAGAGCCGCTGCCGGCTCAACAGGCACAAAATGAGAATCAGGGGAAGGTGGGTGTGCAGGGGATAAAGATACTGTCCCAGCTCCGGCGTGATTCCAAAATAAACAACGGCCTGCAGCAGAAAAATACCCAGCGTGAACAAAGCCATTTCCAGTACTTTGCGCCGGGACCATGTAATATTGCAGAAAGCGGCGGAGAGCACAATGCCGAACAGGCCCACCGCCACGGTGTTGCAGATATAGAGGGGCGTCACGTTAAAAACACCTGCTTTCTGCGGAAGGCGTATTCCAGATAGAGGTCCTTTACCTCTGTGTATTTTCCCCGGGGGAGGGGCAGCTCCGTGTCATCGGTCATGGTGATGGCCTTGGGCGCGATGCGCTTGATGTGCTCTAAATTGACAAGGAAGCTGCGGTGCAGCCGAAAGAACTGCTCATAGCCGGTCAACTGCTCGCAAAGATGGTCCATGCTGCCGGTGCTCTCCAACACGGTGCCATCCTCCAGATGGAGCCAGAGGGAGCGGCCCTGAACCTCGCAATAGCTCAGCTTTTCCAGCTCCACCCGGGTGATGCCGCTCTTGCAGCGGAGAATCAGACTGGAGCTGCTGCTTTTGTCACATTCGGCAATAACGGAGTCCATCAAGCAGTAGAAACTCTCCGCCCAAATAGGCTTAAGCTGGTAGAAATAGGCGCCTACGGAGTAGGATTCCACGGCAAATTCCGTGGAGGAGGTGAGAAAAATGATTTTAACACTGCTGTCAAACCGGCGAATCTCCCGGGCGGCCTCCATACCGTTTTCTCCGGGCATCAGCACATCCAGAAGCAGAATGTCGAAGCGCAGACCTTTTTCAATCTCCGCGATCAGCTCTAAAGGACTTTGGAAGGCCGCGGAGGAAAGGTCCGCATTCCGGTCCACACGGTAGCGGTCCAGAAGGACCTGAAGCGTGTTGAGTACGGACAGATCATCGTCGCAAAAGCCGATTCGCAGCATTCCATCACCCTCCCTTCGGCAAATTAAAATAATTATACCAGCTTTTTGGCGGAAATAGCAACCTCCCAAGGGTAAGATTTCCACAAATACCGTGGAAAATTTTTGTAAAATGCCAAAAAGTAATCGATTGAATGGAAAAAGCTGGAAAAAGCAGCGAAAACAGCAAAATAAGGCTTGAAAGCTGAAGACTTTTTACATATAATATATGCGATTGAATCTGCCCTGACGGCGGATGCAAAATATGCTCCGGGACGGAATGCGACCGTTGGCCGGACACAGGAGGAGACTATGAGAGGTGTACACAGCGCGGTAGACGATATTCGCCGCAGCGTATTTACAGAGGTGGCCCGGCTGGCCTACAGTGGGGATGATTATACCGGTGTGGATATGATTCCCTATAAGATCGTTCCCGGAGAGGTGGCTCACCACCGGCATGACGTATTTCTGGAGCGGGCGGTGGTGTCCTCCAGAGTCCGGCTGGCTCTGGGCATGGATTTGAATCCGGGCGGTCCGTCTGAGCCCCTCAGCGCCAGCATCCGGGAGGCGGCTACGGATCAGAAGTATTTCCGGGAGCCTCTGGTCAATATTATCCCCTTTGCCTGTAATGCCTGCCCCCCCAAGCAGATTCGCATTACCGACAGCTGCCAGGGCTGCATTTCCCACCCCTGCATGGCGGTCTGCCCCAAGAACGCCATTTATCTGGACGAGAACAAGCACTGCCACATTGACCAGAGCAAGTGCATCAAGTGCGGCAAGTGCTTTAACCAGTGCCCCTACCGGGCCATCAGCAAGATCGAGCGCCCCTGCGCCGCCGCCTGCGGTATGGACGCCATTGAGTCTGATGAGCTGGGCCGGGCGAAGATCAACTATGATAAGTGTGTATCCTGCGGTATGTGCCTTGTCAACTGCCCCTTTGCCGCCATTGCCGACAAGAGCCAGATTTTCCAGGTCATTCAGGCTGTGAAGCGCGGTGAGGAAGTCATCGCCTGTGTGGCCCCTGCCTTTGTGGGCCAGTACGGCAAGGCGGCAACGCCCGCTAAGCTGAAGGCTGCTATGCGGACGCTGGGCTTCGCGGATGTGGTGGAGGTCGCCATCGGCGCGGACCTGTGCACCGTGGAAGAGGCCCATGACTTCTTGGAGGAGGTCCCGGAGAAGCTGGACTGGATGGGCACAAGCTGCTGTCCCGCATGGTCCATGATGGCCAAGAAGCTGTTCCCCCAATTCAAAGACAATATTTCCATGGCCCTGACCCCCATGGTCATTACGGCCCGCATGGTGAAAAAGGATCATCCCAACGCCCGCATCGTGTTCGTGGGACCGTGCTCCGCGAAAAAGCTGGAGGCCAACCGGCGCTCCGTCCGCTCCGATGTGGACTTTGTGCTGACGTTTGAGGAGCTTCTGGGTATGTTCGATGCCAAGGAGATCGACTTTGCCACGATTGAGGCCGATTCTGCCGATGGTATGAACGAGGGCTCCGGCATGGGCCGCGGCTTTGCCGTTGGCGGCGGTGTGGCCGCCGCCGTGGTGGAGGCCATTCGGCACATTGATCCCGACCGGGAGGTGCTCATCGAATACGGCGACGGTTTGAAGGAGTGCCGCAAAATGCTGGCCATGGCAAAGGCCGGTAAGCGCAACGGCTATCTGCTGGAGGGCATGGGCTGCCCCGGCGGCTGCGTAGCCGGTGCAGGTACCATCAGTCAGGTCAAGGACTCCATGATGAATGTGGAGCGGTTTAAAAATGACGCCGCCGCCTTCAGCACCACGGAGAGCCCGTATCTGGACCGGCTGAAAGAAGTCGAAGAAAAATGCTGAGCCTGATTCTGCTGCGGCAGATCGCCCAGCTCTTTATCCTTGTATTCTTGGGCTGGGCCATTGTCAAAGCAGGTATCTTGAAATCGGAGGACAGCCGAACGCTGTCCATGATCCTTCTGTATATCATCACGCCCTGTGTGGCCCTGAACGCCTTTCAATTAGAGCGAACAGCGGACACTGTGCGGATGATGGAGCTGTCGCTGCTCTCCGCTGTGATTCTCAGCGGACTGTGTGTAATACTGGGCGGGCTGATTTCAAAACCATTTCACCTCGATGTGGTGGAAGCGGCCTCCGTTATGTATCCCAACTGCACAAATATGGTGCTGCCCATCGTTATCGGCACCTTTGGCGAGGACTGGGTCATGTACGTTACGTGCTACTCCATCGTGCAGACGGTTTTGATCTGGACTCACGCCCGCATTTTTATCAGCGGCAGGCATGAGCTGTCGGTGCGGAATTTGCTTTGCAACGTGAACATTCTGGCGATTTTGGCGGGAATGCTGCTGTTTGCTTTCCAGATACGGCTGCCGGGAATCGTCAAGGGCGCGTTCGCCCAAGCGGGCAATACCGTGGGACCGGTGGCCATGCTCATTGTGGGAATGCTGCTGGCGGACATCACGCCGGAGGTCCTGCGGGGCTACCGGCAGATCTGGAAGCCAGTGCTGCTGCGGCTGGTGGTGCTGCCGGTGATTTTGGTCACTATCATGAAGTACAGCGGCCTTGCGGCATTGGCACCTCATGGCGAGACGCTGATTCTTATCAGTCTGCTTTCCGCCATTGCACCATCGGCCAACGCGGTGACGCAGTTCAGCCAGATTTTCGGGCGGGATGCCCGGTATTCCGGCCTTATCAACATTGTCACCATGCTGCTGTGTATTGTCACAATTCCGCTGCTGGCAGCCTATTATCAGATGTAAGGAGCCTATCCCGATTGCGGCCTTTAAAATAAGGAGATGTAGAGATATATGAAATTAGGTATCGTGGGACTGCCCAATGTGGGCAAATCGACCCTGTTCAACGCCATTACCAACGCCGGTGCGGAGAGCGCCAATTACCCGTTCTGCACCATTGACCCCAATGTGGGCATGGTAGCTGTGCCGGATGCGCGGCTGGACAAGCTGGCGGAGATCTACGAGCCGGATAAGAAGACCCCGGCGGTCATTGAGTTCGTGGACATCGCGGGTCTGGTGAAGGGCGCCAGTCAGGGCGCCGGTCTTGGCAACAAGTTCCTGGCCAATATCCGGGAGACGGATGCCATTGTCCATGTGGTCCGCTGCTTTGATGATGAAAACATCATGCACGTGGTAGCCGATGCCGGAACAAACGTCCCCGTTGACCCCGTAGGGGATATTGAGGCGATTGACATGGAACTTATCATGGCCGATCTGGACATGGTGCAGCGCCGTGTGGACAAGGCTGCCAAGGCCGCCAAGGGCGATAAGAAGTTTTTGCATGAGGTGGACGTATTCAAGGCGCTTGCTGCTCATCTGGACAGCGGTAAGTCCGCCCGGACATTCGAGTGCTCCGATGAGGATAAGGCCCTCATCGCAACCTCTGATCTTTTGACACTGAAGCCTATTATCTATGCCGCCAACATGGATGAGGACGGGTTTGCCAATCAGGCGAACAACGCGTATCTCAAGAAGGTCACGGAGCTGGCAAAGGCCGAGGGCAGTGAGGTGCTGCCCATCTGCGCCAAGCTGGAGCAGGACATCGCCGAGCTGGAGGGCGAGGAAAAGCAAATGTTCCTTGACGAGCTGGGAATCGCCGAGTCCGGCCTCGACCGGCTCATCAAGTGCAGCTATTCTCTGCTGGGCCTCATCTCCTTCCTGACCTACGGAAAGGACGAGTGCCGGGCATGGACCATTAAAAAGGGAACGAAGGCCCCTCAGGCCGCCGGAAAAATTCATTCCGATATTGAGCGGGGCTTCATCCGGGCGGAGGTCATCGCCTTTGACGATATGATGAAGTACGGCAGCGTCAGCGCCGCTAAGGAGAAGGGCCAGCTCCGCAGCGAGGGCAAGGAGTACGTGGTGCAGGACGGAGATATGATTTACTTCCGCTTCAACGTCTGAGCCGCCTGATAAAAACGAAAAAAGGAACTGTCGATAAAGTGGTAAATCCTCCGCAACAGTAAGGAAGGGTGTGCGCGGGAAACCCAAGAAGGGTGTCCTGCGCCATTGAAATC
>UQMC01000027.1 GCA_900542115.1 uncultured Oscillibacter sp. | reverse complement strand
GCGCACACCCTTCCTTACCGTTGCGGAGGATTTACCACTTTATCGACAGTCTCGGTCTTATTTATGCTTTTGGATTTACTCAGGCTTAGCCCTTGATAGCGCCCTGATCCTCCACGGCGATGCAGGTAGCAAAGTCGGCGGGGGACTTGGTGATATCGTTGGACACGGTGAGCTCACCGTCATACATGGCCTTCACCATGGCCTTGTAATCGTCCTGCGTGAAGGTGTCGCACCACTGGGTACCGTCGCCCATGGGGATCTGGACATAGTTGGCCTCGGGATCGTCAGCGGAGACCAGGCCCAGCGTGGCGATCTGACCGGCGTACTTGCTCCAGTTATCGTTGAGAATGACATCGCTCAGCGTATCATAGGTGGTGGGATACAGACCCTTCATAGCGGAGGTGATGGTCATGCCCTCGGTCTCGGCATAGTTGGCGATGACACCGGCCTGATCGACGTCCACGCCGATGACCTTGGCGTCAGCCTTCTTGGCAGCGTCCACAGCAGAGGTGTAGATACCGCCGCCGCAGGCGAACACAACCTCAACACCGTCATGCTGATACCAGGTGTCCATCACAGCGGTGATGTCGGCATCGCCGAAGAACTGGCCGCCGTAAACATAGTTCAGCGTCACGTTCTCAGTACCGGTCTCAGCGGCAGCGGCGTTAACGCCCTGCACGAAGCCGTAGCCGTAACGGACAACAGCGGGAACAGCCATACCGCCGAGGAAGCCCAGCTTCGTATAGCCCATCTTCACAGCAGCGTAACCGGCCATGTAGCCGCACAGCTCCTCCTGATAGACTGCGCAGTACAGGTTATCGGGGACCTCAAAGCCATCGCCCAGATCGCCGGCAGAGACGTCCAGAGCGATGAACTTCACATCGGAGAACTTGGGAGCGGTCTCCACGATGGCACCGCCGAAAGCGTAGCCGGGCATCACGATGACGTTGTAGCCCTCGTCCACGGCCTTCTCAATCATGGCCACACGGTCGGCGGTGTTGTCGCCGGCGGGCTTGAAGTAGTTGAACTCAATGCTGTTGTCCTCGGCAAATGCCTTGCAGGCCTCATAGGTGGTCTGGTTGAAGGACTGGTCGGTGATGTCGCCGTAGTCGGTGATCATGGCGATCTTGTAGGCGCCCTCGGTGGGCTCCTCAACTTGGGTGCCGTTGGTGTCGTCCGTCTTGGGCTCCTCGTTCTTGCTGCCGCAAGCGACAAGGGACAGAGACATGACCAATGCCAGAGTCAATGCAAGAAACTTCTTCATTGGAATTTACCTCTTTCCGTTTGATTTTCCTTCCGCCGCCTGTGGAAGCGCGGCCGGGGCGGGTATCCGAAAAACAGATGCGCCGCGTTCGTCCGCAGTCTATGTACAGGCAAAACGGAGGACGTGGCCTTTCAGGCCGGTCTTCATTATAGCAACTTCCGTTTCGCAATGCAACCGAAATTCAAAATTGTTTTCGGTTTGGTCATATTTTTGTAAATCTGCTGTAAAAGCAGCCCGTTTTAGACAGATTCCGACAGAAAAGAAAACGTTTGCGTACACCGAAGGGACATCCCCGGCGGGACGGGGACCGTCCCGCCGGGAGAGCATACCATTTACTGCCGTGCGCGGGCCTCCATTTTCACGGCGGCCTCCAGCGCGATTTTCATCATGTTCGTAAACGTGGTCTGCCTGTCAGCGGGGGACAATTCCTTGCCCGTTACCAGATTGTCGGAAATAGAGCAGATGGCCAGCGCCCGCTTGCCGGTATAGGCGGCGTTGCAGTACAGGGCCGCCGCCTCCATTTCCACCGCCATGACGCCCATCTTCTGGAAGCGCATGTTCCGTCCGGCGGCATCGTAGAAGGTGTCGGAGGAATAGAGGTTGCCCACAGGCATCTTCACCCCCAGCTCCTTGGCGCTTTCCACTGCCGCCATCAGCAGGTCAAAGTCCGCAATGGGGGCAAAGGTGCCGCCCAGCTCATACTGCTCCAGATAAGCGGAGTTGGCGCAGGCGCCCTGACCGGCCACCACGCTGCCCAGCTCCAGATCCCCCCGCAGCGCCCCGGCGCTGCCCACCCGGATGATGTTCTCCACATCGTACTGGGTATACAGCTCGTAAGAATAAATACCGATGGAGGGCATTCCCATGCCGGAGGCCATGACGCTCACCGGCGTGCCCTTATAAAGCCCGGTATAGCCCTGTACGCCCCGAACGTTGTTTACCAGCTTCAGCTCCGTCAGGAAGTTCTCCGCGATGAATTTGGAGCGCAGCGGGTCGCCCGGCATCAGAACTGTCTTGGCGAAATCGCCCTTGCTTGCTTCATTGTGCGGTGTTCCCATGCTGCATCCTCCTTATTTTTCCATGGCCTTCACGGCCTTGACCACCCGGCTGGTGCCAAGACGGGAGGCACCCAGCTTGATAAAGTCCTCGGCGTCCTGCAGATTGGCAATGCCGCCGGCGGCCTTGATCTTCACGTTGGGGCCGACGTGCTTTGCAAAGAGGGCCACATCCTCCCGGGTGGCGCCGCCGCCCCCGAAGCCGGTGGAGGTCTTGATATAGTCCGCGCTGGAGGCGGTGACGATCTCGCACATTTTGATTTTTTCCTCATCCGTGAGGAAGCAGCACTCGATAATGACCTTCAGCAGTTTGCCGTGGCAAGCCTCCTTCACGGCCTTGATCTCAGAGAGCAGATCATCCCACTTCCGGTCCTTCACCCAGCCGAGGTTGATGACCATGTCCACCTCGGACGCGCCGTTATTCACGGCGTCCGTGGCCATGAAGCATTTGGCGGCGGTGGTGTCATAGCCGTTGGGGAAGCCGATGACCGTGCAGATAGGCAGCCTGCCCGCCGCATACTCCGCCGCCTGCTTGACATAGCTGGCGGGGATGCACACACTGGCGCAGCCGTATTTCATGCCGTCATCGCAGATGCCGCGAATTTCGTCCCATGTCGCCGTTTGGGACAGGAGGGTATGGTCGCATTTGCTCAAAATGTCCTTCAGTTCCATTTCAAGTCACTCCTTTAGAATTCAGAATGGAAAGCGATTGATCAGCTTCATCATACCAGCTTTTCCCGCCGCTGTCTACCGCCGTGTTTCCACCTTTGCCGACAGCCCTCGCGGCTTGCAATCCCTGTCCCCGCGTGCTACAATGAGTGCTATTCCATTGAGTGAGAAGGAGCGACTTCCATGAAAAAACGTCTGCTTTCCGCGCTGTGCGCGGTGATGCTGCTTGTCTGTGCGGTCCCCATGGCCAGCGCCCAGAGCGGGGATGATAGCCGCATGGCCGATGCCCTGACGGTGCTCCATATTTTGGTGGAGGAGCCTGACCGGGACCTGACCGCCCCCGCCACCCGGGCACAGGCGGCGGTGCTGCTGGTGCGCCTTTCCGGCGGTGAAAAGCACCCGGATACCGACGGGTGGTTCGCGGGCTTCCGGGATGTGCCGGAGTGGGCCCGCACCGCTGTGAACTACGCTGCCCGCCGGGGTTGGGTCTCCGGCGTCAGCAACGTGTCCTTTGCGCCGAACGGCGCGCTGAACGCCGATGCGTGGTGCGCCATGCTGCTGCGGATGCTGGGCTACACGGAAAAGGCCGGAGATTTTGAAATTTCCGATGCCGCCGCCTTTGCGTGGCGTATCGGCGTCACGGAGCGACAGCTCACCGGCACGCTGAACTGCGGCGACCTCTATGAATCCATGTATGACGCGCTGGATTTTCCCTATAAGGGAACGGAGACCACAGTGCTGGCGCGGCTGATCGACAGCGGCGTGTGCACCGCCTCCGCCGCCAATGCCCTGGGCCTTCTGAACCGGGAGTATACCGCCCGGCAGATCGCCGACCGCTATCTCTCCGCCGGGTTCCAGATGGAGATATACGAAACGGAGGAGCAGGTCCACGATGAGGTGGTGGCCTCCAACGCCAGCGGCTTTTTCATCACGGCGGACGGTCTGGCCGTGACAAATTACCACTCCATTGAGGACGCCATCAAGGCGGACATCGTTCTTCTTAACGGCGAACGCTACGGCGTGGAGCGGGTGCTCTATTACGATACCGCTATTGATATCGCAGTCATCAAGGTATCCAAAACCGCCGAGAATACCCGGCGCACCACCTCTGCCTTCAACCATTTGGAGTTGGTGGGAACGGCGGACATCCGTCCCGGCGACTCCGTATATGCCATCGGCAACCCGCTGGGGCTGGGCCTTGCCATCAGCTCCGGCATCATTGCCTCTGCCGCCCATGAGCTGGAGCGCTACGCGCTGCCCTGCGTGGTGAACTCTGCCGACATTTCCCGGGGCAGCAGCGGCGGCGCGCTGCTGAATACCCACGGGCAGGTCATTGCCGTGACCTCCGGCGCCTATACCTATGGCAACAATATGTATCTGGCTGTCCCGGTGAACCCGGTGATGACCGCCGACCTCACCGGTCCCGGCTGGACGCTGGAGGAGGTCAAGGCCATCGAGACCGCCAAAAAGGCGGACTGAGGCGTCCTTGCCCCGCAAAACGGCGCTGCGCTTGCGCAAGGGACCCACGGAAAAGGAAAAATCACGGCCATTTCCGAAATTGCCTTTGCTTTTGCGGGAAATTATAGTATACTGGATTATGAACTGGTATGGCCTGCGGGCCATCGCCGGAGATTTCATGTGGTTTCCGTCCCCGCAGGGACTTCGCGGCGGGCCATCAAAACGGAAGGAGGGCGGTTTGACTTGGAAACTCCTTATGCCATCGAAATGCTGCATATCACGAAACGGTTCCCGGGTATCATCGCCAATGACAACATCACCCTTCAATTAAAAAGAGGTGAGATTCACGCCCTGCTGGGTGAGAACGGCGCGGGAAAGTCCACGCTGATGAGCGTTCTGTTCGGACTGTATCAGCCCGAGGAGGGCATCATCAAAAAGGACGGTGTGGAGGTCTCCATCAAGGACCCCAATGACGCCAACGCCCTCGGCATCGGCATGGTGCACCAGCACTTCAAGCTGGTGGAGTGCTTTACGGTGCTGGATAATATCATCATGGGCGTGGAGCCCACGAAGCACGGCCTGCTGCAAAAGAAGGAGGCCCGGGAAAAGGTGCTGGCCCTCAGCGAGAAGTACGGGCTGCACGTGGACCCGGACGCGCTGATCGAGGACATCACCGTGGGTATGCAGCAGCGCACCGAGATTTTGAAAATGCTGTACCGGGACAATGAGATTCTCATTTTCGATGAGCCCACCGCTGTGCTGACGCCGCAGGAGATCGACGAGCTGATGCAGATCATGCGGAATTTGGCGGCGGAGGGAAAGTCCATCCTGTTTATTTCCCACAAGCTGGCGGAGATCATGGCGGTGGCGGACCGCTGCACGGTGCTGCGGAAGGGCAAATACATCGGCACCGTCAACACGAAGGACACCACGGTGGAGGAGCTTTCCGCCATGATGGTGGGCCGCAACGTCAGCTTCCATGTGGAAAAGAAGCCCGTCCAGCCCGGCGAGGTGGTGCTGGAGGTCAAGAATATGACCATGGCCTCCAAGTTGCATAAGAACAACGCGGTGAAAAACGTGTCGCTGAAGGTCCGCCGGGGCGAGATCGTGTGCCTTGCCGGTATCGACGGAAACGGCCAGACGGAGTTTGTCTACGGCCTGACGGGGCTGGAGCCCCTCAGCAGCGGCAGCATTACCCTCTGCGGACAGGACATCACCCACGCCTCCATCCGCAAGCGCAGCGAACTGGGTATGAGCCATATCCCCGAGGACCGGCATAAGCACGGTCTGGTGCTGGATTATTCTCTGGAGAACAATATGGTGCTCCAGCGCTACTTTGAGCCGGAGTTCACCAATAAGGCCGGCTTCCTGCGGCGGGGAAATATCCGCAAATACGCCGAGGGGCTTATCGAGCAGTATGATGTCCGCTCCGGTCAGGGGCCTGTGACCATTGCCCGGAGTATGTCCGGCGGCAACCAGCAAAAGGCCATCATCGCCCGGGAGATCGACAAGAACCCGGAGCTGCTGGTGGCGGTGCAGCCCACCCGCGGTCTGGACGTCGGCGCTATTGAGTATATCCACCGTCAGCTGGTGGCCCAGCGGGACGCCGGAAAGGCCGTGCTGCTGGTGAGTCTGGAGCTGGACGAGGTCATGGACGTGCCGGATCGGATCTTAGTGATGTACGAGGGCGAGATCGTAGGCGAGCTTGACCCGAAAAAGACCACGCAGGAGGAGCTGGGCCTCTACATGGCCGGAGCCAAGAGAGATGAGGTGAAGGCATGAAACGAAACCTGCTGAAAAATGACGGTGTCCAGTCGCTCCTTGCCTCGCTGGTGTGCGTGGTGCTGGGCCTGTTTCTGGGCTACGTGGTGCTGCTGGCTATCAATCCCGCCGGCGCGGGCGAGGCCATCCTCACCGTTATCAAAAACTTCCTGACGTATAACCGCCCCTCCTCCCAGTTGAAGTATCTCGGCAATACACTGGTGAAAACGGCTCCGCTGCTGATGTGCGCACTGTCCATCCTGTTTGCCTACAAGGTGGGCCTGTTCAACATCGGCGCGGCGGGCCAATACTGCATGGGCGCGGCGCTGAGCCTGTACGCGGCGCTGGGCCTCGGCTGGGGCTGGCTGCCCTGCCTGATAGCGGCCATGCTGGGCGGCGCGGTGCTGGGCGCGATTTCCGGACTGCTGAAGTCCTACTGCAATGTCAACGAGGTTATCTCCGGCATTATGCTCAACTGGATCACGCTGTACCTTACCAATATGCTGCTGACCACGGTGAAGGAGGATACCAGCCCCTATACGCTGGTGCTGTCCACCACCAATCCCTCCGCGCTGCTGCCCTCTCTTGGCATTGGGGCGCTGTTTGACAACAATCAGTATGTGGGCCTTGCCCTTCCTCTATCGCTGGTCATGGCGCTTCTTGTATGGGTGGTGCTGGGCCGGACGAAGTTCGGCTATGAGCTCAAGGCCACCGGCTTTAATAAAAACGCCGCTAAATACTGCGGCATGGCGGAAAAGCGGAATGTGATTCTCAGCCTGATGATCTCCGGCGCGCTGGCCGGTATGGGCGCGGCGCTGCTGTACCTCACGGGCTATGAGCAGTGGCAGTGCGCCACCTCCTCCGTGCCCGCCATGGGCTTCAACGGCATTGCCGCCGCCTTCCTCGGCGGACTGAATCCGCTGGGGACGGTGCTGGCCTCCTTCTTCATCCAGCATATCACCGCCGGCGGCGCTTATGTGGATAAGACCATGTACTGCGCCCAGATCTCCGATCTGATCTCGGCTATTATCATCTATCTCTGCGGCTTTGTGCTGTTCATGAAGTACGCCATGAACGCCTCCATCGCAAAACGGGAGGAAAAGGCGATTCAAAGGGCGAAAGCTGCGGAAGCTGACGGGAAGGGAGGCGATCAGTAATGACACTGCTGCTGCAATATACGCTGATTTTTGCCTCCGTGCTGATTTTGGTGGCGCTGGGCGGCTGCTTTGCCGAGCACTCCGGCGTCATCAATCTGGGCCTTGAAGGCATCATGATTATGGGCGCGCTGGGCGGCGCGCTGACCATGCGCTATCTCCCATCGGACGCACCGGCTATTGTCATTATCCTGTCGGTCATTCTGGTGGCTGCGGCGGTGGGAATGCTGTATTCCTGTTTGCTGGCGGTGGCCTGTATCAACTTCAAGGCGGACCAGACGCTGGTGGGTACGGCGCTGAACCTGCTGGGTACTGCCGGGGCCACCGTCATTGTCAAGGCCATCAACACGGCGGCCAACCCCGACGATGTATCCTCCATCATCCAGTATGCCGCACCGAAAAAGGCGTTTACCGTGAACCTCGGCTCCTTTGAGTTCAGCTGGTTCATGCTGGTAACGGCCCTGCTGCTGGCGGCGTCCTACGTGCTGCTGTACAAGACCCGCTTCGGCCTGCGGCTCATGGCCTGCGGCGAGCACCCCCAGGCGGCGGACAGCGTGGGTATCAACGTGTATAAAATGCGCTGGGCCGGTGTGCTGATCTCCGGCTTCCTCGGCGGCATCGGCGGCATCGTGTTCATCACCGCCGGCGTGTCCGAGTGGCGGTTTGAGTATGGCGTGGCGGGCTTCGGTTTCCTGTCTCTGGCAGTGATGATCTTCGGCCAGTGGAAGCCTCAGCGCATCGCGCTGGCGGCGCTGCTGTTCGGCTTTTTCCGGGCGCTTGGCAATGTCTATACCGGCTTTGCCTTCCTGAAGGCGCTGAACGTTCCCAGCTCCGTGTACAATATGCTGCCCTATATCATCTCCCTCATTGTGCTGGCCTTTACCTCCAAGAGCTCCCGCGCTCCCAAGGCAGAGGGCATCCCCTACGATAAGGGACAGCGATAAAGCAATCAACGGCCTTAAGCCGCCCGAAGGAAATCCCTTCGGGCGGCTTTTGCTATGAAATTCGGTTTTGAAGCGCCGCAGTCAGCGGTGCTTTTTTGCTGTCAAAGCAGCCACAGGGAAAGAGGGACCGCCAGCGCGGCGGAGAGGAGCCCCTGCATCAGCTTGCCAAGTACACAGGGCCGCAGCGGAAGGTCGGTGCCATCCAAAATGGCGGCGGTCTGGCACAGAACAGACAGCCCGCCCCACCCGGCGCAGCCCGCGGCCAGTACAAAGCCCACGCGGTCACAGTGCAAGAGCGGCGTCAGGGAGAACAGCTCCGTAACGCCCACGGTCAGCGCCGCCCAAGGTCCGGGCAGGCCCCGCAGCGGCGCGGCCAGCACGTAAAAGAGCGTTACAAACGCGCAGACGGACAGCATCCCGGAGGCGGAATCCCGCACTGCCGACACAAAGGCGCCGGAGAGGGAAGGGGCCTGAAAGGAAATAGCCGGCGGAACGCTGCGGCGGTCGGTGCCGTGTCCTCGAAGCAGCAGTCCCGTCAACAGCGCGGCGGCAATATGAAGGAGCCATAGCCACAGTCCCGCCCGGACGCTGCCGAACACGCCCACGCCCAGCACACTGATGAGAAACACGGGGTTGGAATTGTTGCAGAACGTCAGCAGCCGCTCCGCCTCGGCGCGGGTCAGCGCGCCAGAGGCGTACAGCTTCGCTGCTGTCCGGGCACCGATGGGATAGCCCCCCACCAGCCCCAGAAGCAGCGCGGAGGAGGCACAGCCGGGCAGCCGGAACAGCGGCGCCATCAGGCCAGCCGTATGAGGCGCCAGCCATTGACCGAAGCCCAGACGCACCAGCAGGGCGGTGACGGTCATGAAGGGGAACAGGGACGGAATCACCGTCCCGGCGCAGAGGGTCAGGGCCTTGAGCGCCTCCAGCCGAAGGCGGGCGGCGTCCGCCAAAAACCAGAGCAGTACGCCGCACAGCACCAAACAGGCATCCGCCCGGTATCCCTTTTTCATCTCCATCACCCATGGGAGACTATGCGTCCCGCAGCGGCCTTATGCGGCGGGACAGGCAAGGAACGCCCCGGCGGCGCATAGAGTTTTTCGAGGTGAGAGCATGGAAAAAAGACGGGAGCAGGGCGGCGTGCTGGGCAGCGTGGCGGAGCTTTTCGATTTGCCGGCGGATGTGGTGGCGGGACTGCCCCGGCTGGAGCTGGTGGGGAACCGGGAGCTGTATCTGGAGGGCCACACCGGACTTTTGCGCTACAGCGACACCGGCATTGACGCCAACACCGGCTTCGGCGTGCTGCGTGTCAGCGGCCAGCGCCTGACGCTGCTGGCCATGACCGGGGAGGAACTGCGAATCGGCGGGCTGATCGACCGCGTGGAGTGGGTGACGGGATGCTGAGAGAAATTATCAACCGCCTGCGGGGGCAGGTGCGGCTGCGGGTGCGCTGTCCCTACCCGGAGCGGGTGCTGAACGTGTGCTCCGCCCGAAATCTGGCCTTCTGGGACCTTACGTGGGAGGATGCGGAGACCTTCACCTGCCGCATTTCCCGGAAGGATTTCCACCTTTTGCGGCAGGCGGCGGAAAAGCTGGACTGCAGGCTGGAGGTGGTGGGCCGGGAGGGCGTACCCTACGCGCTGGCGCGGCTCCGGCGGCGTCAGGCGTTGGCGGTGGGAAGCATTGTGTGCGGTATGGCGCTGGTCATCGGCTCGTTTTTTATCTGGGATATTCAGATCACCGGCAACGAGACCGTGCCGAAGGAGGCCATTTTACAGGCATTGGAGCATAACGGCGTGACGCTGGGGCGCTTCGGTATGAGTTTGGACGGGGAGGACATCCGCAACCACGTTCTGCTGGAGCTGCCGGCGCTGAGCTGGATCAACGTCAACGTTTCCGGCTGTCGGGCCAAGGTAGAGGTGCGGGAGCGGCGTCCCGCCCCGGCGCTGCTGGACCGCCGGGAGCCGTGCAACCTTGTGGCGCGGCGGGACGGACTGGTGCTGCGGGTGCAGGCGTTAGGCGGCACGGCGGCGGTGTTGCGGGGAATGTCGGTGACAAGGGGGCAGCTTCTTATCTCCGGTGTAGAGGATACGGCCCCCTACGGCGCACGGCTGACCGCCGGACTTGGCCGGGTAGAGGGCCGGACCTGGTATACGCTGACCGCCAACGTGCCGTTGACTGAGGCGGCCAAGCGGTACACGGGGGAGGAAAAGCGGCTCCGCTCATTGATTTTCGGTACCCGGCGGATAAAATTCTTTTCAAACAGTAGCATTGACGCCGGTAAATGTGATAAAATGACCGTAAGAACTCCTGTGTGCGTGTTCGGCCTCCCGCTGCCGGTGACGCTGGAAACGGAAACGCTCCGCTTTTACGAAACGGAGATCGTGGCCTGTGACCCGGCACAGCGGCAGGCGGAGACCGGCGCCGTATTGGAGCAGTATCTCCACAGCCTTGTGGACGCCTACGGCACCGTGACCGCCGCGCAGGTATCCTCCCGCGTCCGGGGCGATGTCCTGACGGTGACGCTGAGCGCGGAGTGCCGGGAGGAACTGGGGACGCGGGTTCCCATTTATACAACCGAAGAACCGGGCGGAGCGCCCGGATAGAGCGATAGGAGTGAGTCCATGGAACAGAGAATCAGCATTGAGCGAATGGAGCAGGCCGTCAATATTTTCGGCTCCTTTGATGAGAACATCCGCCTGCTGGAAAAGGAATTTAATGTGACGGTGACCAACCGGGACGGCGAGCTGCGGATCAGCGGCGAGGCCGAGGACGTAATGCACGCCGCCAAAGCGGTGCAGGCCATGCTGACCCTGTCCTCCCGGGGGGAGGCCCTGGGGGAGCAGAACGTCCGCTATATCATCGACATGGTCCGCACCGGAAAAGAAGAACAGATCAGCGAACTGGCGGGGGATGTGCTGTGCATCTCCGCCAAGGGCCGCCCGGTAAAGCCAAAGACCATCGGCCAGAAGGAATATATCCAGTCGGTGCTGAAAAACACCGTTACCATCGGCGTTGGCCCCGCCGGTACCGGCAAGACGTATTTGGCCGTGGCGGCGGCGGTGCAGGCGTTCCGGGAAAAGCAGGTGAACCGCATCATCCTCACCCGGCCCGCGGTAGAGGCCGGCGAGCGGCTGGGCTTCCTGCCCGGCGACTTGCAGAGCAAGGTGGACCCGTACCTCCGGCCGCTGTACGATGCTCTTTTTGATATGCTGGGGGCGGAGACGTACCAGAAGTATCTGGAGCGGGGCAATATCGAGGTAGCGCCCCTTGCCTATATGCGTGGCCGGACGCTGGATGACAGCTTCATCATTTTGGACGAGGCCCAGAACACCAGCCGGGAGCAGATGAAGATGTTCCTGACCCGGCTGGGCTTCGGCTCCAAGATCGTCATTACCGGTGACGTCACCCAGATCGACCTGCCGGACGGTAAAGCGTCTGGACTGCGGGAGGCCATGCGGGTGCTGAAAAATGTGGAGGGCATCGGTATCTGCGAGCTGACTAACGCCGATGTAGTGCGCCATGTCATGGTCCAGCGCATCGTCCGGGCTTATGAGAGCTACGAAAACGCCAAAAACGGCGGAAAGGGGAAAAAGTGATGGCAAAGCGGCACTATATTCCCATCACCGCCGATGTGCCGGGGGTGAACGATTCCCAAAGGGCGTTTATCCGCAAGGTCATCCGCACCGCCCTTGCGGCGGAGGGGGTGGACTTTCCCTGCGAGGTGGACGTGCTGCTGACCAATGACACGAATATCCACCAGATCAATTTAGATATGCGGGAGGTAGACCGGGCCACGGATGTGCTCAGTTTCCCTGAGTTTGACCTGCGGCCCGGTGAACTGCCCGGAACGGAGGACGCCGACCCCGGCACCGGACTGGTGCCGCTGGGGGATATGGTGATCTCCATGGAGCACGTGGCGGCGCAGGCCAAGGAGTACGGCCATTCCAACCGCCGGGAGCTGGCGTATCTGGTGGTGCACTCCGTGCTGCACCTGCTGGGCTATGACCACCTGGACGAGGGTCCGCAGAAAAAGCAGATGCGGGGGAGAGAGGAAGCTATATTGGCAGAACTGGGGATCACCCGGGAGGACTGATATGGGAAAATTCGCGTTATATACGATTGGGTTCGCTTTGCTTGCCTGTGTGCCGGCGATACTGTTGGCAGGGATGTTCAGCGGCGGCGGGGGAGATGTCGCACCATTTTTGCTGGGGATGCTGGCGGTGGGAGCCGTTTTGGCGGGAGCCGTCTGTCTGAAGGACAAGCTGGATCGAATGGAGGAAACGCTGAAAGCGGTGTCCAAGACCCTCCAAGAGGTCAAAACAGAATTGGAAACAGTGAAGGGACGGCAGGAAGTCGCGGAGATCAAGCTGGATACTGTGGCGGCGAAGCTGGATACGGCCCGCGATATAGATTGAGTGTGTCACACAGGCGGAGATCTGGCCATATACTGTCCTGAGGTGATGGGATGAACGTATTTCGGGACGGCGTGATCGCCTTTTTCTCCGCCGTGGGGATGACCACGGTGGTATGGCTGCTGGCGGGAGCGGTGCTCCACGCGGGCCGGCCCACGATTCCGGGCCTTTTGTTGGTGCTGCCGGTACGGGGCGAGGCGCCGGCGCTGGAGGCGGACATAAGAGAGCTGCGCCGGGTGCAGGGGACGCTGCCGGGAGCAAGGCTTATCATCGCGGACTGCGGGCTGACGGAGGATGCCCGGGGCCTTGCCGAGTATCTGGCGGCCCGTGAGGAAAATGCCGCCGTAACCGCCGGGCCGGATATCCGGCTGGAATGAAAAGAGAGAACGAAAGAGGCATACCATGGAGGAACTGATCTGCCGGGAGGGCACGGTACATAGCGTTATTTTTCAAAACGCCGAAAATGGATATACGGTCCTTCGCCTGCTCACCGAGGAGGGGGAGATCGTCACCGTTGTGGGGTGCATCCCCTGCGTGGCGCCGGGGGAGCACCTGACCGTCACCGGCACATGGGAGACCCACCCCCAGCATGGAGAGCAGCTCCGTGCGGAGGAGCTGGAGCGAAGCCTGCCGGAGGAGGAAGACGAAATTTTAGCGTACCTGTCCTCCGGCATTTGCAAGGGCGTCGGCCCTGCCACGGCGCGGAGCATCGTGGAGCGCTTCGGCCTTGATACGCTGGACATTCTGGAAACGGAGCCGGAGCGGCTCCAGATGATTCGCGGCATCACCGCGAAAAAGGCCATGGAGATCGGCGCGATGTTCCGTCAGCACATGGGGCTGCGGCGTCTCATGGAATTCCTCTCCCGGTATCAGCTCCCGCCGGTGCTGGCTATCCGGCTGCGGCAGCAGTATGGGGACGGCGCGCTGGAAATGGTGCGGCGGAACCCTTACCTGCTGTCGGACGATGTGTGCGGCGTGGATTTTTCCGTAACGGACACTATGGCGCTGTCCATGGGCTTTGCGGAGGACTGCGGTGAGCGGCTCCGGGCGGCCGTGACTTTTGAGCTGACGTTCAATGAAAATAACGGCCATGTGTTCCTGCCACGGGACAAGCTGCTCTCCGCCACCTGTCAGCTTTTGGACTGCGGCTTGGAGCAGGTGGAGGCGGCGCTGGACGCGCTAACGGAGCAGCACGCCGTGGTCATCGAGCACATCGCCAATGTGCAGGCGGTGTATCTCCGGCGGCTGTGGGAGGCGGAAAGCTCTGCCTGTGCCCGGCTGTTGGCGCTGCTGGACATGGACGCGGACCAGAGCCGGTACGCGGAAAGGACGGTGGCGGAAATCGAGCGGGAGCAGGGCATCACCTATGCGCCCATGCAGCGGCAGGCGGTGGCGCTGGCGGCGAAAGCCGGCGTCATGCTCCTCACCGGCGGCCCCGGCACCGGCAAGACCACCACGGTGCGGGGCATTGTGGCGCTGTTTCAGAAAATGGGACTGAGCATTGTATTAGCGGCGCCCACGGGTCGGGCGGCCAAGCGCATGAGCGAGCTGACGGGCATGGAGGCCCAGACGATTCACCGTCTGCTCGGCACCACATGGAACGAAACGGCCCATCAGGTGACGTTCCAGAAAACGGAAAAGGAGCCGCTGGAGGCCGAGGCCGTGATTGTGGACGAAATGAGCATGGTGGACGTGGCGCTGTTTTCCGCGCTGCTGCGGGCGCTGCGTCCCGGCACGCGCCTTGTGCTGGTGGGGGATGCCGACCAGCTCCCCTCCGTGGGCGCGGGGAACGTGTTCTCCGATCTCATCCGCAGCCGAAAAATCGAAACGGTCTTTTTGCGTGAGGTGTTTCGGCAGGCGGAACAATCCGCCATCATCCGCAATGCCCACCGGGTCAATCTGGGCCAGAGTCCGGAGCTTTCCGGCAATCAGGGGGATTTCTTCTTCCTCTGCCGCCGGGACGCCCAGCGGGCAGTCTCTACGGTGCTGGAGCTGTGCCGCACCCGACTGCCGGATAATATGCACATTCCGGCGGAGCAGATTCAGGTGCTTACTCCCACCCGAAAGGGTCCTTGCGGCACCGTCAATCTGAACCGGCTTTTGCAGGACGCCCTGAATCCAAAGGCCCCCGGCAAACGGGAGCTTACGTGGGGCGAGCGGGTGTTCCGGGTGGGGGACCGCATCATGCAGACCCGGAACGACTACGATGTGATGTGGGAAAAGGATGACGGTACCGTCGGCACGGGGCTGTTCAACGGCGACGTGGGCCGCATTGCGGACATTGACGCCGGGGGCGAGTGGCTGGCGCTGGATTTTGACGGACGGAAGGCCCTCTACAGCGTGGAAATGCTCAGCGAAATTGACCTTGCCTACGCTCAGACCGTTCATAAGGCCCAGGGCAGCGAGTACCGCTGTGTGGTGCTGGCGGCCATGCCCGCCGCGCCGGGACTGATGGTGCGGGGGGTGTTGTATACCGCCTTGACCCGGGCGCGGGAGCTGCTGGTCATCGTGGGGGACGACGCGGCGATTCGTTCCATGGCGGCCAACGATAAGCGGCAGAAGCGCTACTCCGGCCTGAAGTGGCGATTGTGCCACGCCGGGGATGCCAGCGAATAAAATGGATAAGAAAAAGCCGTCCGGCGGAGCCGGACGGCTTTTTTGGCGTATTTTCAGCGGTTTTCCCGGTAGAATTTCAGGGACAGGAGGATGGAGACGGCGGTGGCGATGATGGTCAGCACCAGCATTCCGGCCAGCGTCAGAGAGAGAACTGCGGCTGCTACGGTTTTGGCGTCATTGACCAATGCGCCCAGCGCGCCGGTTGATGCGCAGGCCAGAATGATGACCAGCTTGGATACCCACCGGGCCTTTTCCGTGCCGTAGCGGAGCATCAGGGGAACGTTGATGTCCAGCAGGAGAAGTCCCACACACAAAGCAGCCAGCACTGTCCAAGGAGAACAGCCGAAGCGGGGGGAGAACAGGGAGAGGACATTCTGAAACACAAGCACGGCGGCTCCGCCAACGGCAGTGCAGAGCCAGCCCAGCACGTACCGGCTCAGGACAATGTCTTTTTCCCGGTAGGGCAGCATCCGGGCAAAGGTATTCCAGCGGCTCTGCTGGTCATAGGCCATGGCGGAATAGGGGATCATGGAGCCGTAAATCATGGCGAATACATTGAGAAACGCCATAGGAATCACACTCCATAGCAGCACGATGAGGGCCAGGGAGCGGAGGGACTTCCCCAGAGTATAGTAATCCTTCAACAGCAGTGCTTTCATTTCTTTTCTCCTTTCACAAGAAAGAGGATGATGTCCTCAATGGTGGGCTTTTCCAGTTGGAAGCCCGCCGGGGCCAGCTCCCGCCGCACCAGCGCCCGGACGCCGCCGTAGGGCGTGGTTTCCCGGACCACAACAGCCTCCGGCATGAGGGCCTCCGCTTGCTCCGCCGTGTCATTGAAGATGCCGTATTGCTCCAGAAGGGCGTCCTTTTCCTCGCAGAACAGCAGCTGGCCCTCATGGAGAAAGGCAATGTAATCGCAGATTTTTTCAAGGTCGCTGAGAATGTGGGAGGAAATGAGGACGGAGTGGGTCTCATCCCGGGTGAACTCATAGAAAATATCCAGAATCTCGTCCCGCACGATGGGGTCCAGCCCGGCGGTGGCCTCGTCCAGCACCAGCAGCCTTGCCTGATGGCTCAGGGCCGCGGCGATGGTGAGCTTCATTTTCATGCCCCGGGAGTAATCCTTGAAGGCGGTTTTCTCCGGCAGGCCGAAGCGCTTGCAGTAGGCGTCAAAGGTGTCCTGCTCCCAGCGGCGGTAGGTGGCGGCCATAATGCGCCCTACCTGCGGCGCGGTCAGGGTCTCCGGGAAGCACCCCTCATCCAGCACCACGCCGATGTCCTCCCGGACAGCCGGAAAGTCCGGGGCGGCGGTGTCGGCGCCAAGGACGGTGGCCCTGCCGCTATCCGGCCGCAGCGCGCCCATAAGAATGCGGATGAGAGTGGATTTTCCCGCGCCGTTTTCTCCCACAAGGCCGCAGATGGTCCCGGTGGGAACGGCGAGGCTTACATCCCGCAGGGCAAACTGCGGAAAGGTTTTTTGAATGTGCGACAACTCAATGGCGTTTGTCATAGTGTATCCTCCCATTTTCTGCGCAGCAGCGCGGTCAGCTCCGGCTCTGTCATGCCGCAGCTCCGGCCCAGCTCCACGGCCTCGGCCAGCTGGGCCGACAGCTGCTGGAGCTGCTGCGCCCGTACCAGCTCCAGATTTTGCTCCGCCACAAAGCAGCCCTTTCCGGCCACGGTGTTGATAAAGCCCGCGGCCTCCAGTTCATCGTAGGCCCGTTTTGTGGTGATGACGGATATTTTCAGGTCCTTGGCCAGCCCCCGGATGGAGGGCAGCGCCTCTCCCGGCGCCAGCGCCCCGGAGAGAATCTGCCGCCTGAGCTGTGCGGCGATCTGCTCGTAAATAGGCTGGCTGTCGGTATTGCGGATAATGAGCTCCATGGAATTCCCCCGTTCGTACTGTACATATACAGCATATACAGTTAAAGCCGGGATGTCAAGAGGTATTTTCAAAATTTTCCGTGGACGGTGGCGGTGCGGCGTGGTATACTGAGCAAAAAGAACGCACAGGAGGAATGGATATGAGCAATCTGGAGCGCGTGGAGGCGGCGCTGGAGGAGAAGGTGCGACCCGCTCTCCGGGCCCACGGCGGCGATATTGCCATCGACCGTCTGGAGGGAAAGACGCTGTATGTGAAGATGCTGGGCCAGTGCGCCGGGTGCCCCTCGGCGGACCTTACCAACGAGACCGTTGTGGAGGCGGAGCTGACCGCCGCCCTGCCGGAGGTAGTGGAAAAGGTGGCGGTGGTGCAGACCGTCAGCGATGAGCTGTGGGAGCAGGCGAAAAAGCTCCTGCGGGAGCATCACCTGTAAGCAAATGAAAAAAGCCTCCGTCTGCTATGCAGACGGAGGCTTCTATTTTTGTATTTACAGCCGGGTCACAACGGGAATGACCATGGGGCTGCGCTTGGTGTTTTTGAACAGATAGCTGCTGACAGCGGATTTCACCGCGCCTCGCAGCTCGCTGTCGTCCCGGCCGCGCTTGCGGCCGCTGACGCTGTCGGCGGCGTCCATAGCCACGTTCTGCAACTCTTTCATGAGATCGCCGGACTCCTTGACATAGATGAAGCCCCGGGTGATGATCTCCGGCGGGGAGAGCAGCGCGCCGTCCTGCGTGGCAATGGGAAGCACCACCACCACCATACCGTCCTCGGCCAGACGCTTGCGGTCCCGCATGACCACGGCACCCACATCACCCACGCCGGAACCGTCCACATACACCTCTCCGGCGGGGACGGAGTTGGCCAGCTTCATGCTCTTGCCAGTGATTTCAATGACGCTGCCGTTGTCGGCAATGGCGATATGGTTGCGGTCCATACCCATCTGCTGAGCAAGCTGGCAGTGAATCTGGAGCATCCGCTGCTCACCGTGAAGCGGGACGAAGAAGCGGGGCTTTGTCAGGGCATGGATGATCTTCAGCTCCTCCTGACAGGCGTGGCCGGAGACATGGAGCATATCGGCCCGGTCATAAATGACCGTAGCGCCCTTGCGGAACAGCTCGTTGATGACCCGGCCTACCGTGACCTCGTTGCCGGGAACGGCAGAGGCGGAAAGGATGACCTTGTCCCCCGGGCCGATCTCCACCTGCTTGTGGGTAGAAAACGCCATGCGGTACAGGGCGCTCATTTCCTCGCCCTGAGAGCCGGTGGTGACGATGACCTGCTTGTTCTTGGGCAGGCCCTTGAGCTTGTTGATGTCCACCAGCGTGTTCTTGGGGACCTTCATGTAGCCCAGTTCCGTGGAGACCTTCATCATGTTCTCCATGCTGCGGCCGGTGACAGCCACCTTCCGGCCGCACTGAGCGGCGGCGTCCAGCACCTGCTGGACCCGGTGGACATTGGAGGCAAATGTGGTGACGATGATGCGCTCGTCGCAGTTTTGGAACTGGCGCATGAACGTAGCGCCCACCACCTTTTCGGACGGGGTGAAGCCGGGACGCTCCACATTGGTAGAGTCGGCGCACAGGCACAGCACGCCCTCCTTGCCCAGTTCGCCCAGCCGGGCCAGATCAATGACCTCCCCGTCGATGGGGGTGGAGTCAATTTTGAAGTCGCCGGTGTGGACAACAGTGCCCATTTTCGTGTGGATGGCAAAGGCCACGGAGTCCGCGATGGAGTGGTTCACATGGATGAATTCCACGGTGAACTTGCCCGCCCGGACGCTTTTGCCAGCCTCCACGGTGATGAGCTTCGTGGACTTCACCAACTGGTGCTCCTCCAGCTTCAGCTTGATGAGGCCGGCGGTGAAGCGGGTGCAGTAGATGGGCATATTGATCTGCTTGAGGACATAGGGAATGGCGCCGATGTGGTCCTCGTGGCCGTGGGTGATGAACAGGCCCCGGATGCGGGATTTGTTTTTGATGAAGATCGGAAGAGCACACGTCTGAACTCCAGTCACGGCTACATCTCGTATGCC
>UQMC01000026.1 GCA_900542115.1 uncultured Oscillibacter sp. | reverse complement strand
CCGTTACACATTTTATTCTTTGCAATTTTGCGTTGTTATCCGTTCTTTTAATAACAGATTAGTGAGGATTTGATGGAGGCGTCTGAAACGCTGGATACTGCTGACCTATTTAACTAAAGGCCAAATAATTCTGCGGGAATAAAGTCACCATGTGCGACAATTCTCAAAGGAGGAATTGCTGTAAATGAAACGGATCTCAATTTTGCTGGCAATATGCCTGCTGCTGGGCATCCCGGCCCAAGCAGCCGCCCCTGCATTATTCCAGTATCAAAGCAGCCAGCTTGGATTTTCCATCACGGTTCCCGGCGTTTGTCAGGGCGAGGTCATTGCCGAGGAAACCGATACCGGCGTGAACTTTTATCACGCTCCCTCCCGTGAAAAATACGGGGGAGAGATCGGCTCCGTTGTAGTGGTTTCCCCACGGTCTGGTTTCTTTTCCGGTCACTACGATGATATGGCGTACCAGATCATCGCCATAGGAAAGAACCGGGTATTTCTATGGAAGACCCCAGGAGGAGGCGCTCCCACCGGCGGAGATTTTTTGGATGCTTTTAAACGTGTATCCTCCACCTTTTCCATGGAGAATTTGCGGAAAGGCTTGGTTCCGGCTCAGCCGGATGGATGGCCGAAGCTCCAAACAGTGAGGCATCTGGCCTACCTGCCCGTGAGCGGTGGGCTTGCGCGTCCTAACGCTCCCTTGACACGCGGCGAATTGGCACAGATGCTATACACCCTGCTGGACGCTGGCAATAAGGCCGACAGTTACCGAGTCCCGTTCTCAGACACGGCAGGAAAAGACTGCGCCCAGGCAGTTGCGTATCTTGCCAGCTACGGTATTCTCACCGGCTATGCGGACGGAACCTTCCGCCCGGATGCGCCGATCAGCAGGGCCGCGTTCGCCGTTCTGCTGCATCGCTGTCAGTTTGCGGCACCTGTGGGGCAGTATGGGGAAGAATTTGTGTTTGCGGATGTTCCTGCCGGGTACTGGGCCGAAACGTACATATACAGCACGAAAGTTCTGGGCTGGTTACAGGGCGGCGCCGATGGGCTGTTCCACCCGGAACGCCAAATCACCCGTGCCGAAGCTGTCACAGCCATCAACCGGATGCTCGGACGGGATGAATCTGTGACGGAGCTGATGTCTGTCAAAAATCCCTTTTCAGATTTGGCAGAGAGCCATTGGGCTTGTGCGAATGTTCTGGAGGCAGCAGGCGTGCTGAAGGACGATGCTGCTGTGCCTAAGATGGATTCCGTACCCCTAAACACCAGCGCATATCATTTCAGCAGCGAGTCTGATGGCTGGGCAGCTTCTGAGGGCCAGCTTTTCCACACCACAAATGGCGGAAAAAACTGGGACAAGGTCGGCCGTCCGCTTGCGTGCACAGTTTCTGGACTGTTTTTCTTTAGTGAGCAGAACGGGGTCCTTCTGGGAAGCAGCGAAGAGAACGCCTGCGTCCTGATGAGGACAAATGACGGCGGAAAGAGTTGGGACGATCTGCTGGCAAATCCGGCCACGCTGGCCCGGTATCTGCCTGTGGAGCAGTTTCCCACCGAGAAAAGCCTGTTGGAAAGCATTGTTTCAGCAGAACTCCGTCCGGCCAGCCGAACTGCCGTTTACCTGACAGTCCGGTATCATCCCTACGAAAGCGTTCATGTGTACGATTTTGAAGCGGTAAGGCAGACCGTGATGACAGCGGATAAGGGCAACGGCAAGTACACGTTCACTATGCCTGTGGGCAAGGTTGAGATCAACGCTGCTTTTGTCAAGGAAGTTGAGACAAGCCCGTTCAGCGATGTGTCCACCAGCGCCTATTACTATGAGGCTGTGAAGTGGGCGCAGGAAAAGGGCATCACCGGCGGTATTGGCAACGGCCTCTTTGGGCCCAATCAGCCCTGTACCCGAGGTCAGATCGTGACCTTCCTTTTCAGAGCCTATCAGGGCAAGTAAGCTGAGTCCCGAACGAGTGTGCGTGGAATAGCCAAAGAAATATTGTTTTTAACCGCAAGGCGGCTCCTCTATGGAGCTGCCTTGCGGTTTTTCTATAATATCGTCCAAAAGTTCAAAATTCGACTGCAATCGAGCAAAATCAGACGATTACCGCCGGGCATTGTAGAGCGATTGTATGACACAAAACGGCATTTATCGTGTATGATTTACTTAACGGAGGACACGGATGTTTACAAGGAATTTTGACCTGATGACCATTCACACAACGCTCCCCCGTCATCTCACTTTTACAGTGAAAACAGAAAATTGGGGTATCCCTAACGGCTGGATTTAGTTCCAGCATAGCAGAGGTCTTGTGCCAAGACCTACCGCTGGCCGAGAGGCCCGCCCCTGCTGCCCTTTCTCTGTTCTTATCCTAATTTCTAACAGGAGGGGTATCAAATGCCTTTAGTTTATTATGTGCCTGAGTATGAACGAGACGCTTCGCAGACCCCGTTGGATGCCGAACGCCTGTTGCGGCTTCTCGGTGTGAGCGGCAAACTGACGGGTTTCCGCTATGCGGTCTACATGGTGGAGCAAGTTCGGGATCAGCCGGAGAATATGATTCTTATTACCAAGCGCCTCTATGCACAAACGGCGGCGCATTTTCAGACCACGCCCAGCTGCGTCGAGCGCAATCTCCGCACGCTTATTCAGAGCTGTTGGAATTATCCTGACCACAGCTTTTTGAACCTGATTGCCGGGGCTGAATTGCGACAGCCGCCGACCAATTCCCAGTTTATCGACATTCTGGCCGCTTACCTGCGAAATTGACCGACAGGGAGAAAGGCGGCGCTGCCGCCTTTCTCTTTTGCCTGTCACCGGAAATGTGGCTCAATTTGAGACAGATTTCGACACTACCGCCATTCGGCACGAATGTATCGGCAACGGTGCATCTGTGCGGGCTGGCGACAGTCCGAGAATTGAATAGGTCTATTGGATACATCCGATATGCGCCCGAAAGGAAAGCCGTGCGGGATTGAGCAGGCCATGATCCCAACTTGAGAGAGGAGGTATAGGGGGAGCAGCCTTCCGCGCACAAACAAGCCGTGGCTGGCTTGGGGGCGATGACCCGCATATCGGGGAGATACGATTGTCCAGCCTCAGTCCGAGCGTTGAAACGGCCTTGAAAGGCCGTGAGCCGTCGCAGGCAAAGGGGACAACCTGTGAGAACCGCAGGGGGTGAAATTCCCGTGTAAGGTGTGCCAGCACCGTCCAATATGTTCCTGAAATGTACCTGCCAACAAACAAAACTACATCAAAGGCCGCGCCTGCATGAGGGCGCGGTTTTTGTCGATTTTAGGCTGAGAAAAAAGTGCCAGGCAGCCCTGCTGCCCGGTTAAATTGTTTTTAGATGGAAATAATGCTTTTAGGGAGGTGCAACCTTGGAAAAGCAAGAAAAGCAACACAAAATTGGAGCTGCAACCTATGTAATCGAGAGAGTGTTTACCAGCAGCAAAACGCCGCAAGAAGTGGTGGCGGAGGAAATCATTACCACGGCTAAAAAAGTCGATTTTTTTGACCACTCAGGAAAGAAAATGGTATAATATTAGTGTAAATGAGTGGTTCCAGAAAGGAGGACATCATGCGGAACCACATCAAACTCGCTGATATTTACTGCCGCTTATCCGATGAGGAAAAGAAACATAAAAACGAGTCCGAGAGCATTACAAATCAACGTGCAATCATTAGGGACTATTGTGAAAAGCACGATATTATCATCGTAAAAGAATTTGTAGACGATGGCTATTCTGGCGGCAATTTTGAGCGCCCTGGCTTTCAAGCGATGCTGGATCATCTTTCGACCGGAAAGGCCAATATGGTCATTACAAAAGACCTTTCCCGGCTTGGCCGTGACATGACGGAATCAAGTTACTACGCAGAACGCTTTTTCCCTGAAAACGGTATTCATTATCTGGCTCCCGGTAATGACTTTGACTCCATGGGAGACAACCTGATGGCACCGTTCCAATTTGCCATGAATGATGTGTACCTGCGTGATACTTCCAGAAAAGTCAAGCAGACGTTAGACATGAAACGGAAGAAGGGCAAGTATGCAGCTTGTCCGCCATACGGCTATAAAAAAGCGGAGCGTACCACCGACCAGCTTGTTCCCGATGAAAATACAGCACCGATCGTCCGACAGATTTTTGAATGGGCATCAACGGGACTTTCAACGCGGACGATTGCAAACAAGCTGAACGAACAATGTATCATCCCGCCTTTGAAATACAGGGTTGAATATCGTGATAAATTCACCCCACAGGGAGCATCCAGAGCGTCAGACTACTGGAACTATACTACGGTTAAGCGTATCCTGCGAAATCGCGTCTATTTGGGACACACCGTACTTGGGAAAACCCGTAAGGTCAATGTGAAGTCCAAAAAGAAAATCTCTATTCCACAGGAAGATTGGTGCTTTACAGAAAATACCCATGAGCCATTGGTGACACAAGAGCAATTTGACCGAGCAGAACATTTCCTCGGAGAAAACACAAAGTCCCATGCGGCCAATCCTGCATTTCGCCACAGTATTTTTGGCGGGATCGCATACTGCGCTCACTGTGGTACAGCGATGTGTTCCGGCGGTTCGGTCTACAAGGGTGAACGCGCAAAGTATTGGTATCTTGTTTGCAATAACTTGACAAGTCGAACACGAAACCGCTGTGAGCATGGTGCCCGTATCCGGTATGATGACCTAATGGAGATCATTCGGCGTGATTTGAACGAGCTGTTGTCATTTGACGATGATGATATTGAGGCCATCACACAGGCGGCTATTCAACAATCTAATGCTTCGCTTGGCGTCGGTGAGGACAAGGAAAAGTCATTGGCCGATATAGAAATAAGGTTGAAGCGTATTGTCAAGATGATTGAACGAGCGTACCGTGATAACGCAGCCGGAAATTTAAGTGATGAATTACTGAATCAAATGATGGAGCGATTTGGAAAAGAGCGTCAGGAGCTTGAAGAACAGCGTGACAGATTGATTGAGGATACTTCGGAAGAAAGCAATATCCGCGATGCGTATGACTTGTTTTTTGACCTCGCCAGACGCTATTCCCATATCGAAACTTTAGATCGAGATATTCTTCATACCTTCATAGAGCGAATAGAAATTGGTGAAAAAATCTTGCCAGACGGTCTAACGATTGCTGGGCCGCGCACTCCCTACCGGCAAAGTATTCGTATCTTTTACCGCTTTATTGGAGAAATCGCAAAAGACCCTGTACGGAATGTAACAAGGGTAGCAAATCTTTAAGAGGTCAAAAAACATCAAACCATCTTGGTGTGTATTGACTTCAAAGTAAAACTGAGTTTTTGTGGTGAATACACACCAAGGGAGATGGGTGTCAATCTGAAGCAGGGCTACAACGGCGACCTGACCAGCCGCGAGGCCGGTTCCGTGGGCGGCCAGATGGTCAAGAAGATGATCGAGTCCTACGAGAAGAATCTGTAAGGCAGAAGGACGCGAGAAAAGAGAGGGCGGACACCGGTCCGCTCTTTCTTTTTGCATATCGGCGTGATATAATATTCTTTTAAAGCAATGATCGCTTATAGCAGGACGGGCACGGCGGAAGGGGGAACGGCTGTATGGAAAATATCCACCAGGGACACCGGGAGAAAATGCGGCAGCGCTTTTTAAAGAGCGGACTGGAGGGCTTTGCGGATCACGAGGCGCTGGAGCTTCTGCTGTATTACGCCATTCCCCGGCGGGACACCAATCCCATTGCCCACCGCCTCATCGAGCGCTACGGCTCACTGCTGGCGGTACTGACCGCGCCCGTGGAGGACCTACGGAAGGTAGAGGGCGTCGGTGAAAGTGCCGCTGTGCTGTTGAAGGTGGCGGGACAGATCGGCACCCGGGCAAGGCTGGCTGAGGCGGCGCAGAACCGTCCGCTGTCCTCGGTGAAGACCGTGGGGGCCTATCTGTTGGAGCGCTTTGCGGGGGAGACCCATGAGGTGGTCTACCAGCTTTGCTTGGATCGCAAATGCAAGCTGTTGGCCTGCAAACGGCTGGGAGAGGGCGGTATCGCCTCCTCCGGGCTGGACATCCGCAAACTCATGGAAAATGCTATTCTCACCTCGGCCAGTACGGTGATTTTAGCCCACAACCACCCCAGCGGTGTAGCGCTGCCCTCCGATGATGACTGCGCCGCCACGGAGGCGGCACGGCGGGCGCTGGATACCATCGGCGTGACGCTGGCCGACCACATCATTGTGGCGGACAATGATTTCGTTTCCATGGCGCAGAGCGGATTTTTCGGATAAGACCGCCCTGAAATACGAACAAATGTTTGATTTTTCGGCGCAGATGTGTTATCATAAAAATATAGCATCCTGCACGGACGGGACGGAGCCGCCCCCGCTCCGCCCGCAGAAAAACGGAAAGGATTCCCATGCCGAAATTTGAAGTAGTATCCCCTTATCAGCCCTCCGGCGACCAGCCGGAGGCCATCGACGCGCTGGCGGCGGGCATCGAAAACGGCTTGAAGGAGCAGGTCTTGTTAGGCGTCACCGGCTCCGGCAAGACCTATACCATGGCCAAGGTCATTGAGAAGGTCCAGCGGCCTACGCTGGTGCTGGCCCACAATAAGACGCTGGCGGCCCAGCTCTGCGCGGAATTCAAGGAGTTTTTCCCCAACAACGCCGTGGAGTATTTTGTCTCCTACTACGACTACTACCAGCCCGAGGCCTATATCCCCCACACGGATACCTACATCGCCAAGGACGCATCTACCAATGATGAGATCGACCGCCTGCGGCTGTCCGCTACCTGTGCCCTGTTGGAGCGGCGGGACGTGATCGTGGTGTCCTCCGTGTCCTGCATTTACGGCTTGGGCGAGCCGGACGACTTTGCCCAGATGGTGATTTCTCTGCGTCAGGGGGCGGAGTGGGACCGGGACGAGCTGCTGCGCCGTCTGGTGGAGAACCGCTACGAGCGGAACGACGTGGCCTTCGAGCGGAACCGGTTCCGGGTGCGGGGGGACACGGTGGAGATCTACCCCGCCTACTACAAGGATCACGCCATCCGGGTGGAGTTCTTTGGGGACGAGATCGACCGGATCTCCGACTTTCACCCCCTCACCGGTACGGTGAACCGGGTGCTGAACCATGTGGCCATTTACCCCGCCAGCCACTATGTTACCACCAAGGACAAAATGGAGCGGGCTATCAGCCAGATTCAAACGGAACTGGAGGACCAGGTAAAATATTTCAATGACAATGAGATGCTGGTGGAGGCCCAGCGCATCCGCCAGCGGACGGAATATGACATGGAAATGATGCGGGAGTTGGGCTACTGCTCCGGCATCGAGAACTATTCCCGGATCATTTCCGACCGTCCGGCAGGCAGCGCCCCTATGACCCTGCTGGACTTCTTTCCCGATGATTTCCTGCTGTTTGTGGACGAGAGCCATGTGACGCTGCCGCAGGTGCGGGCCATGTACAACGGCGATCGGGCCAGAAAGGAATCGCTGGTGCGCTATGGCTTCCGCCTGCCCTGCGCCTTTGACAACCGGCCGCTGAAATTCGAGGAATTTGAGAGCCGCATCGGTCAGGCGGTGTTCGTCTCCGCCACGCCGGGGCCCTACGAGCGGGAGCGGGCGGACAACATCGTGGAGCAGGTCATCCGCCCCACCGGACTGCTGGACCCCAGAGTGGAGGTCCGTCCGGTGGAGGGCCAGATCGACGATCTCATGGAGGAGATTCGCGCCCGGGCCCAGCGGAACGAGCGGGTGTTGGTGACGACCCTGACGAAGAAGATGGCGGAGGACCTGACGGAGTTTTTCCGGGCCGCCAATATCCGGGTGCGGTATATGCATTCCGATGTGCAGACCATTGAGCGGATGGAGATCATCCGGGACCTGCGGTTGGGAGAATTTGATGTGCTGGTAGGCATCAACCTGCTGCGGGAGGGCCTTGATCTGCCGGAGGTCTCTTTGGTGGCGGTGCTGGACGCGGACAAGGAGGGCTTTCTCCGCAGTGAGACCTCCCTTATTCAGACCATCGGCCGCGCCGCCCGAAACGCCGAGGGCATGGTCATTTTGTATGCCGATACTATTACGCCCTCCATGCGGGCGGCCATGGACGAGACGGAGCGCCGCCGGAAAATTCAGGACGATTACAACAGGGCTCATGGCATCGTGCCGAAAACCATCATCAAGGATGTCCGGGAAATTCTGGAGATCTCCAAGAGCGAGGACGCCGGACACAAGGCCAAGGGCAAGCCCAAAAAGCTGACGGAGGCGGAGCGGACGGCGGAGATCGCCAAGTTGGAGCAGGAGATGAAGGAGGCCAGCAAGCTGCTGGAATTCGAGTATGCCGCCGTGCTGCGTGACCGCATCATCGAGCTGCGGGGCGGTAAATAGCGGACAAATTTCGAGAGAAAACACGCCAAAACCGAAAACAAACTGTACGAACCGATTGGAAAAATACAGGGGGTATTTATGGAAAAACGCTCTGCTCTGCAAAAGGCTGTCCTGATCTCCGTTGCGGCTATGGCAGTGACCTTCGCCATCCTGACGTTTGTATTTCACAGACTTGAGGGTGTGAAATTTGAAGAGGGGTTCCTGCGGGTGTCGGTGCAGGCCGATGATCCCGCCGCGACGGTCTACGCCGGGAAGGTTCAGGGTGAGCGGGTGAAGATCACCGTGACGGACTGCCCCGATGAACAGCGGACGGAGGTGGTGGTTCAGGTCGGGGACCGCGTCCGTGACGAGTGCGCGGTGGAGACCGGCCTGCCGCCCATTCAGGCGGACCAGCTGGGACCGGTGGAGCACATCCGAATCACCCGGAACGGTCAGCTCCTTTTTGAGGGCGGCTATACGGCGGAGCACGACATGGGATGGTACGATCTGGAGGGAAACTGGGCCCCATTTTCCGGATTGGAGGCCACCTTCAGGACCAGCGGAGAAAACTACTGGGATTCCTATAAAACCTCCGCTGGGACGATCCTGGCCTTCGCAAGAGGACCGGAGCGGACGGCCCGGGGCAGTTGGATGCTGTATTTCACCATGCTGCTGTTTTCCGGCCTGCTGGCGCTGGACGCCGCATACCCATTGGCCCTGTTCCGCTGGCAGCATATGTGCGACGTGAAGGACCCGGAGCCGTCGGACTTCTATCTGGGAATGCAGCGGGCGGGCTGGTGCATTTATCCGATCCTGCTGCTCATCGGGTACAACATCGCCCTGTGGGTGCTGCCGTAGCCGACTGAAAACGGGGTGACCCAAAACAGACAAATGTATGTCCGAATGGGCATTTTACATACAGAAAAAACACGAAAAACATTGCAAAGGAAAACATACTATGGAACACACAAAAACCAGGGGGTGTCTGGACAGCCTGGCCTTAAAACTGCTGGCCATGGCCCTCATGCTCTGCGACCACCTGTGGGCCACGGTGCTGCCCGGCGTCATGTGGCTGACGGCGGTGGGCCGCGTCGCTTTCCCCATTTTTGCCTTTCAGGTGGCGGAGGGCTTTCAGCGGACCCATGACCGGAAAAAATACCTGCTGCGGATGCTGGTCTTTGCCCTGATCTCTGAGATCCCCTTTAACTACCTGTACTACTCCTCCCCGGTGTTCCCCTTCCATCAGAACGTGATGTTCACCTTCTTCATCGCCCTTCTGCTGATGCTGGGGCTGGAAAAGGTCCGGAGCAAGGGAACGGGGCTGTATATCCTCGCCGCCGTTTTGAGCCTGCCCGTGGGCTATTTTCTGGGAACGGTCGGCATGGTGGACTACTACGGCAGCGGCGTGGTCACGGTGCTGATCTTCTACCTCTGCCGCCAGATCCCCTACGGCTGGCTCGGCGAGGTGGCGGGACTGGCCTTCCTGAACTGCAAACTGCTGGGGGGCATGACCATCCCCCTGACGCTGGGGAGCTGGACCTTGGAATTCCCGGAGCAGGGCTTGGCGCTGCTGGCCCTGATCCCCATTTGGCTGTATAACGGCAGACAGGGCGCTCACAATAAGGCCATCCAGTATGCCTGCTACGCTTTTTATCCCGCCCACATGCTGATCCTGGCATTGCTGCGGATGTATTTGTAAGAGGTGAGATCTGTGTCCAAGCACAAGGAAGAAAAAACCAACGTCATGCGGACGCTGGAGCAGAAAAAAATCGCCTACACGGCTCATGAGTACCCGGCGGACGGGCCGGTGGACGGTGTGTCCGTGGCGGGCTATCTGGGGCAGGACCCGGAGCAGGTATTCAAAACGCTGGTAACAAAGGGTACCTCCGGGGCATACTATGTATTTGACATCCCGGTGGCGGAAAATCTGGATTTGAAAAAGGCGGCGAAGGCGGTGGGGGAAAAATCCATTGCTATGCTGCCGCAGAAGGAGCTGCTGCCACTGACGGGCTATGTCCACGGCGGGTGCTCCCCGGTGGGGATGAAAAAGCAGTTCCCTACGGTGTTCCACGAAACGGCGGAGCTATTCGATACCATCTGCGTGTCCGCAGGGAAGATCGGCGCGCAGGTAGAGGTGAACCCCGCCGACCTCGTGGCGCTGCTGGGGGCCAAAATGGCGGATGTCACCGTGAACTAATGCACGATAAAGTTTGAAAAACTATGAGATTTATTTTAAAATCGCAGTTGACATTAAAAAATTATTCGAGTAAGCTGTCACCGAAAACCGGTTTTACGATAGAAAGCAGGAGCAGTAAGCAACAGTATGCAGGAAAATATCATTGTAAAAGGTGCCCGGGCCAATAATCTGAAGAATATTGACGTCACCATCCCCCGGGACAAGCTGGTGGTGATGACCGGTGTGTCCGGCAGCGGCAAATCCTCGCTGGCGTTTGACACCATTTATGCTGAGGGTCAGCGCCGGTACGTGGAGAGCCTTTCCTCCTACGCCCGGATGTTTCTGGGCCAGATGGACAAGCCGGACGTGGACTATATCGAGGGCCTGAGCCCCGCCATTTCCATCGACCAGAAAACCACCAGCAAAAACCCCCGGTCCACCGTGGGCACCGTGACGGAGATCTACGACTATCTTCGTCTGCTGTGGGCAAGAGCGGGTACGCCCCACTGCCCCAACTGCGGCAAGGAGATCCGCCAGCAGACCATCGACCAGATCATCGATCAGGTGCTGGCGCTGCCAGAGGGGACGCGGATTCAGGTCATGGCGCCGGTCATCCGGGGCAAGAAGGGCGAGCACGCCAAGGTGCTGGAGGACGCCAAGCGCTCCGGTTATGTCCGGGCGCGTATTGACGGGAACCTCTATGAGCTGGACGAGGAGATCAAGCTGGAGAAAAACAAAAAGCACTCCATTGAGATCATCGTGGACCGGCTCATTATCCGCCCTGATATCCGCCAACGGCTGACGGACAGCGTGGAGACCGCGGCGAAACTCTCCGGAGGACTGGTGATCGTCAATCTGCTGCGGGAGGAAAAGGACCTCTCCTTCTCCCAGAACTACGCCTGCGAGGACTGCGGCATCTCCATGGAGGAGTTGACGCCCCGGATGTTCTCATTCAACAATCCCTTCGGCGCCTGCCCCACCTGTACGGGCCTCGGCAGCCAGCTCAAGGCCGATCCGGCCCTCATTATTCAGGATGGAGACAAGTCCATTTTGGATGGGGCTATTTCTGCCAGCGGGTGGAATAACATCCGCGGGGATGGAATTTCCCGGATGTACTTTGACGCGCTGAGCAAAAAATACAAATTTTCCCTGACGGAGCCGTGGGACAGCCTCAGTGACGAGGCGAAGAACATCATCCTCTACGGCACGAAGGGCGAGCTGCTGGAGCTGCACTATGACCAGCCGCGGGGCAAGGGCGTTTTGAAGCAGGCGTTTGAGGGCATCTGCAACAACATCGAGCGCCGCTATAAGGAAACGCAGTCCGACGCCAGCCGGAAGGAGCTGGAGGAGCTGATGAGCGAGTGTCCCTGTCCCACCTGCCGTGGGCGGCGGCTGCGGAAGGAATCGCTGGCCGTGACCGTGGGGGATCAGAATATCTACAATTTCACAACGCTTTCCGTGACTGACGAGCTGAAGTGGGTGGATGAGCTGCATCTGACGGAGCAGCAGATGCTCATCGCCGACCGCATTTTGAAGGAAATTCGTTCCCGGCTGGGCTTTTTGAAGTCCGTGGGCCTGGGCTATTTGACGCTGGCCCGCAGTGCCGGGACCCTCTCCGGCGGCGAGAGCCAGCGGATCCGGCTGGCCACCCAGATCGGCAGCAGCCTGATGGGCGTGCTGTATATTTTAGACGAGCCGTCCATTGGCCTGCACCAGCGGGACAATGACAAGCTGCTGGCAACGCTGCAAAGGCTGCGGGACCTCGGCAACAGCCTCATTGTGGTGGAGCATGACGAGGACACCATGCGCTCCGCCGATTACCTCATCGACATCGGCCCCGGCGCCGGTGTTCACGGCGGTCAGGTGGTGGCAGCAGGCACTCCGGCGGAGGTGATGGCTAACCCCGACAGTCTGACGGGGCAGTATCTGTCCGGAAAGAAGAAAATTGAGGTGCCTGCTGTCCGCCGTCCCGGAAACGGCAAGGTTTTGAAGGTCATCGGCGCGGCGGAGAACAATCTGCGCCACATTGATGTGGAGTTCCCGCTGGGGACCTTCACCGTGGTCACCGGCGTGTCCGGCAGCGGTAAGTCCTCTCTGGTGAACGAGGTGCTGTTCAAGCGCTTGGGCGCGGAGCTGATGCGGATGAAGGTGCGCCCCGGCAAGTGCGACCGCATGGAGGGGCTGGAATATCTGGACAAGGTGGTGAACATCGACCAGAGTCCCATTGGGCGGACGCCCCGCTCCAACCCAGCCACCTACACCGGCCTGTTCAACGACATCCGGGATCTGTTCGCCTCCACCCAGGAGGCCAAAAGCCGGGGCTACGGACAGGGGCGGTTCAGCTTCAACGTCCGGGGGGGGCGGTGCGAGGCCTGCTCCGGCGACGGTCTGCTGAAGATCGAAATGCACTTCCTGCCGGATATTTTCGTCCCCTGTGAGGTCTGTAAGGGCAGACGCTACAACCGGGAAACACTGGAAGTCCGCTACAAGGGCAAAAACATTGCGGATGTGCTGGACATGACGGTGGACGAGGCGCTGGACTTCTTCTCTGCCCTGCCCAAGCTGAAAAAGCGGCTGCAAACCTTGCAGGATGTGGGCCTTGGCTATGTGAAGCTGGGGCAGCCCTCCACGGAGCTTTCCGGCGGTGAGGCCCAGCGGGTGAAGCTGGCCACGGAGCTTTCCAAGCAGGCCACCGGCAAGACCATTTATATTTTAGATGAGCCTACTACCGGCCTCCATTCCGACGATGTGCGGAAGCTGCTGGAAGTGCTGCAGCGTTTGGTGGACGCGGGGAACACCGTGGTGGTTATCGAGCACAATCTGGACGTCATCAAGTGCGCCGATCATCTCATTGACCTCGGCCCCGAGGGTGGCGATGGCGGCGGCACCATTGTGTGCACCGGTACGCCGGAGGAGGTGGCGGCCTGCCCCGCCAGCTTCACGGGACAGTACCTGAAAAGAATGCTGAAATAAATTACTCCTATGATAAAAGCGTGAGGTATCTGAAAGATACCTCACGCTTTTTTGTGCCTTATAGAAACAACGGGACTGCTTGGCGTCCATCACCGCAGCTCCTGATCCAAATTTTCAAATAAGGGAGAATGGAAAAATTCACTGATAGAAATATCCAATCCGTCACACAGCTTTTTGAGTGTGCTGATGGTGGTGCTGTGGTTTCGTCCGCTGACAATGTTGTTGACGGTAGATTGTGTGACACCGCTGAGATAGCACAAAGCGTTGACAGAAAGATTGCGTTCCTCACATAGCTCTATAATTCGCAGACGGACTGCTTCTCCGATACTCATGGCGTCACCTCTTTCAAGGAAAACTTATAAAAAATCCACCTTGAAAACTTACCCCATTTGAGTTAATATAACTCAAATGGGGTAAGGAGGAATTTTATGAGCGACAATTTGGACTACAAGGAAGCCTATCTGACCATGATGCGGGCATCGGAACGAGCTGTTCGGGGATTGGAGCTTTTACAGCAGGGAACATCAAAAATCATGCTGGATATCATCAAGGCGCAGCAGGCGGCGGAGGAGTTGCTTTTGAATCAGCCGACTGACCCGGCTTCGCAGAATGAGCAGGACGAGGACTGAAAGCAGCTTATTGTGAAGCGGATTGGTCCCGATTTACTTGCATTTCTATGGATTCTATGATATTTTAATACTGCAACCATCAAAAATGCTCAAAGAAAGTTGAGGATCACCTATGTCAAACATTACGAAAACCGCTATGATCACCATCTGTGGCCGGCCTAATGTGGGCAAGTCCAGTCTGACCAACGCCCTGGTGGGGGAGAAGGTAGCTATTGTCTCCAACAAGGCCCAGACCACCCGCAACCGCATTTACGGCATCGTCAACCGGGACGATACGCAGTTCATTCTGCTGGATACGCCGGGCCTGCACAGGCCGAAGTCCGCGCTGGGCGACTACATGGTGAAGGTTGTCACCTCCAGCCTTGCGGATGTAGACTGCGCGCTGCTGCTGGTGGAGCCGATTCCCCATGTGGGCGGCCCGGAAAAAGCGCTGATTCAGCGGGTGAAGGAGGAAAAAATTCCCTGCATCCTCTGCATCAACAAAATCGATACTGTGGAGCCGGCGGAGCTGCTGCCGGTCATCGCCGCCTACAACGAGGAATGGGACGGCTTTGACGCCATCATCCCTATCTCCGCCCACAGCCGCAGCGGCTTGGACGATTTGATGCAGGAGCTTCAAAAATACGCGCAGGAGGGGCCGCAGCTATTTCCGGACGGTGAGAGCACCGACCAGCCGGAGCGGCAGGTCATGGGTGAGCTGCTGCGGGAGAAGCTGCTGCTGTGTCTGGATAAGGAAATTCCCCACGGCACGGCCATTGAGATCACTAAATTTTCCGAGCGGGATTCCGGCGTGGTGGATGTGGACGCCACCATTTACTGCGAAAAGGCCAGCCATAAGGGCATCATCATCGGCAAACAGGGCGCCATGCTGAAGAAGATCAGCTCTCTGGCCCGGGCCGATATGGAAAAATTCATGGGGACCAAGGTCTTTCTTCAGACTTGGGTAAAGGTCAAGGAAAACTGGCGGGACAATGTGAATTACGTGAGGAGCCTCGGGTATCGGGACGAATAAGGTAAGGGAAGGCCGATGTCAATTTTCCGCGAACGGCAGTGAGCCGCCGCCTTAGCGGCGTACAAGCGCTTTGCATGGCAAAGCCTTGGAGCTGGCGGGCTTTGCCTGACCGCTCAGGTAAAATCAAGGGCTCCCATGAAATAAAATTTCATGGATATAATGGGTGAATGCTATGAAGAACTATGTTTTCACTATTGTGATGAATATTGTCGCGGCGATTGCACTGTTTGGGGCCGGTTCGCAGAAAATGAATAATCTTACCACAAGTATTCCAGCTATTCTCTGTATCATTGCTGCGATTCTTGCCATTATCCAGCTCAAAAGAGGAATGGACAAATGAGGGCAGGTGAGGGCGTATGAAAAGGGAAAAGCTGGGAATTGCCATGGCCTGTTTGTGGCTGGCCATGCTCTCCTACGGGTCCTTTCCGTTGGAGCTGTCCGCCGCAGGGCTGGCAATTCCCTGCGTGGCCTTTGCGCTTCTTCTGTTGGCCGGATTTCACATGGAACGCTGGCCGGTATGGAAAGCGGCGCTGCTGAGTTGCCTTGGGAGCGGCATCGGTATGCTGGTCCGCTATTTTGCGGAGTACGGCGAGGCGTGGTGGAACGCAAATTTTACAGCCGAAAATGCGGTGCGGCATTTGCTGTGGATGACGGTCTGCGGCATAGCCATCTGTCAGATTTTTCGCTATTTGGCAGCAAGAGAAAGCAAATAGAAAAAACCGGAAAGGGAGATACCCTTTCCAGTTTTTCTATTTGACCGTCAACTGCCGCAGCAGCGGCTCAAAGTCTACGCCTTCGGCTTCACCGGCGCCCTCAGCCACCGAACGGGCCACACAACTGCCGACAAAATCCACTGCCGTGCGGGCGGCTTGGAGCAGGGGCGCGCCGCGAGTCAGCGCACCGGTGAGCACGCTGGCAAACAGGTCGCCGGTGCCGGGGAAATCCTGCGGAACTCTGGCTGTTTGAACGGCCTCCACCTGCCGGGTGTCCCGGTCATAGCACAGGGCACCCACCTGCCCGGGCGCGGCGGCGTAGCCGGTGAGGACAACGGAGCGTTGTCCCTGAAGGCTCAGTGCCCGCACCAACTCCGAGGCATCGGCGGTTTGGGATTCATGGTAGGGAATGTCCAGTAAAATAGCGGCCTCTGTGAGATTTGGCGTGATGACATCGGCCTGCGCCACCAGCTCCCGAAGACCCTGGCGCAGCGCGGGCGTACAGGTTTTGTACGGTGTGCCGTGGTCGCCCATGACCGGGTCCATGACCAGCAGTGTGTCCGGTGCGTGAAAGCGGCGCAGAAAGTCCTCCACAAGATTGATTTGTGGGGCACTGCCGAGAAAGCCGGTATAGATGGCCTGAAAATGGAGCGAAAGCTGCGACCAGTGCGCCGAGATGCGGCGCATTTCGTCCGTGGTGTCTAAAAAGGTAAAGCCGGAGATGCCCGTGTGGGCGGAGAGCAGCGCCGTTGGCAGCGGGCAGCACTGGCAGCCCATGGCGGAGAGCACCGGCAGGGCAATGGTCAGCGAGCAGCGGCCAAAGCAGGACAGGTCATGAATGGCGGCAATACGGGGAGCAGGCATGGCGATTCCTCATTTCTGTTGGATATGACCATTGTAACGCGAAACTTCCTCTTGTTCAAGAGGGAGCGGTGTGCTATAATATTTTGGAAATTGAAAATGCGGGTATGGCGGAATTGGCAGACGCGCAGGATTTAGGTTCCTGTGAAGCAATTCGTGTGGGTTCGACCCCCACTACCCGTACCACGTCGGAGCAAGCTTTGTATCGCTTGCTCCGACTTATTTTATAAGTCAGAGCGCGCTCACACCGCTGCGCCTCCTTTTCACCCCGCAAACGCTTTGCCGGTTTGCGGGGCGAGGAGACGGGGGCTTTGGAATGTGGGCATCTTTTTATTGTTGTGCCTTCGATTTGCGGTCAAGGTATTCTGCGGTGAGTTTGGCGTTTTACACATAGTCGAAAGTATTTCCTTAGTCAAAACGGAAAAACAAATAAAATCCGCAAAATCCTGTAACAAATCACATCGCTCCTGCGTCTTGAAAGTAGAGAGCAGTTCCCATAAAAGAAAAAGAATAAGGAGGCATTTATGATGAAAAAGTACGGGTCATTCGCTGCGGGTATGGTGGCGATGCTTATGGTGGTCTCCACCGTGGGCAGCGTGTCGGCAGCTTCCAGCCGCGTGGAGTACAACAAGGCTGGAATCTCCCTGTTCGGTGAGAATAAAGTCCTCACCGGAGAATCCTACAAGGCCCCCAACGGGCAGGATGTTCCCTCTGTCATTACATACGTTGATGAGACCGGCGGCAAAACCAACTATCTCTCCATCCGCCAGATCTCCGAGCTGCTGGGCATCGAAGTCCGCTGGGACGGACAGAAAAATCGGGTCAACTTGGGTGCAGACCCTGCGGATTATGTGGTGGTAGGCGGGAAAGAGGACGATGGCAGTATCCCCGCCAACGCCACGAAGCCGGTGCTGGGGACTGCCCATGGGCCGTTCACAGAGATCGACCCGGCCAAGGCTGTCGGAAAGTCCCTGACGGGCGTTCTTCAGGACAACACCAAGGTACAGACTACCTGCGGTTATTCGCTGGAAGGCACCTTCTATCCCGAGGACGGACAGTACATCGTGCTGACCGTGACCAACAATGGCTCTGCCGCGCAGACGGTGACTGCCGGACGGGCACTGACGCTGGGCGGTTTTGAAAAATTCACTTCCGTTGACATCGGCGCAGGCGAAACCCTGACCAGAGCCTTCTTGATTGCGGACGATGCGGAGGAACTGGAAAGCACGCTGGCCTTCGGCGTCTACGCCAAGGGCGTTTCCGGACTTAGTGACATCACGGTTTCTCTGAAGCAGTATAAATAAAGAGTAGGGGAACCACCGCACAGAGTGCAGAACTTCTGTGCGGTGGGCCTTTCAGACGTTTCCTGCATTTTAGAAGGAGATACAAAATGAAAGCAATAAAAAAATTGCCACTTTTTGTTTTGGCGCTGCTGTTTCTGGTGAGTTGTCAGGCGAAACCTGCTACGGATGATACGGATAGTGACGTTTCCATCGTTGAGTGGGAACGCTCTGACCTCTACACGGACGCTGACATCCAAGCCGCCATGGATGCCGTGATGACCTATTTTGAAACAGAGTTTAAGGGCTGCACCTTGACTCAGCTCTGCTATCCCGGAGATGCGTCAGCCGACCTGTTCACCGAATGGGCAGAAGAATGTGAAGCGGATGAGGCCATCGTTCTGTACTCGTCTTTTGACACGGATACATCGGGTGGTGATGGCTCATTAGAGCCAAATACAACGTATGATGACTTTCAGTGGATCTTGGTGAGGGACAACGGCGGAACGTGGGAAGTGAAAACGTATGGTTACGGATAATACGAAGAATGGACCAGATAATTTAGGCAGGGCCATCAAAAACTCATCTGAGTTGAGATAAAGAACACCCCCGTGCCTCACGGCGCAGGGGTGTGGTTTTCCTTGACATTCTCCTGTAACTTGCTATAATGAGGGTAGGAAAAGGGCGCTGCGACAAGCGGTTATGACCCTAACGAGTAAATTGGTTTATGAGCAAAGCCCATGGAAACCGTCACTTGCCAGAGTGGCGGTTTCTGCTTTTTACGATAATCGTCACGGTAAACCGTCCGATATGTAACGTAATCCGCATAAGCAACACCCCCTTTGCGGGTGTGTAGCCATAACCGCCTGCCGTTCGTGCAGCGCCTGACCGCATTTTACCAAGTCCTGCATATTTTGTCAAGAAAGTCACTTTGTTGTATGGGATTTCCTTATCCGATGTAAACAGAAAACGAGGATCGCGTTTTGACCCACGCCGTGACCCACGAACAGAAAAACCGGGGCGGAAACAACGGAGAAAAGCGTATCTGTGGGTGAGGAAATCCCGCGGCAAACCCGCTTTATTCTCCCAAAATCCCGCAGAAGACGTCCCTATCGAATCTTCACACGCATGAGGCCACTGGTTCGAGTCCAGTAGTCTCCACCAAAAATCACCGGAATCACTTGATTCCGGTGATTTTCTTTCGTGATCCGCAACTTTTTATGGCACTTAATTTTTGCCGTTCCTTCAAGACTCACACGCTGACCCACACGGGGAAATAAACTGTACCCAAGAAAATGGACACGAGATTTTGACCCATGGCCCTGTTCGGCGGACACGCATTTGACCCATAGGGTCAGAAGCGCCGCACCTGTGTTATG
>UQMC01000025.1 GCA_900542115.1 uncultured Oscillibacter sp. | reverse complement strand
TTGCCGTTCCGTTTCAAAAAATGAGCGGCGGCGCGGCAGGGAGGCGGCAGATGAAGGACAAGAATAACGCGATTCGCTGGGGACTGACCGTTTTTGCAACGGTGGCCGCCATTTTGCTTTTTTATGATACCCTGTTCGGCCGCAGAGTTCTGCTGAATATCACGCGGCAGTTCCTCCGAGCCTTACAGCCGGTGATTATCGGCGGTCTGCTGGCCTATCTGCTGGCCCCGGCCATTGATTTTATTGAGGACGCGCTGTTTTCCGGGCGGCTGAAAAAGGCCCGGGAGGGCGGAAAGCTGATCTCCCGGGGCGCCCGGGCGGTGAGCCTTGTGCTGGTTTGGGTCATGATCGGGCTGCTGCTGTACCTGCTGGGCCATGTGCTGCTGCCGCAGCTCTATCAGAGTGTGGTGCAGTTGGTCTCCAGTGTGGAGACGTATTACAACACTGTCAGCGGATGGGTGGAACGCCTGCTGGAGAGCAATCCGGAGGTGGAGGCATGGGTGGCCGCCCAGATGGACACATTTTATGAGACCGCGACCGCATGGCTGAAAAGCGAGGTCATCAGCCGGACGCAGGCATTGATGATCGCCGTGTCCGGCGGCGTGCTCAGCACGGTGAACTTCCTGAAAAATCTGCTGGTGGGCGCTATCGTCTCCGTGTACTTTATGGCGACGAAGGAGCGCTGCACCGCCCATGCAAGAAAGCTGACCTACAGCCTCTTTTCAAGAGATCAGGTCTATTGGATTTTCCGGGGCGCCGCCAGAGCGGACAGCATTTTCTCCGGCTTCGTCCGGGGCAAGCTGCTGGACTCCCTTATCATCGGCGTGCTGTGCTTTATCGGCTGCTCCGTGCTGAAAATGCCCTATACGCCGCTGGTGTCCGTGTTTGTGGGCGTGACGAATGTCATCCCCTTCTTCGGACCGTTTTTGGGCGCGATTCCCAGCCTGTTCCTGATTTTACTGGTAAATCCGCTGAAGGCGCTGTATTTCCTGCTGTTTGTACTGGCGCTGCAGCAGTTGGACGGAAACGTCATCGGCCCGAAAATTCTGGGCGACAGCACGGGCCTTTCAAGCCTGTGGGTCATTATCGCCATTTTAGTGGGCGGCAGCTTTTTCGGTGTGGCGGGTATGTTCTTCGGCGTGCCGGTGTGCGCGTGCCTTTATAATCTGGTGGCCTTTATGGTGGACCGGCGTCTGGCGGAAAAGGACCTGCCGGTGGAGTCCACGCACTATACCGCGCCGCTGCCGGAGAGCGAAAAGCAGGAAAAGCTGTAGAAAAGACTTGCAATTACGGATACTATCTTGTACAATACGGCCTTGTGGGTACACTGTTAGAAAAATAACAATCAGTGCCCGCAGGGCCGTTTTTTAGCAATGCCGCCGTGCGGCGGCGCGGCTTTGGAACGGTAAGCACACTGACTCATTGCGAGCAGTGATGAAAAAGGAGAATTGTATATGAAAAAGCGGATTGCAGCACTGCTGGCGGCTTTGAGCCTCCTGAGCGCCGTACTCACCGGATGCGGGGGCGGCAGCAACGGAAACGGCGGCCAGACAGACAACAACGGGGCTACGGACGCCGTAACGGCCCGTGCCGCGGCGGGCGAGTTGAATGTCGGCATCGCCCAAGACCTCGACAGCAGCCTTGACCCTCACAAGACCGTGAAGGCGGGGACCCGTGAGGTCATGTTCAACGTATTTGAGGGTCTCTTGAAGCCCGACAGCACCGGCGACCTCAAGCCGGCTCTGGCAGAGAGCTATACCGTTTCCGATGACCATTTGCTTTATACTGTCCGTCTCCGCTCCGGCGTAAAGTTCCACAACGGACAGGACGTGACGCCGGAGGACGTGATCTGGTCCTATCAGCGCTGCGGAAATCCGGACAGTGCGGATATTATTCAGGTGGCGGCCTTTGCCGACGCGGAAATTTATCAGGAGGGCGAGAACACCGTTTGCTTCCGCCTCTCCGAGCCCAGCAACGAGTTTATCTCCTATCTGACCACGGCTGTGCTTCCCAAGAACTACACGGAGCAGGACACCGCGCCTGTAGGCACCGGCCCGTTCAAGTTTGTGTCCCGGACCGCGCAGGACTCTGTGGTGCTGGAGCGCTTTGACGATTACTGGGGTGAAAAGCCCAGTTTGAGCAAGGTGACCTACAAGATCATCGAGAACGCGGACAGCGTAGTGATGAGCCTCCAGAGCGGCGCGGTGGACCTGTTCGCCCACCTGACCGCCACACAGGTGGCGCAGCTTGGCGAGGGCTTCCATGTGGAGGAGGGCACCATGAATCTGGTGCAGGCGCTGTATCTCAACAACGCCGAGGCGCCCTTTGACGATGTGCGGGTGCGGCAGGCATTGTGCTATGCCATTGACCGCCAGCAGATTCTGGATTTGGCCTTTGACGGCTACGGCACACTGCTGGGGTCCAGTATGTATCCCGCGTTCAGCAAATATTTTGATGATTCCCTGACCGATTACTACAGCTATGACCCCGAAAAGGCCAAGGAGCTGCTGACGGAGGCCGGATACCCCAACGGCTTTGACATGGACATCACCGTGCCCAGCAACTATCAGCCCCACATGGATACCGCGCAGGTCATTGTGGAGCAGCTGAAGGCGGTGGGCATCAACGCCACCATCCAGCCCGTCACTTGGGACAGTTGGGTCAGCGATACCTATGTGGGCCGGAATTTCCAGTCCACCGTGGTGGGCGTGGATGCTTCCACCATGACTGCCCGGGCCATGCTGGAGCGGTTCGTCTCCTCCGCCGGGAATAACTTCATCAACTACAGCGACGCGGCCTATGACGATATGTTCGCCTACGCCCAGAGCTGCTATGATGATGCGGAACAGACCGCCGTTTATAAGGACATGGAGCGCAACCTGACGGAAAACGCCGCCAATGTCTACATTCAGGATATGGCGGATCTGGTAGCGGTGCGGGACGGTATCACCGGTCCCACCTTCTACCCCATCTATGTGCTGGACCTCAGCACGATTTCCTACGAAAAATAAGAGATGAACAGCGGACGCTTTGACGCCGCTGACCCGGAAGGGAGATGACTGCCATGAGGTATGCGGCGAGAAAGCTATTGACGCTGCTGGTCACCATGGTCGTTGTCTCCTTTCTGACGTTTGCGGCCTTTGATTTGATTTCCGGCGACCCGGCCACCGCCATGCTGGGAACGCAGGCCACGCCTGAGACTGTGGCGGCTCTGCGGGCGCAGCTTGGGCTGGACGCGCCCCTGCCGGTGCGGTACAGCCAGTGGCTTTTGGGCTTTTTCAACGGCGATTTGGGAATGTCTTTCCAATACCGCCTGCCGGTGCGGGAGCTGCTGGCCAGCAAGATCATGGTAACGCTGGGGCTGAGCCTTGTGAGCTTTGCGCTCATTACAGTTGTGTCGCTGCCGCTGGGGCTGCTGACCGCCAACGGCAGGCTGGACGGGCTCCACACGGCGGTGAACCAGTTCTGCATGGCGGTCCCCCCCTTCTTTACCGGCATTTTGATCTCGTGGGTGTTCGGCATTACGCTCCACACCTTTGTCCCCGGGGATTTTCCGGGGCTGCGGGAAAATTTTGGACGCTCCCTTGTTTACCTCTTTTTCGCGGCGGTCTCCATCGCCATCCCCCGGGTGGCTATGACGGTGCGGATGCTTCGCAGCACGGTCATTCATGAGATGAACAAGCCCTATGTCCGAACGGCCATCGCCCGGGGCAATGACCGGCGGCAGGTGCTCTGGGGCCATGTACTGAAAAATTCCATGGTCTCCACGGTGACATTTTTAGGGCAGACCATGGCGGAGATCGTGGCGGGCAGCATCGTGGTGGAGCAGGTTTTTGCCATTCCGGGCTTGGGGCGGATGCTGGTGGCCTCCATTTCCAATCAGGATTACCCGGTGGTGGAGGCTATTGTGGTGATTCTGGCGTTCTGGGTGGTGCTCTCCGGCACGCTGGCGGACCTCATCAACCGCTGCATCGACCCACGGATGGGAGGCGCTGCGGAATGAAAAAACGAAATCCCTATTTGACAGCGGGCCTGATATTGACAGGTGTCTTGACAGGTGTCATTATTCTTGGATTTTTCTGGACGCCCTATGACCCTAACGCCATGGCGGCGGGGCCGAAGCTGGCGGCGCCCTCTCTGGCGCACCTGATGGGAACGGACAGCTTTGGCCGGGATATTTTCAGCCGGGTGCTCAAGGGTGCCGGCACAACGTTCTGCATCGCGCTGGCCACCGTGGCCATCGGCAGCGTGTGCGGCGTGGCGCTGGGGGCTGTGACCGGCTATTTCGGCGGCCTTGCGGACGATATTCTTATGCGGCTGGGCGATGTGCTCACCGCCTTCCCCAGCATTTTGCTGGCGCTGGTGGTCATCAGCCTGTTAGGCCCCGGAAAAACGGAAAATGTTATCATTGCGCTGGGATTGGTGTTCATTCCCAGCTTTGCCCGCGTGACCCGTGGCGCTTACGCGGGGCTGCGGGATGTGAACTATGTGAAAAGCGCCCGGCTTATGGGGGCCTCCAGCGGGCGCATCCTCTGGCGGCATATCCTGCCCAATACGGCAAGCGTTCTGCTGCCGGCGCTGACCATCGGCTTTAACAACGCGGTTTTGGCGGAGGCGTCCATGAGCTACCTCTGCATCGGCGTGACCCCGCCGGATGCCTCCTTGGGCTATATGCTCTCCGAGGCGCAGGGGATGTTCCTCAGCGCCCCGTGGTACGCCATCGGCACCGGGCTGACCCTTGTGTGGATGGTATTCGGCGTGGGTCTCATCGGCGAGGGCCTGCAGCGCCGGAGAGGGGGCGGAGCATAATGCTGGAAATTCGCGATCTGCACGTAAGGTTCCACAACCGGGACCGGGAGGCGGTCAGCGGCGTGAGCCTGACCATTCGGAACGGAGAGATTCTGGGCCTTGTGGGAGAATCCGGCTCCGGCAAATCCGTCACTGCCATGAGCGTGGCGGGCCTTTTGCCCCGGAAGCAGTGCGACTATTCCGGGGAGATTCTGCTGGACGGACAGGAGCTGCTCCACGCTGACCGGGCCGCTCTGCGGAAAATTCAGGGCGCGGACATCGGCGTGGTGTTTCAGGAGCCGCAAAGCTGCATGGACCCGCTGATGCGAATCGGCGCACAGGTGGAGGAGGCACTGCGCCTGCATACGCAGCTCTCCCGTGCAGAGTGCCGGGAGGCGGCGCTGGCCGCCATGCGGGCGGCAGAGCTGCCGGACCCGGAGGGCGTGTATGAAAAATACCCCCACCAGCTCTCCGGCGGAATGCTTCAGCGGGCTATGATCGCGGCGGCCATTGTGAACCGCCCGAAGCTGCTGCTGCTGGACGAGCCGACAACGGCACTGGATGTGACGATTCAAGCGCAGATATTGGAAATGCTGAAAAAGCTGAACCGGGAGAGCGGCATCTCCATGCTGTTTATCTCCCACAACCTCAATGTGGTCCGCAAGCTGTGCCGCCGCGTGGCGGTGATGCAGCGGGGCGTTCTGGTGGAAAATGGTGAGACCGGGCAGGTCTTCTACCATCCCCAGCACCCCTATACCAAGCGGCTCATTGAGGCCATCCCCACCCGGGAGCGAAAGGAGGAGCGGCCATGACCGAGGAGCTGGTGCTGTCCCTCCGCCATGTCACTGCCGGGTACCGGGAGGGCGGCGTATTGGGACGCAAGCGCTTTCACGAGGTGCTCCACGATGTATCCTTTGATGTGCACCGGGGAGAAATCTGCGGCCTTGTGGGAGAATCCGGCACGGGAAAATCCACGCTGGCCCGGACGATTCTGCAGATGGTGAAGCCGGAGCAGGGCGAGGTTATCCACTATACCAAGCGCCCGCAGATGATCTTTCAGGACCCCTACAGCTCCCTGAACCCGGCGTACCCGGTGGAATGGCTGCTGGAGGAGCCGCTGCGGATTTACGGAAAGTATGACGCCCAGGAGCGGCGCCGCCGGGTGCGGGAGATGCTGCGGCGCGTGGAGCTGCCGGAGGAGGTTTTATCCGCCCGGCCCTCGGAACTCTCCGGCGGCCAGCGGCAGCGGGTGTCCATCGCTATGGCGCTGATTCAGCGGCCCCGGTTTCTCATTGCCGATGAGCCGGTGTCTGCGCTGGATGTGACGATTCAATCGCAGATTCTCAAGCTGCTGAAAAATCTGCGGGACGAGCTGGATCTGAGCTATCTGTTTATCTCCCATGACCTGAACGTGGTCTATCAGTTATGCGACACGGTCCTTGTGATGAAGCAGGGCCGCATTGTGGAACGGGGCACGGTGGCGGAGATTTTCGACCATCCGCGAGAGACGTACACAAAGCAGCTTTTGGCGGCGGCAGAATGAAAAAAGTGGTGAATTTTTGGAACCGGCATAAAAAGCTGCATAGCTGGCTGGCGGCGGACGCGGCGCTTTTGGGACTGTACCTTGCGGCGCGGCATGACCGGGAGCTGATGAATGCCTTTGCAGACAGCGTGACCACGCCGCTGAAGGCGGCACTGGGGCGGCTGTGCGCCCTGACGAATGCTTCGGTCATGGAGGCGCTTTATGCGCTGGCGGCTGTCGGCGCGCTGGCATATATTGTTTGGAGCATCGCGGCGAGTTTCCGGGCCAAGGGACACAGAAAGGACCGGGCCTACAGCGCCGCGCTGGGCGCGGCGGACATCTGCCTGACGGTGTATGTGCTGTTCTGCCTGATGTGGGGCGTGAACTACTGGATGGACAGCTTTCAGGACCGCGCCGGCATCACGGCCCAGCCCGTAACGGAGACGGAGCTGGAGGCGGTGACACGGTATTTTGCCGAGCAGCTCACTGCCGCGGCGGACAGCGTGCCCCGGGATGAAAATGGACTGTACGCCGTACCGAAAGTGCAGATTTTAGAGGAAAGCACAGCGGCCTACGGCGGCGTGACAGAACTGTACCCCTTCTTGCGATTCCGGGATACCGGCGTCAAGGCGGTGCGGTGCTCCCGGCTCATGAGCATCATGGGCTTTACCGGGGTATATTTTTCCTGTATCGGGGAATCCAACGTGAATGTAGACAGCCCAGCCTGCCTGCTGCCCTCCACCATCGCCCATGAGCTGGCCCACCAGCGGGGCATCGCGTGGGAGCAGGAGTGCAATTTCTTAGGCGTGCTGGCCTCCGTCACCAGCGGACTGCCGGATTATGCCTACTCCGGCTGGCTGTTGGGCTTTATCCATCTGGGAAATGCCCTGTACGATACCGACCCGGCGGCCTATTGGGCCATCCGGGATACCCTGCCGGAAACGGTGGAGGCGGACCTGCGGGACAACAATGCCTACTGGGACCAGTTCCGGGACAACATAGTGGAAAAGGTGTCCGACACCGTGTATGACGCGGCGCTGAAATCCTACGGCGATGCCAACGGAATGCGCTCCTACAGCATGGTGGTGGAGCTGCTGGTGGCCTATTATCGGCATATAGTGTGAAAAGAGGACCTTTGCGGTAAAACCGCAAAGGTCCTTTTGTTTGTGTTTCCGGTCAATCCGGCCGCTCATTTTCCTTGGGCCATGGGTGCAGCGTGTAGGACTGCTCCGGCGTCATAGCGAAGTATTCCTCCGCTGCCGTGGCTCCCTGATCGCCCCATGTGGCATCAATATGGACGGTCTTCCCATCCAGCACGGCGACCGTCCAGATGTGAGTGGCGTTGGGGAGAGCATAGCAGTCGATGCCCTCTAACTTCAATAGAAGGTTATACGCGCCGGTGTAACCATCGCACACAGCCTTGCCGTTATGGAACACGCTGTAGGGCAGATGGCTGACGGAGGTATTGCCCCCGGCGTCATCGTAGACGCAGTTGGCGGCAATCCACTGATAGTAGGCCCACGCGGTCTCCCGCTGGGTAGAGGCGGCGGTGATGACGCCCTGCTCCCACAGCCGGTCATGCACGGCGATGGCGGCGGAGAGGGCCTCCGCCCGGTATTTCTCGGTTTTGTCCCCGGCGATGGAGCTGAACTTTACCGTCATGGTGCCGGCGGGCGAATAGGTGCAGGCGGCGTTGTTGTAGCCCTGCTCACAGTAGCGCTTTACCGCAAGCAGTGCGGCGTTCAGCGTTTCCTGTGCCGCCGGGATGGTAAAGCCGGCGGGATTTTGGACAGTCAGCGTATGCTCCCCCTGTGCGAGCATATAGCGGATGTCCGAATCGTAGTCCGCCGCCGTGGCCGGGGCGGCAATGTATTCCCCAATCGTCACGAAATCCTCGTAGGCCGCGCCCTCGGCGCTGAAAAGGTCGGTGAGATTCCAGTCCGGCGTCAGCCGCAGGGCCGGGTCCACGATTCGGGTCAGCATGGCCGCCGCCGCGCCTCGGGTAATGGGAGCGTCGGGGAAAAACGAGCCGGCGGCGTTGCTGCCAATACTGACGCCGCAGCGGTAGAGCTTTAAAATGTCCTGATAGTAGGGCGTGTATTCCGTGACGTCCGTAATTCGGCGGCGGCTGGCATAGCCCTGTGTGACAAGGGAATCGTTGATGAGGGGCAGTGCCTCCTCCGGCAGAAGATTTGCCAGCACATGGGCCATCTGCGCCCGGGTGGCAGGCTGGGTCAGGCAGTCATCCAGCGCCTTATCCAATACGCCCTCGGATTGGAGATACCAGAGATAGGGGGCATAGACCCGCCAGACGTCCTTCTGGCTGACAGCCGCCGCAGCAAAGGCGGCGGGACCTGCCTCCGGGTCTCCGGTGCGGTAAAGGCTGCGGATACGTCCGGCAAAAATAACGGTCTGCCCCACGGTCATGGGGGCGGTGAGGCCGAAGGTCCCGTCGGCCTGTCCCACGGAGAGGCCGTATTCGTACAGAGCGGCTACATTTTTATAAAAGGTGTGGTCCTCCGGCAGATCGGAGAACTGGCCGGTGTAGGTCTTGGAGCGGACAAGGTTTTCCGTGCCGCTTTCCGCCGCCAGTGCGGGGACGGACAGCATGGACAGCGCCAGAAGACAGGAGAGAATGCGTTTTTTCAAGAGCTTGCTCCTTTCCGGAGGTCAGGACGGGAGATTCAGGTCCTCCACAGTCCGGTCCTCCACATAGGGGTTGAGGTAGGTGTTCACCACCGTCAGGGTCTCGGTGGGGTCCAGATAAATGTAGGGAGAGTGCCATTCATTCGGCAGTGTGGAGAAGTCGATTTTGTCCACACCCATTTTCAGCACCTCCGTTCCCAGCCAGACGAGGTTTCCCAGCGTCAGGTCGGTTTCCACGTACTGATTAAAAATGCGGGCGTAATCGTCGATTTTTGTGGCGATGTTCCCGGCGGTGAACATCTTTTTTGCCACGGCCTTCAAAAAATTTTGCTGGGTGGACATACGGCCCAGATCCTCGCTGCCGTAGCCGGTACCGTCGTTATTGTGGCGGAAGCGGACCACCCGCAGGGCGTCCGCGCCGTTGAGGTGCTGCATTCCCTTCTGGAAGTGGATGCTGAGGTTCTGGATGGGGTCATCGTAGTTCATGTTGATGGGGACCTCAAAATCAATGCCGCCGATAGCGTCCACCAGCGCGGTGAAGCCCTTCAGGTCCACGCAGACGGTGTAATCCACGGGAACCCCCAGCTGCTCGGAGACCGTGTCCGCCAGCAGGGAGATTCCGCCCTTATTGTAGGCGTAGTTGATTTTGTGGGCCTTACCGTCAATGATGGCCTTGGAATCCCGGGGGATGCTGACGCCGTAAACATAGCCGTTCACCGTGTCCACAGCCACTAAAATGTTCGTGTCGCTGCCGCCGTTTCCGTCATCCACGCCGGAGACAAGGATGGTATAAAAGCCGCCCTTGCGCTCCAGATGGGAGCGCAGCGCCTCCTGCGCGGCCTGCTCCTCATCGGAAGGGCTGTTTTCCTCCTCTGCGGGCTGAGAGGCGGGCAACTCCGCCGCCTTCTGCTCCGGGGCCTTCAGGAAAAAGGCCTTTACCACCACGCAGGCGGTGAGAATCACCAGAATAACGGTGAGAAAAATATGCAGGCCATGGGACTGCCGGCGGCGGGCTGCTCTGGACATAAAAAATGACGCTCCTTTGTACGCGGCGGATGGCCGCAGTTCTTTTACTCGATAAGGAAGAACCGGCAGCGGACAGCACCGGCCGATTTACATAACACATCACCCATTCTATAAGGCCGGAGAGAAAATTACAAGGGGTTTCGACAAATTTCAAATCTGTTCACAAATTTGCGGTCCGCTCCGGGCCCACAAAAAAGAGGCCCGACAGGGCCTCTCCTGCTTCAGCGGTCGACGCGCCGCTCCAACAGTGTGCGGATGTCCTCCAGCAGCCGGGTCTGGCGGGCCAGCTCGCAGTCGATGCGGCACAGCGCCGCGGACAGCGTTTCCTCCGGTTGGGTGTCCGCCTCCGCAATGGGGTGGGGCCAGCGGCGCATCACCGGCTCCGCCGCTGTTTCCGCCACGGGCAGCGGTGGCACGGCAGGCTCCTGCGGCGGATTTGGCCGGCAGCAGTTGTTGTTGCGTACAGCCATGAACGTCTCCCCTTTCCGCGCTACGCGCCCCGGTATTTTTTCCGGGTGGCGATGCCGCCCCGGATATGGCGCTGGGCCTTGTTGACGTCCAGCACCTCCTTGACCTGAAGATACAGCGTGCGGTTGAACTGCGGCAGCCGCTCGGAGATATCCTTATGTACCGTGGATTTGCTGATTCCGAATTTGGCAGCGGCGGCGCGGACCGTGGTCCGGTTTTCTATGATGTAAAGGGCAAGGCGCTCGGCCCGCTCCTCCATGTTTCCCTTCAAAGCACAACACTCCCCGCCTTTTGTTGGTTCATCCTATGCGGGGAGGCGGGGGCTTATGCGCCGGGGGACCTTGAGCGGGCGAAAAAAGCGCCGGGGCTGCCGACAGGCAGTCCCGGCGCAGTGCGGGTATGGTTCAGGTCTTATAACAGCCGCCGCCCACGAACTCCCGCAGCAGCGAGGTCTTGGGAACGTTGTCCGCCGGCAGGGGCAGGAAGTAGTTCAGGAATTTCAAAAGCCGCTTGGCCTCCAGATATTCCGGGCAGTCATGGGGCACGCCGAACAGCAGCGGCTCCACATAGGGCTTCAGCAGGGCTGTTTCGTAGATCAGGGCGGAGTTGAACACGGTGTCGGCGCTGTCCTGATAGGGGAAGATGTTTTCCTCCTCGCCCCGGCGGACGGAGGGCCACATTTTAATGGTGGCCCGGGCACCGTAGCCCCGGGTGCGGGCATCCCGCTCAATACGGCGCAGCAGACGGGCGTCTGTGGTGGGGATGCGGTTGTGGTCATCCACATTCAGGGTGGTCAGGCAGCTGATGTAGATGCGGTACTTGCTCTCCTTGGGCAGCGCCTTGGAAAATTCATCGTTCAGGCAGTGGATGCCCTCAATGACCAGCACATCGTTCTCCCCCAACGTCAGTGTCTCACCGTTGTACTCCCGGACACCCTTGATGAAGTTATAGGTGGGCATCTCCACGGTCTCGCCGTTCAAAAGGCGGTTCATGTCCCGGTTGAAGCCTTCCACGTCCATGGCGCCCAGACACTCAAAATCGTATTCGCCCCGCTCGTCCCGGGGGGTGTCCGCACGGTTGCGGAAATAGTTATCCGTGGCGATGGCATGGGGCCGCAGACCGCAGGCGATGAGCTGGGTGGAAAGACGATGGGAGAACGTGGTCTTGCCGGAGGAGGACGGGCCCGCGATCATCACGAAGCGAACGCCCTTCCGGGCGGCGATCTCGTGGGCGATGTCGCCGATCTGCTTTTCCATCATGGCCTCGTGGGAGAGAATCATCTGTGTGGCCTGCCCCCGGGAGATGACATCGTTCATCTCCCCTACATCGGAGATGTGGAGTACTGCGGAGAGGTCCTCAGCCTCGTGCATGGCCTGAAAGACCTTCATGGGGGGCTTGAAGTCCCCTAACTTTTCCGGGTCTGCCTGATCCGGCAGACGGAGAATGAAGCCATCGGCAAAGGGCTCCAGTGCGAACCATTTGAGATAGCCGGTGTCCGGCACCATATAGCCGTAGAAATAATCCGTAAAACCGTCCAGCGTGTAGACGTTTACATGGGAGTTGATGCGGTAGCTCAGAAGACGGGCTTTGTCCTCAAGGCCGCAGGCGCGGAACATGGCTACGGCATCGTCAATGTTGACGGAGCGCTTTTCAATGGGCAGCGCCTGGGCGGCGAGCTCCCGCATCCGGGCCTCTACCCTTTCCAGCAGAGCCTTATCCGGCGTGAACTGCCCCTTGGCGCGGCAGAACAGAGCGTTGCTCAGGGAGAACTCCACCGTGATTCGCTCCACATTTTCCCGGCCTACCGTATCATAAAAGGCCTTCAGCATCAGCAAAATGGCGCTGCGCTCATAGGTCTGGCGTCCGGGCTTGTCGGCGGCGGTGATGAAGGACAGTGCGCAGTTCCGGTCCAGTACTTTGTGCAGCTCCCGGAGCTTGCCATCCCGGTTTACCAGCAGAATATCGCGGGGAATCTCAGCCTGATGGTCGGCAGCAATGACGCGAAACGGCGTCCCGGCGGGGTATTGGCGAGTGCTTCCGTTTACGGTGACGTTCAGCATAGTCTGTTCCATAGTGGGTCTCCTTCCAATATCAGATCGCGGATTTGATGACTTTATTATAAAGGCGTGGACCGGGCGGTTCAATGGTTAAAATGTAAACATCTGTCTGAGCCGTTAAAAAAGCGGCCGGGGGAGCATTTTGGCGAAATAACCGTTGGCGATTTGAAAAAAGCGTGATACAATAGCCGCAGAATGAAAAAAGCGCCCGGCGAAGCACCGGAGCATTTGAGAAAGGGAGCAACGAGCATGAACGAGACACTGAAGATTTTAAAGGAGCGCCGCAGCATCCGCAGCTTTCGCCCGGAGCCTGTCCGGGAGGAGGACCTGAACGCCATTTTGGAGGCGGGCATTTACGCACCCTCCGCGAAAAATCTCCAGAGCACCAAGCTGGTAGTGGTGCAGGACCGTGAGACGCTGGCACTGCTGGAGCGGGTGAACGCGGAGCTGTTCGGCGATGCCGACGGACATCCCTTTTACGGCGCGCCGATGGCGGTGGTGGTGCTGTCCGACAGCACATACCCCTGCTGGCTTCAGGATGGCGCCCTTGTCATGGGGAACCTGATGAACGCGGCGGCGGCGCTGGGCGTGGGCTCCTGCTGGATCAACCGGGCCATCGAGACCTTTGAACGGCCCGAGGGCAAGGCGCTGCTGAAGAAGTGGGGCCTTGGCGAGACGTGGAAGGGTGTCGGCAACTGCATCTTGGGCTATACCGATGCGCCGGTTCTGGGTGACAAGCCCCGCAAGGAGGGGCGTATCCTCCGCGTGTAAGGAGGACGGGATATGGACGAGAATATTCGCAAGGTGACCCATGTGCAGAACATCCGCTATGATAAGGCGGCGGAGCGGCTGTACATCATTGACCAGACGCTTCTTCCCAACGAGGAGCGGGAGATCGAGCTGCGGACGCCGGAGGAGATGGTAGAGGCCATCAAAAAGCTCCGCATCCGGGGCGCACCGGCTATCGGCATCTGCGCGGGGTACTGCCTGTACCGGCTGGCCCGGGATATCGACGCAAAGGATACCGAGGTATTTTTGCGGAAGCTCAGCGTGGACGCAGAGCTTCTGGGCGCGGCGCGGCCCACGGCGGTGAATCTCCGCTGGGCGTTGGGCGAAATGATGAAAACGGCGCAGGCCCACCGAAGCGAGGACCGGGAGACGCTGCTGAACGCGCTGTACCAGCGGGCCGTGGCAATTCACGAGGACGATATTGCCAAGTGCAAGGCCATTTCCGAGTATGGACTGAGTTTGCTCCACGAGGGAGACGGTGTTTTGACCCACTGCAATGCCGGGCCGCTGGCTACCTCCCGATACGGCACGGCACAGGGGCCGTTCTTTTTAGCGGCGGAGCGTGGCATGAGGGTGAAGGTATTCGCCGACGAGACCCGTCCGCTTTTGCAGGGCGCCCGGCTCACCAGCTATGAATTGCAGCGGGCGGGGGTGGATGTGACCCTTATCTGCGACAACATGGCCTCTATGGTGATGAAAAACGGCTGGGTGCAGGCCTGCTTTGTGGGCTGTGACCGCATTGCCGCCAACGGCGACTTTGCCAACAAGATCGGCACCAGCGGCGTAGCCATTCTGGCGAAGTATTATGGCATCCCGGTTTACACGCTGGGGCCCACCTCTACCATTGACATGAGCTGCCCGGATGGGGCGCATATCCCCATTGAGTTGCGGGACGGTGATGAGATCAAAAGTCTCTGGTACGAAAAGCCCATGGCTCTGCCGGAGGTCAAGTGCTTCAATCCCTCCTTTGATGTGACGGACCACAGCCTGCTCACCGGTATCGTGACGGAAAAGGGCATCTGCTATCCGCCCTTTACCGAGAGTCTGGCGGCACTTTTTAAAAACGAAGTAATTCAATAGGAAATTTATACAAATAGGAATACGGCGGTGCGCTTTGCGCCGCAGCGGAGAAACAGGAAAGGCAACGCATGATGTATCGTACTGTTATTTTTGATTTGGACGGTACGCTGCTGGACACCATCAGTGATCTGGCGGCTGCCGCCAATTATGTCTGCCGGGAAAATGACTGGCCGGAATATACCGTGGCGGAAGTGGAGTCCATGGTGGGAAACGGGATTCCGAAGCTGGTCGAGCGGTTTTCACCGGAAAACGCCCGCAGTCCCCTGATGCTGGCGAATACGCTGCATCAGTTCAACCGCTATTACGGCGCACACAACATGGAGAGCACACACCCCTACCCCGGCATCCCGGAGCTGCTGCGGGAGCTGCATGACCGGGGGCTTCAGATGGCGGTGTGCTCCAACAAGGCGGACGAGTTCAGCCGGGTCATCGTGGAGCACTACTTCCCCGGAATATTCCGGTTGGTCCGGGGAAATATCCCGGGAACGCCGGTGAAGCCGGACCCCGGCGTGGCAAAGGGCATTATGGAAAGGCTGGGGGCAGAGCCCGGCGAGACCCTGATGGTAGGCGACAGCGATGTGGACATCCACACCGGGCACAACGCCGGACTGCGGGCCTGCGGCGTGACGTGGGGCTTCCGCAGCCGGGAAAATTTAGTGGACGCCGGGGCGGATGTGCTGGCGGACACAACGGCGGAGCTGAAGGCGGTTATCTTGGGCTAAGGTTCCGAACTGCAAATTCGTATAGGGCGGCGCTCTCTGCAAGCACCGCCCTGATTTTATTTTACGGGCCGACGGATCTCGACAGGAGCCGACCGGGTATCTCCTATAAAATGGAAGCGTGGAAATGGGCAGCACGGCGCCGCCGCCCATGCGCGGAAAATCAGGAAAAGCCGCTCTGAAATTGCGGAGCGGCTATCGTTGAGGTGATAGCCGGTTATAGAAAATAAACAGTAACAGTTTGTTCACAAATTGTGCTATACTCACAATAGAGGAGAGAGGAATCCGAACCTGTTTGTGCTAAGAGACAACTGGAAACCAAGACGTAGCAACAAAATCGTGAAAGAACAAGAAGGAGGAACCCACATGGGCAATACTCTAAACAGCAAAAAAGCCAATGGTCTTGCGCTGATCCCGTTCCTGATCTTTATCGTTGTTTACATGGGCGCCGGCCTCATCTATCAGGCGCAGGGCGTTGAAATGGCATTCTATCAGTTCCCCTCTGTTACGGCAATGTTCCTTGCTGTTCTGGTGGCATTCATCATGTTCAAGGGCAGCATCAATGAAAAGTTTGATACGTTCGCCAAGGGAGCCGCCAACGTGGATGTGCTCACCATGCTGATCATTTACATCCTCGCTGGCGCGTTCGCCACCGTGGCCGCTGAGATGGGCGGCCGTGACGCTACCGTCAATCTGGGCCTGAGCCTCGTTCCTGTTCAGTTCCTGGCCGCCGGCCTGTTTATCATCGGCGCGTTCATGGGTACGGCAACCGGCACCTCCATGGGTACCATCTCCGCCATCACTCCCATCGCTGTCGGCGTTGCGGAAAAGGGCGGTCTGAACCTGCTGGTGGTTCTGGGCGCCGTGATCGGCGGCGCAATGTTCGGCGATAACCTCTCCATGATCTCCGATACCACCATCGCCGCTACCCGCAGCCAGCACTGCGAGATGCGCGATAAGTTCCGCGTGAATTTCATGATTGCACTGCCTGCAGCCATTCTTACCATCGTAGTTCTGCTGCTGGTGGGTCGTCCCGAGACCGTGACCGCTGTGGGCGACCTGTCCTACAGCTTCATCAAGGTCATTCCCTATCTGCTGGTTCTCATTCTGGCTCTGGTGGGCATGAACGTGTTTCTGGTGCTGACCATCGGCATCTTCGCTGCTGGTATTGTGGGTATTGCCACCGGCTCCATGGATCTAGCTGGCTTTGCTCAGGCGATCTACAACGGCTTCTGCGGCATGAACGAGGTCTTCTTCCTGACCCTGCTGTGCGGCGGCCTTTCCGAGCTGATTGCCAAGAATGGCGGCATTGAGTGGATCATCCAGAAGCTGCACAATGTTATGAAGGGCAACAAGTCCGCTCAGGTGGGCATTGCCGCTATGGTCTCCCTCTGCGACTGCGCTACTGCGAATAACACCGTGGCTATCATCGTGGCTGGCGACATGGCCCGTCAGGTCTCTCATGAGTACAAGGTGGACCCCCGCCGCACGGCTTCCCTGCTGGATGTGTTCTCCTGTGTGTTCCAAGGTATTATCCCCTACGGCGCACAGCTTCTGACCGCTGCCGCTCTGTGCAATGCCACTGTGACCAACGGTTCCGTTATCAGCGGCGCCAACATCCTTGGCTCTCTGTGGTATTGCTGGTTCCTGGCTGCCTTTGGCCTCCTGTCCATCTTTATCCCCTTTGCCGATGGCGTCTGCCGCAAGGACCCCTGGAACTGGGAGTATGACTGCGCTGAGTCCAACGTGGCTGCCAAGAAGGCCCTTATGGAAAAGGAAGCCGCTGAGGCCAACCAGTAAAAAAAGCAGTAAAGTCTGTAAAGGCTATTCTCTCCCCCGATTATACTCCGACTCTCCTACTCTCAAAAGCGCGGTACCGGCCAAATGGCCGGTACCGCGCTTTTTTAAGGCCGTATTGCAGCGGCCATCTTTTTCATTATAAAAAATGTTGGATGCGTCAGCCCTTTTCGGCGGAAAGCTGTTCGTGGACTTGTGAGGTATAGGCGATAGAGCGCTGAATTGATGCCTCCAGCAGATGAACAAACTCCTCAGCGTGGGAAGAGAGCTTTGCGTTTTTCAGGGCAATCCAGCCCAACCGGACCGGATCCTTGGCCTCCAGCGGAATCGTCACTACACCGGCAGGTGACAGGTCCTTGACCAGAAGGCCGCTGCCGGTACTGAAGGCGTCCGTATTGGCGAGGACGTTCATGGCGGTGGAGCGGTTGTTGACAATGATGCACTTGGAGGGCTTCCGCATGGAGACCATTTGGCACTCCTCAGCGAAATCCACGGCAACGCCCTGTGCCTGCTCAAAGGAGCTGTAGGGGTATCCGTCCAAATCCTCCTCCGTAATGTGCTCCAGCTTGGTGAGAGGATGTCCCTTCCGCACAAAGACGCAGGGCGGAACGGCTGCCAGCTCATGAAAGGTCAGCTCCCGGGCGTCCAGCAGGCGGCAGATAATCTTTTCTGTCAGCTTTGTGAGGAAAATCACGCCGAGGTCCGCCCGGTGGTCATATACATCGTCGATGACGCCATCCATGCCGGTTTCCTTGATGGTAAACTGATAGCGGTTATCCTGCGCCCGGCGGAGCATTTCCAAAAAGGCGTCCTCCGTAAAGGGATAGCGCTGGGTGGATACGCTGAAATGCACCGGCGCCGCCGTGGCGCGGGCCTCGCCGTACAGCCGCTCAATTCGCTGTTTCTGCTCCAGGAGCGACACGGCATAGCCTAAAAATTCCTTGCCCTCCGGCGTAAACTCCACGCCCCGGTTGCTGCGGACGAAAAAGCGGATGCCAAGCTCCTCTTCCAGCTCCCGGACAGCTGTGGAAATGCCGGACTGAGAAAGGAACAGTTTGTGGGCGGCCTTATTGATAGAGCCACACTTGGAGATCTCGACCACATAAGTCAACTGCTGGAATGTCATGGACTCCCTCCCCTCCAAAAATCAAAGAAAACGGTTCCCAACGGAAAATCCATGCTCAAGAGACAAACGGCACGAAAAAGTCCGCCTGCGCTGGAAACCTTTTCCAATTTACTTAATGTTATTATAGGAACCGTATTTTGAAAAGTCAATCCATTATTAAAAAAACTGTGAATGGATTGCGAAAAAGAGTTACTAACACCTTTTGCCAGATTGTGGTACTCTAATAGTAGAAAACAACAAAAGCACCGAGCGGGTCACCGATGAATTACGGCATTGTACACATAGAAAACCCGCATGTACATCTCTCCTCATTCTCTGGCCTCTCTCTCCGCCGGAAGGCAGCGGTCCCCGCTTCGGTAAAGGGAAAAACGATAACAATAATTGCCGGCATTGCCGGCCGAGAAAAGAAAGGATGGCATATTTATGGATTGCAAGAACATGGGCTTTGCTACTCGTCAGATTCACGCCGGTAAGCACGATAACGGTGTCGGCGCGCTGTGCACCCCGATCTATCAGACCTCTACCTTCGAGTTTGATACCGTGCAGCAGGGCGGTGCCCGCTTTGCCGGTCAGGAAGAGGGCTACATCTACTCCCGTCTGGGCAACCCCTCTTTGACTCAGGTCGAGGAGAAGCTGGCTGCTCTGGAAGGCGGCGAGGCTGCTCTGGCTACCGCTTCCGGCATGGGCGCTATCTCCTCCGCTCTGTGGAGTTCTGTTGAGGCCGGTGACGAGATCGTTGCCAGCGACACACTGTATGGCTGCACCTTCGCTCTGCTGAACCATGGCATGACCAAGTTCGGCGTCAGCGTGAAGTTCGTTGACTTCGCCGATCTCGCTGCCGTGAAAGCCGCTCTGACCGAGAAGACCAAGGTTGTCTATCTGGAGACCCCCTGCAACCCCACTCTGAAGGTGGTTGACATCGCTGAGGTCGCCAAGATCGCTCACGAGTACAACAAGAACATCCGCGTTATCGTGGATAACACCTTCTGCTCTCCTTACATCCAGCAGCCCCTGTCCTTGGGTGCCGATGTGGTTGTCCACAGCGCTACCAAGTACATCAACGGCCACGGCGACGTGATTGCGGGCTTCGTGATTTCTGACGCTGAGTTCATCGGCAAGTGCCGTATGTTCGGCCTGAAGGATATGACCGGCGCCGTTATGAGCCCGTTCAACGCCTTCCTGATCGCCCGCGGCCTCAAGACGCTGGACATCCGTATGGAGCGCCACAGCGCCAACGCTATGAAGGTTGCCCGGTTCCTGCATGATCATCCCGCCATCGATAAGGTCTATTATCCCGGTCTGGAGGACTTCGAGGGCCACGAGATCGCCAAGAAGCAGATGAAGCTGTACGGCGGCATGATGTCCATTGAGCTGAAGGCCGACCGTGACGCCGTTGCCAACGCTCTGAACAAGCTGCAGCTGTGCACCATCGCCGTGTCTCTGGGCGATGCCGAGACGCTGGTCGAGCACGCCGCTTCCATGACTCATTCCACCTACACTCCCGAGGAGCTGAAGGCTTCCGGCATTTCCGAGGGTCTGGTCCGTATCTCCATCGGTCTGGAGGACCCCGAGGATATCATCGCCGACCTGAAGTCTGTTCTGGATACGCTGGTCTAATCTGTTCTATAAAATCCGCCGCTCCTCGTGGGAGGGGCGGCGGATTTTTCCAAACGCCTGTTGAAAAGCGCAGCGCGAAATGCTATACTTGATATATGGACGCGCTCCCGCCCCCCTGTCCTTTGCGGAGCGGGAGATGCGTTTTCAGCAAGGCTGATTCCATTATAATATGAAAGGAAGTATCTCATTATGAATTACACAAGCACTCCTGATGCACCCGCCGCAATCGGCCCCTATTCTCAGGCTATCTCCGCCAACGGTTTCCTGTTCGCCTCCGGTCAGGTCGCGCTGATGCCCGGCACCGGCGAGGTTGTCGGTACCACCATTGAGGAGCAGGCCGAGCGCTGCTGCCAGAGCATCAAGGCCATTCTGGCCGCCAACGGCCTCGGCTTCGAGGACGTCATCAAGACCACCTGCTTCCTCGCCGATATGGGCGATTTCGCCGCGTTCAACGCTGTGTACGGCAAGTATTTCACCGGCAAGCCCGCCCGTTCCTGCGTTGCCGTGAAGGAGCTGCCCAAGAAGCTGCTTTGCGAGGTCGAGATCATCGCTGTCTGCAAGAAGTAAAAAAACAGCCCTGCCGTTAAACTCCCCGTCGCGCTTTGCGCGGCGGGGAGTTTTTTGCGTCTCGGGAAAGGAACCGCCACTATCGGCAATCAATGTTACAACCGTGTAACAAATGAACCAAACCTCTTGCGATTTAAAAATTGAAATGTTATCTTAGCATTACAAAACGTGCAGAACTATGAACCG